>JANMFL010000357.1:0-3928 GCA_031377945.1 Acidimicrobiaceae bacterium | reverse complement strand
CCGGCACCGGCGCGACGATGGACGTCAAGAAGGTCTTCTTGCCCGTCGGCGTCACGTTCAAGGGCGGCGGTTTCTACAAGACGGACAACCGCGGCGGGTCGGCGAAGAGCGCCAGCACCACCCCGGTCGACCCGCCCGAATCGGTGCTGGAGGTGGCGGCCGGGGTGGTGCTGGCGCTCTTCGCCGACCCGCCGCGGTTGTCCGTCTTGTAGAAACCGCCGCCCTTGAACGTGACGCCGACGGGCAAGAAGACCTTCTTGACGTCCATCGTCGCGCCGGTGCCGGGGTGGACGGCCTCGGTGAGGGCATCGTCGGTGAACGCCTGCTGGACCTCGATGGTCTCACCGGTCTCGACGAACTTGTACACGTAGGTGGGCATCTCTGCGGGCACTCCCGAGTCGAGGATTAGCAGTCGGAATGGGCGAGTGCCAACGATAGCAAGAGTTCCGCCGTCCCACCCTGTCCGGCTCCGGTTCTCATTAGGCTGAGGGTTCATGCGCGCACGCACCGCCGTCATCCCGGCAGCCGGCATGGGCACCCGGTTCCTTCCCGCCACCAAGGCGGTGCCGAAGGAACTGCTCCCCATCATCGACACTCCCGCGTTGCAGCTGATCCTCGACGAGGCGTCGGGCGCCGGCATCGACCACGTCGTGGTCGTCACCAGCCACGCCAAACCGGCCATCGAGGCCTACTTCGAGTCGTCGCCCGAGGTCGTGGCCAAGTTGCGGTCCACGGGCCGGCACCAGATGGCCGACGCGCTGGAGCGGATCGGTCGCGAGATGCGGATCAGCTTCGCCTACCAGGACGAAGCCAGAGGTCTCGGTCATGCGGTCGGGTGTGCCCGTGCGCTGGTCGGCGACGAGCCCTTCGCGGTCATGCTGCCCGACGAGCTGATGGGCGACAGTTCGCTGCTCACCCAACTGATCGACGTGTGCGAGCACACCGGTGGCAGCGTGGTCGGGCTGATGGAGGTGGCCCCGGAACGGGTGAGCGCATACGGCGTGGTGACGCCGGCCGGTCCGCTCGACGAGGCGGGCGTGCTGCCCATCGCCACGATGGTCGAGAAGCCGACGCAGGCCGACGCCCCCAGCAACCTCATCATCATCGGCCGCTATGTGCTGACGCCCGATGTCTTCGATCGCATCGAGGACGTGCTGCCCGGTGCGGGCGGCGAGATCCAGCTCACCGATGCGTTGCGCATGCAGGCCGAGGCCGGTCCGTTCCACGGCGTCCTCAGTACCGTCCGGCGCCACGACACCGGCAATCCGTTGGGCTGGCTCACCGCGGTGGTCGAGCTCGCACTCGAGCACGACGACATCGGAGACCCCTTCCGTGAGTGGCTCCGCACCAGGCTCTGACCTCGACCCGGATCGCGTCACCCGCCATCTGCACGTGCAGTTGGCCGAGTTCGGTTCGCCCCAGCGTGCAGCCGCGGAGCGCTCGTACCTGAAGAGCCAACTGCGGCACCTCGGCGCTCCGGTGCCCGCCGTGCGAAGGGTGGTGCGGAACTGGGAGCAGCGTCATCCGCAGATCGGTCACGACGACCTGTTCGCAATCGCCGACGCCCTGTGGGTCGAGCCCGTGCACGAGCGGCGGCTCGCAGCCATCGAACTGCTGCAAGCGGTGCCGAGGCGGATCACCGTGGGCGACACGCCCTGGCTCGCCGAACATCTGCGTGACTGCAGGACCTGGGCGTTGGTCGACCCGCTCGCCGGCTTGGTGGTCGCCGACCTGGTGGCGCGCGACGCATCCGCACTGACCGCGCTCGACGAGTGGGTGGACGACGCGGACTTCTGGATGCGGCGGTCAGCGGTGCTGGGCCTTCGGTCCGCCGTTCGCCGTGGCGACCAACTCGACATGCTGTTCGACTTCGCCGAACGGTTGCTGCCCGACACGGAGTTCTTCGTCCGCAAGGCCGTCGGCTGGGTGTTGCGCGAGGTGGCCCCACGGCACCCGCGCGAGGTGTCGTTCTGGTTGCGAGCGCACATCGACGACATCAGCCTGATCACGCTGCGCGAGCCATTGCGCAAGCTCGCCGACGGCGACGAGATCCGCGTGCTCTACGACAACCGGCGGAACCCGCCCGGGTAGTCGAGGACCAGGCCGTGCTCGTCGACCTCGAGCAGCGCCGTGAACCCATCCTCGGTGTTCTCGTACCGCCAGGAGCGCTCGGCGAGGCGGGAGTAGCGCTGCACGACCCGCCGAACCTCCAGCGTCTCCGGGTCGATGAGCGCCACCGGAATCTCGGCCGTGTCGCCCAGCTCGAAGGGGAGGCGACGGATGGGGAGCGTGTTGGTGAACGGTGTGCAGGCCAGGTCGATGTCGGTGCAGCCGTCGAGTTCGGTGCGATGGGCGCCGTTCATCTCGCCCCAGCGGCCGGTGCCGTCGGTCGCCAGCCACAGGTCGGGCTCGTCGAGGTCGCGGAAGAGCAGGAACTGACGCACCTGCCATGTGGCCGAGAGGCGCACCACGTACTCGATCCGCTCCCGTTCGACGGCGCCGTTGACGGTGTAGCCCTCGTTCTCCCAGCGGATGGTGGTGGTCTCGATCCGATCGTCGTCCCAGCCGGCCCACCGCACGAGGTGCCCCTCGGGCTCGTGGGCGGCACTGAACGGGGCGTACGCGGTCATCCCCGCCCACGGTACCGTGGCGCCCGTGATCGACATCGCCGAAGCCCGAGACCACGTGCTCCAGCGTTGCCCTGCGCTGGCACCTCGTGACGTGCCGTTCCGGGCGGCCATCGGGTGTGTGCTCGCGGCACCGGTCGAGGCCGCCGAGGACGTGCCGCCGTTCGCGAACAGTGCGGTCGACGGGTACGCCGTCGTCGCGTCGTCGGTGGCCACCGTTCCGGTCGAGTTGCCCGTCGTGGCCGAGGTCGCCGCCGGTGCCTTCACCGAGCGGGTGCTGGGCCACGGTGAGGCCATCCGCATCATGACCGGTGCCCCCATTCCCGTCGGTACCGAGGCGGTCGTGATGGTGGAGGACACCGAGCGCCTCGACGGTGGCGACCGAGTTCGGGTGCTGCGATCGATCGATGTCGGCGCTGCTGTGCGAGCCGCCGGCGACGACGTTCACGCTGGTACGGCGCTGTACTCGGCCGGCACGTTCGTGACGCCCGCGGTCGCCGCTGTGCTGGCCAGCGTGAACGCGGCGGTCGTGCCTGTCGTGCCGAGACCCCGGGTCGCGGTGCTCAGCACCGGCGACGAACTCGTCGACGACGGTGGACCGTTGCAACCGGGCCAGATCCGCGAGAGCAACCGCACCATGCTCCACGGGTTGGTGCACGACGCAGGGTGCGAGGCCGTCGATCTCGGCATCGTCCGTGACGACGAAGCGGCGCTCGCCGCCGTGCTGCGCCAGGCGGCCGACTCGTGTGACGCCATCGTCACCAGCGGCGGCGTGAGCATGGGCGACTACGACGTCGTGAAGGCGGTGCTCTCCGAGATCGCCGACATGCGCTGGATGCAGATCGCGATCAAGCCTGCCAAGCCGTTCGCCTTCGGATTGCTCTCGGCGACCGACGGTCGCCGGGTCCCCGTCTTCGGCCTTCCGGGGAATCCGGTCAGCTCGCTGGTGAGCTTCGAGTTGCTCGCCCGGCCGGCGCTCCGGCAGATGGCCGGCCATCCTTCGCCACAGCGACCGACGGTCGCCGCGGTGGCCGACGACGGCCTGTCGCGCCGTCCCGACGGAAAGGTGCACTACCAGCGGGTACACGCCTCGTTCGGGGACGACGGTCGGGTGCATGTGCGGTCCATCGGCGCCCAGGGCAGCCATCAGCTGGCCGCCACTTCGCTCGCCAATGCGATCGCCGAGGTTCCCGACGGGGCCGGCATCGCCCCCGGCGCCCCTGTCCGGACGTTGCTGCTGTGGGTAGTTTGAGCACATGGACCTGATCGACCCCTTCGGACGAACGATCCGCGACCTGCGC
>JANMFL010000345.1:0-5957 GCA_031377945.1 Acidimicrobiaceae bacterium | reverse complement strand
GCTCGGCGAAGCGCTGGTCGCTCTGACCGTCAGAGGTCCTGGAACGTCTCGTCCATCATGTCGGCGAGCTCTTGTTGGTGCACGGCGGCAGTGCCGGTCGCGGGGCTGCCACTGCCGATGCGGCTGACCAGACGCAGGTCGTAGCCGTCTTCCTTCACACGCCAGAAGCGGGCCTCGACGAAGCGCCACGGGCCCATGTTGTCGGGCTCTTCCTGCAGCCACACGACCTGCTTCGCAGCGGGGTAGCGCTGCAGGATGGCTCGCATCTGCTCGCCCGGGAACGGGTAGAGCTGCTCGACACGGACGACGGCGACGGGGGCGTTGCGCTTGTCGCGCTCGGCCATCGCATCCCACGCGACCTTGCCGCTGCAGAACACGACGCGCTGCACCGCACCGGGGTTCTGCGCGGCGATCGGGTCGTCGAGCACTTCCTGGAACGAGCCATGCGTGAGATCGTCGACCTTCGACCGGCTCTCCTTCATGCGCAGCGGCGCCTTCGGGGTGAACAGGACGAGCGGCTTGCGAACGTCACGGCGAACCTGGCGGCGCAACAGGTGGAAGTACTGCGCCGCAGTGGTGGCGTTGCAGACCTGGATGTTGTCGTCGGCGCAGAGTGTGAGGAAGCGTTCGATGCGGGCCGAGCTGTGCTCGGGGCCCTGACCTTCGAAGCCGTGCGGCAACAGCAGCACCAGACCGTTCATCTGGCCCCACTTGTCCTCGGCGGCCACCAGGTACTGGTCGATGATGACCTGCGCGCCGTTGACGAAGTCGCCGAACTGTGCCTCCCACATGACGAGCGCTTCCGGGCTCTCGTGCGCATATCCGTACTCGAAGCCGAGCGCGGCGTACTCACTGAGCAGACTGTCGTAGACCCAGAAGCCGGCAGAACGGTTCGGCAGCGTCGAGATGGGGATCCAGACGTTCTCGTTCTCGTAGTCGACCAGCGCGGCGTGGCGTTGGCTGAACGTGCCACGTCGGCTGTCCTCACCGGCGAGACGCACCGGGGTGCCCTCGGTGACGATCGAGCCCAACGCCAGCAGTTCGGCGGTGGCCCACTCGAGCTCGCCGGACTCGTGGAACAGCTTCGCCCGCGTCTCGAACTGGCGAACCAGCTTGGGGTGCGGTGTGAAGTCGGACGGGTAGTCCGTGAAATGGCGGAAGATGCCGTCGAGCACGTCGCGAGGCACGCCGGTCTCGACATGTGGGCGGACACCGATGGGCTTCGGCGGCTTGGCCACCTTCACCGTCTCGGGGGCGTGGGCGCGGGTCTCGTCGAGTGCCACCTGCAACTTGCCCTGGAAGTCGGCCAGCGCGCTCTCGGCTTCCTCGACGGTCAACTCGCCACGCTTGACCAACGCCTCGACGTACAGCTTGCGGACGCTGCGCCGCTCGGCGATCGCCTTGTACATGAGGGGCTGGGTGTAGCTCGGGTCGTCGCCTTCGTTGTGACCGTGGCGGCGATAGCACACCATGTCGATGACGACGTCCTTGTGGAACTTCTGCCGGTACTCGAACGCCAACTCGGCCACGCGGACGCACGCTTCGGGGTCGTCGCCGTTGACATGGAAGATGGGCGCCTGCACGGTCTTCGCCACGTCGCTGCAGTAGATGGAACTGCGCGAGTGCTGCGGGCTGGTGGTGAAGCCGATCTGGTTGTTGATGATCAGGTGGATGGTGCCGCCCACGCGATAACCGGCGATGTCGGACATGGCGAGGCACTCGGCGACGACGCCCTGACCGGCGAACGCCGCGTCGCCGTGGATGAGAATGGGCAGCGACGGGAACGAGCCGGCGGGTTCGATGCCGTCCTGGATGGCCCGCACGATGCCGAGCACGATCGGGTCGACGGTCTCGAGGTGGCTGGGGTTGGCCGCCAGTTCGAGGCGGATGCTCTCGCCACTGGGACCCTCGTACTTGCCGCTCGCGCCGAGGTGGTACTTCACGTCGCCCGAGCCCTGCACGGTGCTGGGGTCCACGTGACCCTCGAACTCCTTGAAGATCTGGTCGTAGCTCTTGCCGATCACGTTGGCGAGCACGTTCAGACGACCGCGGTGGGCCATGCCGAGCACGGAGGAATCCATGCCGGCGTCGGCCGCCATCGACAGGATCTGGTCGAGGACAGGAATGGCGCTCTCGGCCCCTTCCAGCCCGAACCGCTTCGTACCGACGTACTTCGTGGCGAGGAACTTCTCGAACGCCTCGGCGGCGTTCAAGCGCTCGACGATGCGGCGCTTGCGGTCCTTGGACATCTCGTCCTTGGCGCCTTCGAGCTTGCCCTGGATCCAGCGCTGTTCGACGAAGTCCTGGATGTGCATGTACTCGACGCCGATGGTGCGGCAGTACGCGTCGCGCAGCACGTGCAGCAGATCGCCGAGGGTGAGCTTCTCGGAGCCAGCGACGCCACCGGTGAGGAACTCGCGGTCGAGGTCCCAGATGGTGAGCCCGTAGGTCGCGGGATCGAGCTCGGGCGGCATGCTCGGCTGCTTCCAGCGCAACGGGTCGAGGTCGGCGATCAGATGGCCGCGCACGCGATGGACGCGGATGAGCGTGGCGACGTGCATCTGCTTGTGCAGCATCGCTTCTTCGTGGTCGACCGGGTTCTGGTCGACGTGCCACCGGACGGACTCGTACGGCACACCGAGGCTGCGGAACACGTCGTCGTAGAAGCCGTGCTCACCGAGCAGCAGCTGATGGACACGCTGGAGGAACATGCCGCTCTCGGCACCCTGGATGATGCGATGGTCGTACGTACTGGTGATCGTGACGACCTTGCTGATGCCGAGCGAGCCGAGCGTGCGCTCGTCGCTGCCCTGGAACTCGGCCGGGTAGTCGATGCTGCCGACACCGACGATGACGCCCTGCCCGGGCATGAGCCGAGGCACGCTCTGGACGGTGCCGATGGTGCCGGGGTTGGTGAGGCTGACGGTGGCACCCTGGAAGTCGCTGACCGCGAGCTTGTTCGTCTTCACCTTGCGGATGACGTCGTCGTAGGCGGCGAGGAAGCCGGCGAAGTCCAGCGTGTCGGCGTCGCGCAGCACGGGCACGACGAGCGTGCGCGACCCGTCGGACTTCGACACGTCGACCGCGAGCCCCATGCTGAGGTGCTCGTTGCGGATGATGCGCGGCTTGCCGTCGGCATCGGTGACGAACGTGTTGTTCATGTTGGGCACGGCGTCGGCGATGGCGCGAATGATGGCGAAGCCGATGAGGTGCGTGTAGCTGACCTTGCCCTGGCCGGTGCGGCTGCGGTATCCGTTGATGACCGAACGGTTGACCTCGAGCAGCTTCGCAGGCACGTTGCGGAAGCTGGTCGCCGTCGGGACGGTGAGGCTGCGCTCCATGTTGTTGACGATGGCGACGCCGGCGCCGCGGATGGGTTCTCCCAGCTCGGCAGCGGGAACCGCCGCGGCAGGCGCGGGGGCAGGGGTCGGCTGGGACGCCGCGGGGGGCGCCACGAGCGGCGCCGAGGGCGCGACCGGTTCGGCCTGCTGCGGCGTGAGCGGCTTGTAGTCGTCGAAGAACTCGCGCCACGTCTCGCTGACGCTGCCAGGGTCCGTACGGAACTGCTCGTACATCTCCTCGACGAGCCACGAGTTGGCGCCGAAGGCGGCCGGCTGTTCGGGGGTAGTCATCGCAGCTGATGGTACCCCTGCGGGCCCCCACAGGGGATGTTGCAGGGTGTTGTCGTGACCACCGTGTTCGACCACTCGCTCGGCGTTGCATTTCCGAAGCGCGAACTTCTAGAATCCAGTTCCATGACGTCCCGCCTCGCCATCCCCTTCCTCGCCGCCGCCGTCGGGCTGTTCGCCCTGAGCGCCTGCGGCGGCAGTTCGACCCCGAGCGGCACCGCGCCGCCCGAGGCCGACGTGGTCGTGAAGGCGCTCGACGGCATCTCGTGGAACTCGAAGAGCTACGCGGCCACCGCCACCGACGGCGAGGTGGTCATCTTCGGCGCGAACGACTCGAGCATCGCCCACAACCTCTACGTCGTCGACTCGAGCGACAAGGTCATCGGCGATTTCATCGACCTTCCCAAGCGTGGTTCGAGCGGTGCCCGCCAGCTCGAACTGGCACCCGGCACCTACCGCATCGTGTGCAAGATCCCCGGCCACAACAACATGAACTCGACCCTCACGGTCAACTGACGCAGCGGGTTCATCAGGAACTCGAGTTCCTGATGAACCCGCCCATCATGCTGGGGCGGATGGGTCGGTCCCGAGCGCCAGGGCGTCCTGCAGGCGCTGCGACCAGTCCACGGTCTCGGTGCTGATGCCCTGCGCGTGAAACGCTGCCCGTTGTCGGGCGAGCTCGAGTGCCGCATTCTCCACGCCCGGGGTGAGGATCTCGACCGCGATGCGGTCGCGGAGGTGTCGCGCCAGCGCCGGACTGGCGCCGTCGGTCCCCACCGCCACCACCACCGGACCGCGACGGGTGACCGCCGGCAGGATGAACGAGCAGTTCTCCGGGTCGTCGGCGCTGTTCACCCACGTGCCGCGGGCCCGAGCCTGGGTGGCCACCAGAGCGTTCACCGCCGGGTCGTCGGTGGCGGTCATCACCAACTGCTGGCCCTCGAGGTCGGCCTCGGCGTAGCCACGAACACGCACCTCGGCCGCGGCGGCGGCCAGATCGGGCAACACCATCGGGGCGACGACCGTGACACGCGCGCCGGCCTGGAGCAGCCCTTCGGCCTTGCGGGAAGCGATGTTGCCACCACCGACGAGCAGGACCGGCACACCGGTGAGGTCGAGGACGACGGGATACCCGAACGACATGCGGGAACCCTATCGGGGAGAAATCACCCAATTGTTGATCGGTCTAGTCGTATTTGCTGGTAGAAACAGGGAATCCCCCACATGGCAAGGGTTTCGATGTCCACCAGCACTCCCCCGCTCATCCCGTCAGAACCAGCACTCGCCGAGCTCGAAAGGGCACATCCGGCCGACGTGATCCGCTGGGCCGCCGAGCAGTACGGCGTCGACGGCCTCGTCGTGACGGCCAGCTTCGAGGACGCCGTCCTGGTGCACGTCGCCGCCACCGCGGTGCCGGGCATCGAGATCGTGCTGCTCGACACCCAGTATCTCTTCGCCGAGACGCAATGGTTCGTCGAGGAACTGCGCCGCGGCCTCGACCTGAACCTCCGGGTCGAGCACCCGGCCGCCGACGTGGTGCCCGACAACCTGTGGCAGACCGACACCGCGGGATGCTGCGACATCCGCAAGGTGCAACCCCTGGCCCGAGCCATCGCCGGCAAGGCCGCGTGGATCACCGGAGTGCGTCGCGTCGACGGCCCCACCCGCGCCAACGCCCCGGTCGCCTCCTACGACGTCGGGCGTGGCCTCGTGAAGGTGAACCCGCTCGCCACGTTCACCGACGACGACATGGCGCTCTACGAATCGCTGTACGAACTGCCGAAGAACCCGCTCAGCGAGCGCGGCTACCCCAGCATCGGCTGCTGGCCCTGCACCCGACCCGTGGCGGCCGGCGAGGACAAGCGCGCCGGACGTTGGGCCGGCAGCGACAAGACCGAGTGCGGACTGCACGGATGAGCATCGTCGAACACACCCAGGCGACCGCCCACCTCGATGCGCTCACCGACGAGGCCATCACCATCATCCGCGAAGTCGCCACCGAGTGCGAGAACCCGGTGCTGCTGTTCAGCGGCGGCAAGGACAGTGCCGTGCTGTTGCACCTTGCCGTGCTCGCCTTCGCCCCGGCACGCCTGCCCTTCCCCGTGATGCACGTCGACACGGGCCACAACTTCGCCGAGGTCATCGAGTACCGCGACCAACTGGTGAAGGACTGGAACGTCCGCCTCGTCGTGGCCAGTGTGCAGGCCAGCATCGACGCAGGCCGGGCCATCGAGGACCTCGGACCGAGGGCCAGCCGCAACCGACTCCAGTCGGTGACGTTGCTCGACGCGCTTGCCGAACACGGTTTCGACGCCGCGTTCGGCGGCG
>JANMFL010000318.1:0-1990 GCA_031377945.1 Acidimicrobiaceae bacterium | reverse complement strand
CTCGCGCCGGGCGTGCCGAGTGCCCGCGCTGGGCGCATAACACAAGCCACCTGCGCGCACAGATCATCCGATCTGGGCGCATCCCCTACCGCCGGTTGGCGGACTGATCCACAGTTGAGTCGCTCCTCGAATTCGCCACTCTTGGCGTTCGTCACGTGAAGGGATTTGTTGGCCGCCTGGGCAGATCCTTGTGGCCACCAACATCGGGTCCCGAGTCGTTGTTCGGGCGATCGTGTGCACCGCGGACTCAACTAGAGTCACCTCCCATGGCCAAAGGTCCGGAGCACCGGGAGCCCAGTGTTCACGGCGGCACGTTGGTAGCGCGTGAGCGCGACGTGTTGGATGCGCTCCCGCGGGCGGTGATCGTGACAGACCCTTCTGGTCGGGTCGTGATCTGGAATCGGAAGGCCGAAGCCTTGTACGGGTGGGAGGAGAGCGAGGTCCTCGGCCGGTCGATCATCGAGATCGTCGCGCCACCTGATGCTCTGATCGCCAACGAAGCCGACTTTGCGCGGGTGAGCCACGGCTCGGCGATGAGCGGTGACCGGCTCGTGAAGCGACGGGATGGCGAGATCCTGCGTGTCTTCACCCATACACAACCAATGACGGACTCGTCTGGAAACGTGGTCGCGATCGTGGGCGCGTCCGAAGACGTCGGCCCGACGCGCGCCGCCGAGCAGCAGGCTCGAGACATCACCGAACACTTTCGTGCAGCAGTCGACGCGAGCGGTCTCGGCACATGGAGATGGGATCTCGCCACCGGCGTCACCGTCTGGGACGAGCGGCTGGAAGCGCTGTTCGGCCTACCGCCGGGCGGCTTCGACGGCACCTACGACACCTACGTCTCGATGCTGCATCCCGATGACCGTGCGGCCGTGATCGCAACCGTCAACGAAGCGGTCCGCGCCAAGAGCCGCTATCGGACCGAGCACCGCGTGGTCTGGCCGGACGGCTCGGTCCATTGGATTTCGGGTGCAGGCGGCGTCACGGTCGACGACCGCGGTGTCGTGACGGGAACGGTGGGCTGCGTGCTCGATGTCACCGAGCAGGTCACCGAAATGCACGAACGAGAGCGCCTCGCCGCCGCAGTCGCGGAGGCACACGAACGCGAGCGGACGCAACGCGAGCGCCTCGAGTTCCTCGCCGCGATCAACGACGCACTGAACACGTCGATGAGTCGCCTCGAGGTGATGCACAACGTCACCCGCACCACGGTCCCGCGCCTCGGTGACTGGTGTTCCATCCACGTGCTCCCATCGAGGAACGCGCTGATACCCGATGTCGAGATCGCTCACGTCGACCCCGACATGGTCACTTACGCGAAGCAGCTGCAAAAGAGATTCCCCTACGACCCCGCCGCCGACCATGGCGTCGCGCACGTGATCCGCACAGGACAGACAGCGTTCTACCCGGACATCACCGACGACGTCGTGACCTCGCTGGACGCGACGGACGAAGAACGCGCCATCATCGAGCAGCTCGCGTTGCGGTCGGCGATCGCCGTACCCCTGATCAAGCAGGGCCGCGTCCTTGGCGCGATGCAGTTCGTCATGTCCAGCTCGTCACGGCGCTACACCCCCGACGACGTCGCCCTCGCTCGCACCGTTGCCGGCCGGATCGCCTCCAGCCTCGAGAACCACCGACTGCACGAAGAACAAGTCGAGATCGCGACAACGCTCCAGCGAAGTCTGCTCCCCACCACACTCCCGAGGGTCCCACGGCTCGACATCGCCGTCCGGTACTGGGCTGCCGGCGAGGCCAACGAAGTCGGCGGCGACTTCTACGACATCTTCGCCCTCGACACCGACGATCAATGGGCGATCGTCATCGGCGACGTGTGCGGAACCGGTCCCGCCGCTGCGGCTCTCACCGGGCTCGCGCGGCACACCATCCGCGCCAGCGCCTGGCACGGCGACACCCCCACCGAGGTCCTCACCACCCTGAACCGCGCCGTCCAACGATCCGACACCAGCTCCTTCCTCACAGCCAC
>JANMFL010000312.1:0-5689 GCA_031377945.1 Acidimicrobiaceae bacterium | reverse complement strand
CTGGCACGTTCGTCGCGCAGGACCTGATCCTCTTCTTCGTCTTCTTCGAAGTGGTCCTGCTCCCGATGTACTTCATGATCGGCGTGTGGGGTGGCGAGAACCGCCAGTACGCCTCGCTGAAGTTCTTCCTCTACACGATGTTCGGCTCGGCCCTCATGCTCGTCTCGTTCATCGCGTTGTTCGTCGTGACGAAGAACAACGCCGCCGACCCCGAGGCCGCCAACTTCAGCTTCAAGTGGTTCCTCGAGAACGGGGCCGACGTCAGCAAGAACACGGCCATCTGGATCTTCGCCGGCATGTTCATTGGCTTCGCCGTGAAGGTGCCGATGTTCCCGTTCCACACGTGGCTGCCCGACGCGCACACCCAGGCGCCCACGCAGGGCTCGGTCATCCTGGCCGCGATCCTGCTGAAGCTCGGCACGTACGGCTTCGTCCGCATCGCCATCCCGTTCCTGCCGCAGGCTGCGGTGAAGTGGGCGCCGATCATCGCTGTGCTCGCGGTCATCGGCATCATCTACGGTGCCCTCGGCTGTCTGGCCCAGACCGACATGAAGCGACTGATCGCCTTCTCGTCGGTGGCCCACATGGGCTTCGTGATGCTCGGCATCAGTACCCTCACCTCGCTCGGCATCAACGCCGCGCTGTTCGGCATGGTCGCCCACGGTCTGATCACGGGCATGCTCTTCTTCGTCGCCGGTTCGGTGAAGGAGCGCTACCACACGCTCGAGATCAGCCGCCTCAGCGGCATGCTCCAACAGATCCCCAAGATGGGCTGGATCCTCGGCATGTGCGCCATGGCGTCGCTCGGCCTTCCCGGACTGGCGGGCTTCTGGGGTGAGTTCCCGGCATTGCTCAGTTCGTGGAATCCCTTGAATGGCGCCGACCTGCCCTACGGCGGCGTCAGCGTCACGCTGTTCCGCTGGCTCACCGTCATCGCCGCACTGGGAACGGTGCTCGCGGCGGGGTACCTGCTGTGGCTCTACCAGCGCACCGCCTTCGGTAACCCGACGCCCGAGTTCGCCGGTCTCGGCGCCGATGGCCACGACCACGACGACGCCCATGGCCACATGGTGCACGCCGACGTCGATGCCGACGCCAGCCACGACGAGCATGGCGACCACGAGCCGATCCACGACGTCAACACGTTCGAATGGATCGCGTGGACCCCGCTCCTGGTGGCGATCGTCGTGTTCGGTGTGCTGCCGCAGCTGATGTTCAAGGTGTTCGATCCTGGCGTCACCGAGCTCGTCAAGGTTTTCGGCGGGAAGTGACCTGATGCTCGGATCGCTCCTCGCCGAGGTGGGCGACTTCATCGCCCCGAAGGTCGACTATCACGCGCTCGCGCCCGAGATCGTGTTGGCTGCCGGCATCTGCATCGTGCTGCTCGTCGACCTGTTCGTCGCCGAGCACCGCCGGTGGATCACCGGCACCATCACCGGTTTCTTCCTGCTGGGTGCAGTACTCCCGGTCGTCACGCTCGGTGTCATCGGCGACGACGTGCGCGATGCGCTCGGCGACGGCCGGTACATCACCGACAACTTCAGCCTCATCCTCAAGGCGCTGTTCCTGCTCGCCGGTTACGTGGTCGTGCTGCTCAGCACGAACGAGCTGGAAGAGGGCGGCTACCACCAGGGCGAGTACTACGTGCTGCTGCTCAGCAGCGTGCTCGGCATGGTGATGCTCACGTCGTCGCGCGACCTCATCAGCGTGTTCGTGGCACTCGAGTTCCTCTCCATCCCCGCCTACATGATGGCGGCGTGGCGCAAGCGAGACAGCAAGAGCAACGAGGCAGGCGTGAAGTACTACCTGCTCGGCGTGTTCGCCAGCGCCGTGCTGCTCTACGGAATGAGCCTGCTGTTCGGCCTGGCCAACAGCACTCGTCTGTCGGACATCGCCAAGGTCATCACCCTCGAGGGCGACAAAGTGGGCGTGCAGGTCGTGGCCGTTGCGTTCGTCATCATCGGTTTCGCGTTCAAGATCAGCGCCGTGCCGTTCCACACCTGGGCGCCCGACACCTACGAAGGTGCGCCACTGCCGGTCACGGCGTTCCTCAGTGTCGCGTCGAAGGCGGCGGGCTTCGTCGGCCTGGTCGTCCTCGTGTACCTCACCTTCCCGATCGCCAACGACGTGTACCGCCCCTTCCTGTGGGTGCTCGCTGCGCTCACGATGACGCTCGGCAACCTCGTGGCGTTGAAGCAGAAGAACATCGTTCGACTGTTCGCCTACTCGAGCATCAGCCAGGGCGGCTTCATCCTCATGCCGTTGGCCATGGCCGGCACCGGCGATGCGGCGAGCTCGTCGCTGCGTGCGGTGATGACCTACCTCATCATCTACGCAGCCACCAACCTCGGTGCGTTCGCGGTGATCATCGCGGTCACGCGCAAGACCCGCAGCGGTGAGATCAGCGCCTTCGGAGGCCTGTTCAGTTACGCCCCGGGTCTCACCGTCATGATGACCATCTTCCTCGCCTCGCTGGCCGGGATCCCGCCGCTCGGTGGCTGGTATGCGAAGTTCGGTGCCTTCCGCGCCGTCCTCGACGCAGGCGGCGGATGGGGCTACAGCATCGCAGTCATCGCGGCGATCAACACGGTCATCGCCACGGCGTACTACATCATGCTCATGCGCGAGATGTGGATGAAGCCGGTCCCCGACGGCGACACGACCCCGATCAAGGTGCAGGCACCGGTGATGGCCGCGCTGGCGATCACGGGCGTCTGCACGGTGCTGTTCGGTGTGCTGCCGGGTCTGGTGTCGAAGTTCGGCGATCTGAGCGACCTCGCCGGTGCGTTCGGCCGCTGACGATCTGCTCGCGGCCCGCCGCGAGCTCGGCCGTCCGCTGCGCTTCGACGAGTACCTGCAGATCGCCCTGTACGGCGAACACGGCTTCTACACGTCGGGCGGGCAGGCCGGCCGCCGTGGCGACTTCATCACCTCGCCCGAGGTCGGCCCTCTGTTCGGGGCGGTGCTGGCGACCTGGATCGAAGCCGAGTACGAACGTCTCGGTCGCCCAGCGGACTTCCAGGTGGTCGAGGTCGGCGCTGGTCCGGGGACGTTGGCGAGGTCGGTGTTGCTCGCTGCGCCCCAGTGGCAAGGTCGTTACGTCGCGGTCGAGGTGTCGGCGGCCCAGCGCGCCCTGCACCCGGCGGGCGTTCGTTCAACGGGGCAGCTCGCCGACGACCCGTTCACCGGTGTGATCATCGCCAACGAACTGCTCGACAACCTGCCGTTCCGGCTGGCCGTCCACGATGGTGGTTGGCGTGAAGCGCTGGTCGACGTGTCCGAGGACGGCACGCTCAGCGAGGTCACGATCTCGGCGGATCCGAAGTGGACGATCCTGCCCCCCTCCGCACCCCTCGGCGCGCGAGTGCCGGTGCAGCACCATGCGGCGCGATGGGTCGACGACGCCGTCGGGCGGCTCGCCGCCGGCACGGTGCTCGTGTTCGACTACGTCACGCCGCGCACGGCAATGCTCGCCGGAACGCCGTGGCGCGACTGGCTGCGCACCTATCGGGGCCACGAGCCTGGCCGTCACTACCTTCGAGATCCTGGAGCGCAGGACATCACGGTGCAGGTGTGCCTCGACCGGTTGCCCGAGCCCTCTGTCGTTCGCAGCCAGGCTCAGTTCCTCACGAGATGGGGGATCGATGCACTCGTCGAGGAGGGCGTCGCGGTGTGGAACGAGGCTGCGTCGAGACCCGATCTCCGGGCGCTGCGCATGCGCAGTCGGATTCGCGAGGCGGAGAGCCTGGTCGACCCATCGGGGCTCGGCGGGTTCTTCGCGCTCGAATGGTCCTGCTGACGGCGAGCCCTTGCGTCGAGGCCACCCGGAACGCCTGGTGGCCTCGTTCGCGTCTCGCCCACATCTCGCAATCGTCTGGTGCCCCGGGACCTACGACCAACGTCGTACGGACAAGTGTGGCCATCATCTCACTCTGAGGGGTTGAAATGTGCTGCTCTGTCGGGACGATTTCCCACATTCCGATCAGAAACGGCCGACGTTCGACACCATGAGTAAAGACTTTGACAAAAACCAGATAAATCTTCGAATAGGGCACACGACCTATGTCACGGAGGGTAAGGCCCACGTACGATGGCCACGTGCTACTTCGAGTGATGGAGATCAAGATGAACAGCCGTAAGAAGTTCGGAATTGCGACCGCCGCCGCAGGTTTCGCCCTCGTTATGGGCGGCCTGGTCGGGACGGGTACGGCCGCCGCTGGCGACACGAGCCACACGCTCGTCGTCAATGGCGCGTCGTACGCCAGCTACAAGGAATCGGGTCCGGCCTGGCACTTCAACACGCCCGCCGGTATCACGCCGATCACTGCCTCGGTCGCCGAGCGCAATCAGACCTGGACCGGTAACGGCTCCGACAACCTGCCCTGCGCGAACGGTATCCACTGGATCAGCAACTCGAACGTGTTGACGATCTCGCACTGCCTCGAGGCGCCGACCACGACCACCAGTGCACCGAGCACCACGGCGGAGATCCCGACCACGACGACCGAGGCTCCGACCACGACGACCGAGGCTCCGACCACGACGACCGAGAACGACGACGAGTGCGTGGACTCGTCCGATGATCACTCGTCCGATGACGAGGGTGACGATCACTCCTCGGACGATCACTCGTCCGATGACGAGGGTGACGATCACTCGTCGGACGATCACTCCTCGGATGACGAGGGTGACGATGACTGCGACGAGGTGACGACGACGACCATCGCTCCGACCACGACGACGACCATCGCTCCGACGACGACGACCATCGTCGATGGGGAAGGCCCCACCACGACCGTCGCCGAGACCACCACCACACTGCCCGAGACCACCACGACGCTCGAGTCCGAGAGTGGTGGCCCGACCACCACGGCTCAGGCCGCCGAAGGCCCGACCACCACGGTGACCAGCCCCACCCCGGGCCTGCCCCGCACCGGCTCGAACCAGTCGATGCTCGTGATCCTCGGCCTGGCCATGATCCTCGGTGGCCTCATCTTCATCGCTCTCACCCGTCGCCCTGACGAGGTCTGAGCACGTTCGGCGGACCCAGTAGAGCTGGCGGGGGATCACTCCCCCCGAGCTCCGCTCGAATGCGGTTGCCGGAAGGCGGTAGTCCGGCAACCGCAACTTCTCTGAAACAGGATCGACCACCCGAGAAATCGGGTGGTCGGTTCTGTTTGTCCATCCGCCAGGTACTACCGTCATCGCAACATGAACAGCGCCCCGCACCACCCGGCCCGACAGGGGGCACTCGTCGTCGGCGCGCTCGGCATCGTCTACGGCGACATCGGCACCAGCCCGCTGTACGCGTTCGAAGAGGCGTTCACCGAGGAGGCCCACCAGCTGGCCGTCGACCAGATCAACGTGTTCGGTCTGTGTTCGCTGGCGTTCTGGTCGCTCGTCATCATCATCTCGGTGAAGTATCTGGCGTTCGTGATGCGTGCCGACAACAGCGGTGAGGGGGGCATCCTTGCCCTCACCAGCCTGGTGATGCGCAAGCGTGAGCCGGGGCAGGTGGCCAAGGCGAGCCTGTTGGTGGGTCTCGGCATCTTCGGGACCGCACTGCTCTACGGCGATGGCATCATCACGCCGGCCATTTCGGTCCTCTCGGCCGTGGGTGGCCTCGAGAAGGTGTCGCCGTCGTTCAGTGACTGGGTCGTTCCGATCGCGGTGGTCATCCTCATCGGGC
>JANMFL010000309.1:0-10906 GCA_031377945.1 Acidimicrobiaceae bacterium | reverse complement strand
CGTCGCCCCCGTCGAGCGCGTGCCCGAGATCACCGTGCCGGGCTCGGACTCGTCGACCGTCACGCAATCGTCGGTCTCCCCGTCGACGGTGGTCGCCGAGCCGCGTGACTGCAGTGCTCCCGCGGTCGACAGCTACGACATGTTCGGGTCGATGCACACCCTCGTCGAGAGCACGCTGCCACTCGAGGTCCAGA
This sequence comes from Acidimicrobiaceae bacterium, assembly GCA_031377945.1. Lineage (GTDB taxonomy): Bacteria > Actinomycetota > Acidimicrobiia > Acidimicrobiales > Ilumatobacteraceae > UBA668. The sequence goes on along the minus strand of JANMFL010000309.1, from coordinate 10,712 downwards.
TCGACGCGTTCGACGCACCGTGGTGCCCGGGCGGGACTGGCAACGTACGCGTCACCATCACCAATCGTGGCGTCGGCCAAGAGCAGCCAGATCCGATCGTGCTCATCCTCAATGGCGGGTTCAACAAGTACGAGCTGGCCCTCGACCCGGAAGCGCTGGCGTCGCCGCCAGTGCTCGGCCCCGGTGAATCGATGTCGATGACGGCGACGGTCACGCTCCCCGCCGTTCCGCCGGGCTCGTACTCGCTGCAGGTGTACGGCGTCTTCCCCGGCACCGAAGTGAACGTCTCCGGCCCTCCCGCGTGTGACACCGAGGACCTCGCCGCGGTCGCTGGGGCCGGTGCCCGAGCCGACGGCCAGGAGATCACGTCGGTCACCGTCACCAACACGGGCAATGCGGCGTGCTTTCTCGGCAGGCCGCTGTCGGTCATGGCCACGGCACCCGACGGCACGATGAACGCGAGTCCGATTCCCTTCGAGGAGGGTGGCTTCTTCATCCTCGACGATCCTCGCCCGTCCCGGGTGTTGGAGCCGGGCAAGTCGACCATGGTGGTGCTGACGACGCCGACCAACTGCCCAGGGTCGACCACTCCCACCTACTGGTCGCAGATCCAGCTCTGGACCGGGCCGAGGGGCAACTCCAACGTCGTCGTCGCCCTTGGTCCGAACAACCGGGTGCACACCGAGTGCGGCCTCGCCCTCAGCGGCTGGGCCGCTCCCCGCTCACCCGGCTGAGGGTCGGTCCCGCAGAGCTCACGTGCCGGCGGCTTTGGCGATCGCGCGGACGCTGCGGTCGACGTCGGCCGCAGTGGTGGCGTGGCTGGACACCGAGATGCGCATCAGGCGTCGGCCGTGCCAGGTGGTGGCGCCGGCCCACATCTCACCCGACGCCTGCACGCGGGAGATCACGTCGTCGGTGCGTGCTTCGTCGCCAAAGCCGACCAGCACCTGGTTCAGCACGACGTCGTTGACGACCTCGACACCGTCGAGGGCCGACAGCTGCTCCGCGAACCGACGCGCGTGGGCGCAGCAACGCTCGACGAGGTCGGCGACTCCCGTGCGACCCAGTTGGCGCAGCGCGGCCCACGTGGCGAAGCCCCGCGCTCGGCGCGACGAATCGGGCACGTAGTCGCCCGGCGAACGAGTGCCCGCCTGGTCGTTGCCCGTCAGATACGCCGCGGTGTAGGCCATGGACGCCCGGTGGGCGTCGGGGTGGGCGCAGAACGCGTAGCCGGCGTCGTACGGCACGTTCAACCACTTGTGGCCGTCGGTACCCCACGAGTCGGCGAGTGCCACCCCGTCGGTCAGGTGCCGCAGCGCTGGCGTCGCGGCCGCCCACAGGCCGAACGCGCCATCGACGTGCACCCAGGCACCGTGCCCCTTGGCCACGGGGATGGCCGCGGCGAGGTCGTCGAACGATCCCGAGTTCACGTTGCCGGCCTGCAGCACCACGATGACCGGGCCTGCCGGCTGCGTTGCGAGCACGGTGGCGAGGTCCCCCACGTCGATGCGGCCCTGACCGTCGCACCGCACCGGTTCCAACACGTCGGCGCCCAGTCCGAGCAGGCGGAGCGCACGATCGATCGTCGCGTGTCGCTCGGCGGTGGCCACGACCCGAACGACAGGTGCGCCGCGCAGGCCCTCGCGCTCGACGTCCCAACCCACTTCGCCCAGCACGTGGTGCTGCGCGGCGGCGAGCCCGACCGTGTTGCCGCCCTGCGCGCCCGTGACGAACCCGAACGACGACGGTGCAGGGATGCCCAGCAGCTCCTTCAGCCACGCGCCGGCAATGTCCTCGACGACGGCATTCGCCGGCGAGGTCATGTGGTTGTAGCCGTTCTGGTCCCAGCTGGTCGTGAGCACATCGGCGCCCACGGCTGCCGGCAGCGCGGCGCCGGTGACGAAGCCGAAGTACCGCGGCCCGGCACAGGCCACGAGCGCGGGTGACACCGCGTCGGCCAACTGGGTGACGACCTCGTTCGCCGGCATCGGTTCGTCGGCCAACGATCCGAGTGCGAGACGCAGCGCATCGATCGCCGCCGGCTCGGGGAACACGCGCTGCTCGCCCACCGACTCGAGGTGATCGGCACCACGATCTGCAGCGATGGACAGGACGTCGCGGATCTCGCTCATGCCCCAGTGTCGCGCGGCGCGTTCACCAGGAACTTAAGTTCGCGCGGCGGGGTCCGGGTCAGTCGTCGCCGGTAGTGACGTTCCCACGGAGGAGGTGGCTGGCCTTCTCGATGGCGCGGCGGGCCTGGGTGAGCCGCTTGTCGTCGGCAGGACGGCCGGTCTTCTCGGCGGCGGCCTCGCGCAGTTGGTCGAACATGATCTCGTCGAGCTCCTCGGCGACTGCGTCGAGTCGATCGGCGAGGTGGTCGTAGTCGCCGCTCACAGCGCCTCCGCCAACAGATCGATGGGGTGGCGCACGACCAGCCCGGCCGCAGCCAGGTGCATGGCGCAGCCCGGGTTGGCGCTGGCGACCACGCCAGAGCCGGCGCGGGCAATGGCCTCGATCTTGCGGTCGCGGATCTGCCCGGCGAGTTCGGGCTGCATCGCGCTGTACGCGCCGCCTGCGCCGCAGCACACGCCGTCGTCGTCGAGCTCGACCAGCTCGGCCACGGGGCCCAACACCGTGCGCACACCCGCATGCGCCTTCTGCACGTGACGAAGATGGCACGGGTCCTGCACGATCACCCGCCCCAGGTGGCGCACCGGGTGCAGCCGGTCGACGTGGTCGGCGAGGTACTCGTGGACGTCCTTCACTCGAGCACTGAACGTTGCGGCGTCGGGCGTGCCGAGCAGGTGCCCGTACTCCTTCAGCGCCGCGCCGCAGCCCGCGGAGTTGACCACGATGGGCGCTTCACCGGGCATCGACGCCATCACGTCGGCCGCCAGCCTCCGCGACGACTCGATGAGCCCGGCGTGGGTGTGCAATGCCCCACAGCAGCCGCCACCGCTGCCCGGCGTGCGATACGTGATGCCCAGGTGGTCGAGCACCTTGGTGGTGCTGCGGTGCGTGTCGCGCAGCCAGGCGTCCATCACGCAACCCGTGTACAGCCACACCTGATCTCCGGTGGACTGCACGGCCCGTCCACGGCGCAGCGGAAGCTTCGGCAATCCCGCACGCGCCGGGACCAGGTGCAGACGTTGGGCGACAGCGAGCACCGACGACCCTGACAACAGCAGTCGGTGCCGCGGCAACACCGCGAAGCCGAGGCGTTGCCATCGGGGCGTGATGCGATGCTGCGCAGCGAGGCTCTCGCGAACGCCCTCCTGCAGATGCCCGTACTGCACCCCCGACGGGCACGCTGGCTCGCAGCCACGACACTGCACGCACGTCTCCATGAACTCGACGAACTCGGCCGTGATGGGTGCATCGTCGTGGTGGACGGCGCGGATGGCGGCGATACGGCCCCGTGGCGACAGCGCCTCCTCCCCCGTGACGCGAAACGTCGGACAGTGCGGCAGGCACAGTCCGCAGCTGACGCACGTGGCCAGATCCTCGTCGTTCAGGTGGAGTCTCACGTCGCCTCACCGTAGCGGCACGACGTGGATGCGGAGATGCTGGTCGCAGGTCCGCTTCCACTGTCATGACTCTCTCAAGATCGGTGGACGTAGCGCGACATCTGATGCATGATCAGGTCTCCGAGGTTCACGGGAGAACGCGGAGGGAGTCGGCGTGGAACTACCAGCAGAGCAGACGGCGCGTACGCACGTGTCCATCGGCCTCGATCGCATGAGTGCGGGCGGCCGCGCCTCCTCGTACGACCCGGCCGACCACACGACGGTCCTGCCGGCATACGTGCGGCTGGTCACCATGTTGCGCAACATGCCACCCGAGTCAGCGGTCGAACTGCGGAGCACCGAGGGACAGATCGTCTCGGCCTTCTGGGCTCTCTGCATGATGGAACAAGTCCACGACCGGGTGATGGAACGCGTCGCCAGCTGACACCGGGGCGCCGGGCAGCAGATACCCTGCCGCCCGATGCCCGAAGGCCACACCATCCACCGGATCGCCAAGGATCACGCGCCCGTCCTGACGCGTCGCCCGGTAGCCGTCACCTCTCCGCAGGGTCGCTTCTCCGCCGACGCACAGCTCGTCGACGGCGTCGTCCTCGACCGCATCGAGCCGTACGGGAAGCACCTGTTCTACGAATGGGCCAACGGCCTCGTCGGCCACGTCCACCTCGGTCTGTTCGGCAAGTACCGCGTCAGCCTCGGCCCTGAGTCGCCTGCTCCGGTCGGCATGGTGCGCATGCGAATGGCCACCGAGGCGGGCACCGTCGACCTGGCCGGCCCCACCGACTGCAGCATCGGCACCGCCGACGACCGCGATGCCGTCGTCGCCCGACTCGGCCCCGATCCGTTGCGCCGCGACGCGCGCCCGCAAGTGGCCATCGAGCGCATGCGCAAGAGCAAGCAGCCCATCGGGCAGCTGCTGTTGGACCAGCGTGTGCTCGCCGGCGTCGGCAACGTCTTTCGCGCTGAGGCGCTCTTCGTGAACGGCATCCACCCGTCACGACCCGGCACGAAGCTCGACGATGCCGAGCTCGAGGCCATCTGGGCCACCACCGTGGCCATGCTGCGGCAGGGTGTGAAGGACAACCGCATCATCACGATCGATCGCCGAGAGTTCCCCGTGAAGAAGGGGCGCCACCGACGCGGCGAGACGACGTACGTGTACCACCGGGATGTCTGCCTGCGCTGCGCCACCCCGGTGCAGACCATCGAGCTCGGTGGTCGGGCCTGCTACTTCTGCCCCACCTGCCAGCCCCGCTGACAGCCCCCTGAAAGCCACGCAACGAGTCGACCGTCACTGCGGCGTCCACCTCGGCGCGTCGGGGTCGCTTCGCCAGTACCGCAGCCGCACATCGGCCTCTGCCGCTGCAGCCGCGCTCGATCGCCCGGCGCGCAGCCGCATCAGCGTGGCCACCAGCAGGCGCAGCTCGGCGAATGCCTCGGCCATCCACTCGCCGCGCAGCGACGCGCCGTAGCCGTCGGCGAACGCCTCGTACAGCCCGGGATCGCCGTCCCACCGCTGGCTCCAGGTCATCAGCGCCGCATGGTCCCAGCCCGGAGGGGCGAGGCATCGAAGGTCCCAGTCGAGCAGTACCGGTCCGTCCTCGGTGGACAGCACGTTGCCCGGATGCACGTCGCCGTGGCTCACGACCGCACCCCGCAGCGCTGCGGTCTTCCAGCCATCCCAGCGATCGATGCAACGATGCATCGAGTCGAGCGCGTCCGAGTCGATGAGGTCGACCACGTCGTCGAGGACCGCCGGCAGCTGCCAGTGCGGAAAGTCGACGCACGTCGGAAGCCCCGGCACGTCGCCCGGGTCGACCGCGTGCACGCGCCGAATCATGTCGCCCACCTTGCGCCAGTCGACGACACCCGACGGATGAACCCGCTCGAGTGCCATCACGCACGATCCGTCGGCCTCGACGATGTCACGCCGCAACCTCGGCACACGGACGCCGAGCGATGACATCACGTCCAGCCAATGACGCTCGGCCGCAGCGCCGAAAGTCGAACCACCGACACGCACGACCACGTCGTCGCCTGCGTGAAACAGCGAATTCATGCCGGTGCGCACCAACGTCGGCGCGGGCAGTCCCCAGTCGTGGGCGGCAGCGACGGCCAGCGCGGCGTGATCAGACATCGACACCGGGGTTGAGACGACCGTCGGGGTCGAGCTCGCCTTTCAACGCCGAGGCGAGCGCCACCGTTCGGTCGTCGCGGGCGGGCGGCGTCGACGGTGACGCGTGATGGACGATGCCCACGCCCACCTCGGCCACGAAGTCGCCCATCAGCGACGCCAGCGCCGATGGCGCGACGGAGCGGCGGCTGCCTGACGGCAACGGCGGCGGGCCGGCGCTCTCGACCAGTCCGGCACCCGAGGCCTGGCCCGTCACGTCGGCGGGATGACCCTCGAGCAGTGCCCACATCGTGCGACCGTTCCACAGCACGCTCACCGGCCGGTACAGCAGCGGGAAGACCGCCGCCGGGTCGGTGCACGCCGCCTGGAACCACTGCGAGCACTCGGCGAGCGGGCGGGTGCGCAGGATGACCTCACCGAGGAACCCCAGGGTGCCGCGAGCGCCGACGAGCAGGCGGCACAGGTCGAAGCCACTCACGTTCTTCACCGTCGGCCCGCCGGCCTTCACGACCTCGCCGGCGGCACTGACGTAGCGGGCCTGCAGCAACACGTCGCGCACCGGCCCGTACCCGAGCCGGCGATGGTCGCTCTGCCCCACCGACAGCGCACCGCCGACAGTGCCCCCGCTTGGCAGGGCGACGGTCTGTGCGTGGGCGCGCAGCGCGTCGACCAGCTCCTCGACCGGCGTGCCCGCGCCACAACACACGGTCATCTCGTCGGGCTGCACCCAATCGATGCCCGACGGTGCCGACACCGCACGAACCCCCGCGACCGCCCCGCCGCGCGTGCCGAGCCCGGTGATCGTGACCGGCCCGGCGGTGCCGACCGCTGCGGCGAACTCGTCGAGCGCGATCACACCCAGGCCCCGTCGGGGACGTGCTGAGCGTCGCCGCACGCCGCCGGGCTGGGCAACACCTTGAACGGGTTGGCGAGACCCGACGGGTCGAACGCGCGACGCATCGCGGCCTGCGCGGCGAGGTCGGCGGGAGCGAACATCATCGGCATCAGGTCGCGCTTCTCGAGGCCGACACCGTGCTCGCCCGACAGCACTCCCCCAGCCGCGACCGATGCACGCACGATCTCCTCGCCTGCGGCGTGCACCCGCTCCATCGCACCCGGTTCACGCTTGTCGAACACGAGCAGCGGGTGCAGGTTGCCGTCACCCGCGTGGAACACGTTCATCACCAGGATGTCGTACTTCGCGGCGATCTCGTACACCTGGCGCAGCACGTCGGGCAGCACTCGGCGGGGCACCACCGTGTCGTGCAAGTAGTAGTTCGGTTTGATCCGCGCGATGGCACCGAACGCAGTCTTGCGCCCCTTCCACAGCAGGGCGCGCTCGGCTTCGTCCTTGGCGATGCGCACGGTTCGCGCCCCGTGCGCGCGCCCGATGTGGACGATGCGATCCGTGTCGGCCTCGACGCCGTTGGGAAGCCCCGACACCTCCACCAGCAGCACCGCCGCGGCGTCGAGCGGCAGCCCGGCGTGGATGTACGCCTCGACCGCCTGCACGCACAACTGGTCCATCATCTCGAGCGCGGCCGGCACCATGCCCGCGGCGATGATCGCGCTCACGGTCTGCGCGCCGTCGTCGACGCTGCCGAAGTCCATCAGCATCGTCTTCACCGCCGGCGGGTTCTGGGTGAGCCGCACGAGCACCTTCGTCGCGATCCCGAACATCCCCTCGCTCCCGACGAATGCACCGCGCAGATCGAGACCGTCGACCTCGGGTTCCTCGCCGCCGAACTGCGCGACCGAGCCGTCGCTGAGGACCACCTCGACGCCGAGTACGTGCGACGCGGTGACGCCGTCGGCCAGGCAGTGCGGACCGCCGGAGTTGTTGGCGACGTTGCCACCGATGCTGCAGCTCTGCTGGCTGCTGGGGTCGGGCGCGAAGTGCAGACCGAACTGCGCCATCTGCCGGGTGAGGTCGAGGTTCAACACACCGGGTTCGACCCAGGCCATGCGGTTCACCGTGTCGACCGACAGCACCCGGTTCATCTTCGTGGTGGCGATGACCAGCGCCTGGTCCAGCGGCGTGGCCCCGCCTGCGAGGCCGGTGCCTGCGCCCCGAGCGACGAACGGCACGCCGTGTCGACCAGCGGCCAGCACTGTGGCGCGCACCTCGTCGGTGGTGAGCGGGAAACACACGACCGACGCGCTGCCCTCGATGTTCGACGCATCGCGCTTGTACAACCCCAGCTCGGTGGCGTTGGTGCGCACCCGGTCGGGCGACAGCGCAGCGCGCAGATCGGCCGCGAGCGCCTCGTTCATGCGCGCCGGCGTTTGCGGCCCGGCTGCTGGTCGCGCGAGTCGCGCACCTGCTTGAGCACGATGACCTGACCCGGCTCGACCGGGACGCCGTCGACGAGCACCGCGTCGCCTTCGTCGAGCGCGTCGGCCAGGTTGTGCGCCCGACCATCGAGGCGGGCGCGTAGTTCGACTTCCTTGGCCTTGGCCGCACGACGTCCCTCAGCGACCGCGTCTCGGACGCGATCCGACGTCTTGCGTGCCACCTGCGACGGCGAGTACTCGACCGCCACGGCCTTGGCCTTCTTCTTCGCCATTCCTGCACCGGCAACTCCGGCGACCGCTCCGCCGATGAACCATGTGAGTCGCTTCATCATGCGCTCTTCCTCTCCTTGCGACGCAGCCGGCGGACCGCCCGCGACGTGCCCGTGCCGATGGCGACGGTCTTGATCATCGGCGCCGACAACGCGGCGCGTGCAACCCTGCTGCCGCCTGCCATGGCCCCGCTGATGGCCTCGGCCGAGCCGAGCACGCGATCGAATCGCTCGAGGTCGTCGCGCGCCTCTTCCACCACGGCGCGCGTGTCGTTCGTGGTGACGCGCAGTTCCTGCAGCAACGGTCGGGTCTCGGCACGCAGCGACTCGACCTCGCCGCGCAGCGCCTTCAGGCTGTCGAGGACCCGCATGAGCACCACGACGAGGGCGGCGAAGCCGATGCAGCAGAGCACTGCTGCCATGAGCACTGCCAGTTCGCCTGCGGTCATCTGTCGCCCTCCACCTGTCGCTGCTCGTGTTGCTCGTCGTGTTGCTCGTTGCGTCGCTCGCGCATGCGTCGGGCGACATCGGCCTCGTTGCCGTGCACCGTCGGCTCGTAGTAGCGCGTGTCGATCTGCTCCGAGGGAAGGTATTGCTGCTCGACCCAGCCCTGCGGATGGTCATGAGGGTACTCGTACCCCACTCCGTGGCCGAGCACCTTGGCACCCTGGTAGTGCGCATCGCGCAGGTGCGCAGGCACCTCTCCCACCGCCCCGTTCTGCACGTCGGAGCGCGCGTTCCAGATGGCCAGGGCGGCCCGGTTGCTCTTCGGCGCCGTGGCCAGGTGAATGGCCGCCTGGCTGAGGCTCAGTTGTGCCTCGGGCAACCCCACGTGATCGAGCGCCTGCGACGCGGCGACCGACACGAGCAGCGATTGCGGGTCGGCCATGCCGACGTCCTCGCTGGCGAAGATGATCATCCGGCGGGCGATGAACCTGGCGTCCTCGCCGGCTTCCAGCATGCGCGCCAGGTAGTACACGGCAGCCTGCGGGTCGCTGCCGCGCATGCTCTTGATGAACGCGCTGACCACGTCGTAGTGATCGTCGCGGCCGTAGCGAAGGGCGCTCGTGCCGAGCGCCGCCTCGACGTGTTCGAGCGTGATCTGGCCGGGGTGCGACAGCGCGCACGCCACCTCCAGCGCGGTGAGCACCTGGCGGCCATCGCCGCCCGCCCGATCGGCCAGGTAGGTGATGGCGTCGTCGTCGGCCGTACGGCCCTCGGCCTGCAGTCCGCGGCGGATGAGCGTGTCGATGTCCTCGTACCGCAACGGTTCCAGACGGAAGAGCGTGCTCCTGCTGCGCAACGGCGGATTGACCTCGAAGAACGGGTTCTCGGTGGTCGCCCCGATGAGCGTCAGCGTGCCGTCCTCCACGGCCGGGAGCAGCGCGTCCTGCTGGCTCTTGCTGAAGCGGTGGATCTCGTCGAGGAACAAGATGGTGCCGCGGCCCTGCTCGCCCAATCGATGGCGGGCCCGCTCGATGACCTCGCGCACGTCCTTGACGCCCGCCGTCACCGCGCTGAGCTGCTCGAATGCACGCTTCGTGCTGCCGGCCACGGCCAGCGCAAGGGTGGTCTTGCCCGTTCCCGGCGGCCCCCAGAAGATGGCGCTGGTCAGGCGGTCCTGCTCCACCAGCCGACGCAGCGGCTTGCCCGGGCCGACCAGGTGTTCCTGACCGACGACGTCGTCGAGCGTGCGTGGCCGCAGTCGCGCCGCGAGCGGCGCCTGCTGACGCAGACGGTCCTCGGCGGCAGCACTGAACAGATCGGACACGGAACCGACGGTAGCCGCTGGGCCCGCCGCAGGTTCAGAGCGTGCCGAGGACCCGGGCGTAGGCGTCGTGGCGGAAGTCGGGAACGTGGTCGATCAACCAGTCGGGCGTGACCCACTTCCACGCGACGAACTCGCTGCCGTCGGGCGTCGGCTCGACGTCCGGCGACAGCGCATCGAACAGGAACCAGCGCTGCGCCTGACCGATGCGGTCCTTGCGGTTCGCCTTCGCCTTGCGCAGATGCTCGGGCCACTCGTACACCACCCAGTCCGGGTACTCGGCCAGCACGTCCACGTGCTTCGGCCCGAGGCCCGTCTCCTCGGCCAGCTCTCTCCACGCCGCGTCGAGCGGCAGCTCACCATCGTCGAGACCACCCTGGGGGAGCTGCCACGCACCACGCGCGTCGACCCGTTCGAAGGCCATCACGTGCTCGAGATCGGGGTGTCGAACCACGATCACGACACCTGCGCGGAAGTACAGGCTGGCCACCCGGCTCAGGCCTTCGGCGGCAACACCCGGATGCCCAGCTCGTCGAGCTGCTTCTGCACCACGGGCGTCGGGGCGTTGGTCATCGGGTCCATGCCCGACTGGGTCTTCGGGAAGGCGATGACCTCGCGGATGTTCTCCTCGCCGGCGAGGATGGCCACCAGGCGGTCGATGCCGAAGGCGAAACCGCCGTGGGGCGGGGCGCCGTAGCGGAAGGGGTTCAGGAAGAACCCGA
>JANMFL010000300.1:0-12468 GCA_031377945.1 Acidimicrobiaceae bacterium | reverse complement strand
CTGGCCAAGACGCTCGCCGAGTTCCTGTTCGGCGACGAGAACTCGCTCATCGCGCTCGACATGTCCGAGTACATGGAGAAGCACACGGTCAGCCGCCTCGTCGGCTCGCCCCCCGGCTACGTCGGCTACGAAGAGGGTGGCCAGCTCACCGAGGCCGTGCGGCGCAAGCCGTTCAGCGTGGTGCTGTTCGACGAGATCGAGAAGGCCCACCCCGACGTGTTCAACACGTTGCTCCAGATCCTGGAGGAAGGCCGTCTCACCGACAGCCAGGGCCGCACGGTCGACTTCCGCAACACCGTCCTGATCATGACGTCGAACCTCGGTACGCAGGATCTGCGCAAGGCGAACATGGGCTTCACCAAGGCCGACTCCGCCATGAGCTACGAGCGCATGAAGGACAAGGTCATGGATGCCTTGAAGGGTCACTTCCGGCCCGAGTTCCTCAACCGCATCGACGACGTGATCGTCTTCCACGAACTCGCCCAGAGCGAAGTGATGCAGATGGTCGACCTGATGACCAAGCGCCTCACCGGTCAGCTCGAGGCCCAGGGTCTGGGCATCGAGCTCACGCAGTCGGCGAAGGAGTTGCTGGCCGTGAAGGGTTACGACCCGCAGCTCGGCGCTCGCCCGCTGCGTCGTGCCATCCAGCGCATGATCGAGGACGTGCTCAGCGAGAAGCTGCTGTACAAGGAGTTCCACGCCGGTCAGATCATCGTCGTCGACACCGAGGACGACCCAGAGCATCCCGGCGAACAGCAGCTGTCGTTCCGTGGTGTGGAGGGTTTCCAGCCTCCGTCCACGGTCGAGCTGGCCCCGACGGGCGCCGAGGGCGAACCGCCCGCTCCCACCGAGTGAGTGCTCGCGGCTGAACCCGCGCACCCATCGCTGACAGAATGACCCGCGTGCGTCGCGTCCTTGCCCTGCTCTTCGCCGCGTGCGCGCTCGCGGCGTGCAAGGTCGACGCCTCGGTCGACGTGGCCGTGCAACCCGACGGTTCGGGCGTCATCACGCTGCACGCAGTGGCCGATGCGGAACTGGTGCAGCAGGCGCCGGGCCTGGCCGAAGACCTGCGCTTCGACGACGCCGTGGCCGCCGGCTGGCAGGTGGACGGTCCCACCGACACCGCCGAGGGTGGGCTGGAGGTGACCGTCACGCATCCGTTCGCCACGGTGGAGGAGGCGACCGCGCTGCTGCAGTCGCTGAACGGCCCGGATGGGCCGTTGCACGACGTGGTGATCGCCCGCACGGTGACCGACGAGGCGATCACGACGACGCTCACCGGCAACGTCCGAGTCGCCAACGGACTCGATGCCTTCGCCGACCCCGATGTGCTGGCCGCCATCGGTGGAAGCCCCTACGCCAACGATCTCGCGGCAGCGAACCTGCGCCCGTCCGACGTGATGACGTTCACGTTCACGGCCGACCTGCCCGGCGACCCCGTCACCGCAGCTTCGGGGTCGACGGGAACGGCCGAGCCCACGCTGACGTGGACCGTACCGCTCGACGGCACCACCGCCGACCTGTCCACGACGACGGTCCTGGCGCAGGGCACGGAGAGTTCGGTGTGGGGCACCGTCGCGAACATCGCACTCATCGCGCTCGTGGCGTGGGTCGTCCTGTCCGTCGGTTTCATCGCCTTCGTGGCCAAGGCCCGCCGCGATCGCGCCCGGCGCCGTGGGACGACCGTCGCCTGAAGACCGGCACCCGCCGGTGGTGTCAGACGTGACCGAAGTCGACGTGCACGACGCACGCGGTTCTGTCCGGCTCCAACAGTTCGATCTCCACGGTCTCGGCTCCGCCGGCAACGCTGAAGTACAGATCGTGCAACCCCTGCTCGAACACGACACCGAGGCGGCGGTCACCGACGGTGATCGCCGCCGGCACGGTCGATCCCGAGTAGTACGACACCCGCACCGTCCAGATCCACGGGTACACGCTCGTCTGCATCGGGACCACCGTCGACAGGCCACTGTTCACCTTCCAGCCGCAGTCGGCGTCGGGGCCGACCTCGCTCACGAAGGCCGGATTGAACGTGGCCGGTACGACGTGACCCAGGCCGTCGACGACGTAGAGCACATCGGTCGGCTGATCGAAGCGGGGGCGTTCGGGGAGCGGACCGATCACCCGTGACACTCGGTGATCCTCGAGGAACCACGGCGACAGGATGTCGTCCGGAGGAGCGCCGTCGGCGATCACGACGTCGCCGAGTCGGCGCAGGTCGGTCTGAGCCCTGAGAACGAAGGGTTCGGCCGAGGTTTCGTGCCACGCGTGCACGATCCCGAACGACGTCACCGCGCAGTTGAGGACGTACACGGCGATCACTGCGGGAGTCACCCATCTGCGCTCGAGCGCTTCCCCGACGGGTTGCGAAGCAGGAACCCGCTCGTCGAACAGGCGCGGGAAGAGCGCCAGCGACAGCGCGACGACGAACACCACGGAGGCGTCGGCGAAGAACCTGACGTCGCGGCCGACCTCGGAACCCAGCAGCAGGCCGCGGCCGCTGCTGGACAGAAGGAACACGTCGAGAACGAGGTACAACCCGAGGAAGAGCCACGCCCGCCCTGCACCGCGTTGGAGCACCGTCGTGACCACCACCAAGATGAGCAGGGCGAGCAGTGGAACAAGGGTGCGGGCCGCGCTGTCGGTGGACCCGAGACCGGCGGCGAGCGCGCCGCGCCACCCACCGAACAGCGCAGTGGTCACTCCACGCCCCACGCCCTCCCATGCCAAACCCGGCATGGAACCCACACCAGCACCACCGAGGGTGAGACCGACGCGGTCGAGGTAGAGCCACACGTATGCAGCGATCACCGTCGCGTGCGCAGTCCACAGCCACCGATGCTCGCTCAGCGACCTGGCAATGCGTTGCACGACTCCGCCGGTTGCGCACCACATCACGTTGAACAATGCGATGACCGGAACGACCAGTAGAGCCTTCTCCCAGTTCGCCAGGCCGAACGCGATCGTCAGCACGGAGAACACGGCGTCGGCTCGACGGCCGTGGCGGACGTACCTCACGTGGAACAGCAGGGCTCCTCCCATCACGAGCTGCAACAGCACCGTCTCGATGGACGTCGCGTACCAGAGAAAGGCGCCGAGTGTGAGTGGCGAGAACAGGTACACCGCGAGCGGGACCAGCGCTCCCACGCGGCGGCCCAGGAGCTCGCGGATCAACAGCCACACCACGATCGATGCCGCGAGCTGCAACGCGATGAGCACCAGGGCGACCACCGCGAAGTTCATCGGAGCAACTCGCTGCAGCACCCAGATCAACAGGTATCCGCCCGGCTTGAGGTGACCGTTCACCCCCCGGAAGAGGAGGTCGAAGCTGAGGTCGGAGCGAGTCGAGTGGTAGATGTTGGGAAAGTCGTCCTCGAAGAAGTACCCCTCGAGTACCGCCCACCACCTGAACAGCGCCTGCAGCGCGATGAGGCCGCCGGCGGCCCATCCCACCGCTGACGGCGACCGACGAACCGGTACGTCGACCGACCCATCCATCAGCTGCGTTGCCGGTGACGACCGGTCCTCGTGGTCGGTGACCGACGCGCTGCCCATGGACGCAGGATTGTACCCCCACCCCACGGGACGGGCCTGGGCCGGCCAGGCGCTCGCCCCGGCAACGCTGGGGCGAAGTCCCACAGACGCCAGAACAGGCACATCGCGTAGGCTCCCGAGCGATGCGCCAGGTCGAAGTGTGCAACAGACGACTCTGGCCGACAGGTCTGCTGTACAGCGTCCTCGCGCTGGCCGCGACGCTGTTCGATCGACCGATCGACTACGTCGCCGACAACCGGTTCGAGCAGTACTTCAATCCTGCCCGCGGCCTGGCGAAGATGTTCAGTGTCTGGGACGGTTCGCGCGGCCTCGGCGGCCCGCGAGAGGACGTGTGGCTGGGAACCACCATCCCGCCGGCACTGCTCCGCGGTCTCGGCCTGCCCCCGGCGTGGAGCGAGCGGGTCTGGCACTCCGCGTGCCTGGTGCTCGTGGGGCTCGGAATCGTCGCGCTGCTGCGCGTCGTCCGGCCGCGCATCGGCGCAGAACACGTCGTCGCCGGGCTCCTGGTGATGTTCGGGCCGTTCACGGCGTCGTTCCTGCTGCCATCGAACCTGTACGTGATGTTCGCGCTCTCGCCGTGGCTGTTGCTCGTGTTCATCCGCGGTGTCACCCAGCGGGACCCGTGGAAGTGGGCAGCGGTGTTCGCGCTGCTGGTCCTGGCGGCTGGCAGCAGCGACACTCCGGGGTTGCTGTACGTCGTGGTGATGATGGTGCCCACCGCGCTGTACCTCGTCGTCGTCGAGCGTGTCACCAACTGGCGACGCATCGTCGGGTGGTGCGCCCGCGCCGCGGTGCTCGCCGTGTCGGCCACGGCCTGGATTCTCGTCAAGACGTACTTCGCCGCCGAACCGCTCGATGCGCGACTCGCCGACACCGAGCTGCCGTCGGCGTCGGCGACCTCGTCGTCGTGGTCGGAGTCGTTTCGCGGGCTGGGCAACTGGTTGTCGTACTTCCGCGAGGAAGGGCGGCTGCTCAAACCACAGACCGATGCGTTCTTCGAACAGCCCGTGGTGATGCTCGCCACTTTTCTGCTGCCCGTCGTCGCGCTGGTGGTGTTCTGGCGTTCGACGCGTCGCCATCGCCTCCTGTTCGGGTCGATGATGCTCGCCGGACTGACGATGATGGTCGGTGGCTTCCAGGCAGCGACCTCGTCGCCGCTCAGTGACGCCATTCTCTGGCTCCTCGAACACAGCAACACGCTGCTGGCGTTCCGGAACACCTACAAGGCGGCGGGGGGACTGGTCATCGGCGTCGCGGTGCTCGCCGCGATCGGCTACGCGGCGGCCCGTCGACGGGTTCGCACCCGGGCGCGCTGGCAACGCATCGCCGTCGGCGTCGCCGCGTTGGCGCTGTTCGCCGGTTGGTCGCAACCGTTCATCGTCGGAGCGATGTATCACCCGTACGAACGCACCGGACCGGTGCCCAGTTACTGGTCCGACGCGTTCCGGTTCCTCAACCGACTGGACACCGATGGCCGGTCGCTCATCGTCCCCGCGGTGTCGCAGGCGCAGTACCGATGGGGCTACGTCGGCGACGACATCTTCGATGCCCTCCTCGCCCGGCCACACGCGACTGCCACCGGCTGGATGCTGTCGACCCGAACCGGGCACAACGCACTCGAGACGATGACCTTGTGGTCTCAACAGCCCACCTATCGACCGGGGGTGTTGGGACCGATGGCGAAGCGCCTCGGCATCACCGAGATCGTCGTGCGCAACGACCTCGACTGGGCGCGGCTGAACATCGCTCGACCGACCGCGTTCGACGGGTTGCGCAGCGATCCCGACTTCGAACTGGTGGCGTCGTTCGGTGACCCCGGGTTGGACGTGGTCTCGCCGTTCGACCTCTCCGACGACGCTCACGCCGAACGCTCGCTACGACCTGTGGAGATCTATCGCCTGCGCGACCGACGCCCCGTCCTCACCACGGCGAGCGCCACCGCCGACCGTCGAGTCGTCGTGACCGGCGACGCCGGAGCCATTCCACAACTCGCACTCGCCGGGTTGCTCCCCCACGAGGCCGACGTCCAGGCGTCCGCCGCTTCGGACGACTCGGCACTCGTCGATGCCCTCGAGGCCGGGGCACCCGTGGTGGTCACCGACACCGGTCAACGCCGCGTGCGCACCTTGCTGCACCACGAACCGCAACTGTCGCCGGTGCTCGCTCCCGACGAGGAGCTCGACCGTCCCGTACGTCCCGTACACCCCGACACGCCCGGCGGTGAGTCGGTCGCGTGGTACCGCGACGCCCTCGCCGTCACCGGGGCGTTCACCCGTCTCGGAGGGAACCGCAACGACCTGCGCGCCGGCAACGCGTTCGACGACGATCCCTCCACCGCCTGGGCGGTGCCGTGGTCGGGCCTCGGGCCACGACCCACCATCGAGGTCGTGCTGCGCCAGCCAACGGTGCTGCAGCAGATCAGCATCCGGTCGACCCTCACACCGATCGGCCTGCCGACCGTGGCAGCGGCCATGCTGACCACCGACGACGGCACCCACGTCGAGATCACCACGGGCGCCGACGGCACCGGCGAGGCGACGTTCGACCCGGTCACGGTGCGATCGTTCAAGCTCGCGCCGAGCGACATCAACGTGTTCGGCGCCGAGGTCGGCTTCGCCGAGGTGCACATCGACGGCCTCGACCTCGTCCCCCACATCAGCACGCCGGGCGATCTGCAACGACCGGACGATCCGCGTGTCGAACAACTCGTCGCCGATGCCCCGATCGCCTACACGTTTCGACGCATCTCCCGAGCGGTCACGGCCACCCGCCAGTCCTTGACCTCGACGCGGTACGACGAGGAGACCACGATTCGCCGAAGATTCGCGGTGCCCCATGCGGACCGCTTCGATGTCAGCGGCGATCTTCGGATGCTCGAGGCCTCCGGCGATGGGGCGATCGCCGACCTCATCGGTGGTTCGCTGCGGGCCACCTCCGACCGTCCCCTCGGTGCGACCAACCTGGGCAACACCGCGCTGCTCATCGACAACGACACTCGGACCACGTGGAGCGGCCCGGCCGTGCGAGGGATGTCGGCGCAGGTGCAGTTCGACGACCAGCTGGTCGACCTGGTGCGGGTCATCGTTCCCTCGAACCGGACGACCGCACGCCTCACGCTCGTCGAGGTCAAGGTGGGTGACCGCGTGGAACGGCCGACGTTCTCACCGGAGCAATGCACTCGGGAGGTCCCACGGCAGTGCACGCGATCCGCGTCCATCGTGTTCGAGCGTCCGGTGCCGGCGAACTCGGTCGAGGTCACCGCGATTCGGTTCGACAAGCGCAAGTCGTTCGACCGCGGCTCGATCCGCATCGGCGAGATCGTCGTCGACGGCGAACGAGTCGGCCACTACATGCCCGACACACCACTCGACGACGCCTGCACCGATCGTGGCCTGCAGCTCGCGTCGGGCAGCTCGACGACACCGATCCCGGTACGCGTGGTCGGTACCGTCGGACAGCTGCTGCGCGGCGAAACGGTCCATTTCGAGTCGTGCGAGCCGATCGATCTGCCAGCCGGCGAGGCAACCCTGCGCACCGCTGCCGGCGGCTCGTTCGACCGTATCGCGGTCGTGCCCACGAGCGGGCTCGGGATCGGTGGCGTCAGCGACGGCAGCGCGGCCGCGAGCGGGGATGCAACCGAGGGCAGCTGGCGGCAGACGTCGTCCGACCGCTTCCAGAGCATCATCCCCACTGCAGGCGAACATGTCGTCACACTGAGGATGAGCTTCGACCCGCGGTGGCAACTCACGGTGGATGGGCGCACGATCGCGGCCACCGAGTCCAACACCGGCAACGTGTGGCGAGTGACGACGACGGGTCCCGAACCGGTCGTGCTCGAGTACAGCGCTGCCGCGGCGCTGCGCTGGGCGCTGCTCGTGTCGCTCCTCGCCACCGTCGCGTGCCTGTTCCTCGCCTTGCGCCGCGCGGAACTGCTCAGCACGCTCGTCGAGGTCTCGCGGCCGCCTCGCACGCCGTCGCGCCGGTCCGACACCATCGCGCTGCTCGTCGCCACCGGCGCAGGGACGCTGCTCATCGGTCCCGCGGCACTCGCGATCGGCGTGGTCCTCTGGGTGCTGCTGCGCGTCGTGCCGTCGTCGCGCATCGCCGTCGGCGTCGCCCCGCCGTTGCTCCTGGCACTCGCGGGTCTGTGGTCGGCGACCACCGGGTGGGGCGGCACCGTGAGCATCGGCTACGCCTCGCAGCGCCTGGGACCAAGTGCGCTCGCCGCGCTGGCCGCCGTGTTCCTCTTCCAAGCACTCGCCCTCGACAGCGTCGCCGCCCGAGCGAACGACGTGTCGATCTCGAGCACGACCGGACTGGTCGAGACAGGGTGGCTCCGCCGTCGCATGCCGGCCCCCGGGGACCAGGCCTCGGTGATGATCGCCGTCATCCTCGCGATCGCCACGGCGACGGTGCTGGCGTGGTCGGGCGTCGTCGGGGTACCGGCGCAACTGCTCGACAATCTGCGCATCGGGACCGAGTACACGACGTCGCCGATGCACGGCCCGGTGGCGACGTCCGTTCCCCCGCTCGGCGCCATGCTCGCCGCCTGGACGCCGCTCGGTACGGCACCGACGATGTTCGTTCTCGGCCTGCTGTTCGTGGTCGGCGCGACCTCGCTCGCCCGACGGCTGATACCGAGCACGAGAACCACCGTGGGCTCGGCCGTCGCCGCGGCCGCCGTCGCGCTCGTCGGCGTGGTGCTGCTTCGTGAGCTCGGTGATCTGGTCGCGGTCACCGCTGCCGTGTGGGCGCTGCACCTCTCGACGCGACCCGCTGTCGGGCCGCGCACGGCCTTCGCAGTGGGGCTCCTCGTCGCCGCGGCCTCCCTCGCTCAGCCGTGGGCGATGCTCGTGGCGGTCCCCGTGCTGGTGCTGTGGAGCCGTCGACGCGTCGCCTTGGCCGCCTACGCTGCGCTCATCCTCACGACCGTCGTGCTCGTCGCACCCTGGTGGAACGTCGTGTGGACTTCGTGATGCTGCACCGACCGACCCGTTCCACCCTCGTCGACTGGGGGGTGCCGACCGCCGTCGCACTGCTGCTGCTGGGGCCCGCTCTCCGACCGGGTCTCCTCGTCAACCTCGACCTCATCCTCACCCCGCACCTCGACACGCCGAGCGGGTTCTGGGGCCTGGGCCCCGAGCTTCCCCGACGCCTGCCGTTGTGGGTCCCCATCTCGTGGTTGTCGTCGATCATCCCCGCCACGTTCAGCGGCAAGGTGCTCATGCTGGTCCTGCTCGTCCTGACATGGGTGGGCATGATGCGGTTGACCGCACGCCTCGCCGACCACACCGTCACCGGCGAGGTTCGACGGTGGGTGCTGCACTCGGCCGGGGCGCTCTACGCACTGAGCCCGTTCGTGCTCACCCGCGTCGCGGTGGGCCACTTCAACGTCACGCTGCCCCACGCGGTCCTCCCGTGGGTGCTCCCCGTGCTGCTCCGTCCGGGCCGGCGGCTGTCATCCACCTTCCTCGCTGCGTTCGCGCTGGGGCTCGCCGGGCACTTCGGTGGCTCCGTCGCGATCGTGGTGGTCGCGGTCGGGGTGGTGAGCGGGTTCGTGGCCGGCGAACGGGACCGGTGGTGGCAGGCGCTCGTCGTTGCGGTCGCGGCACAGTCCGCGTGGCTGGTGCCCGGCCTGGTGGTCTCGGCAACCAACGACGTGCAAATGGCGGGCGGCGCCGCCTTCCCGACCGACGCCGCATCGATGCCCGGCCTGTTGCGCCTCTCCGCCGGTGGCGGATTCTGGAACACCTACTACCAGGTGGCCGGGCGGGGCACCCTGCTCGCGATCGCCGGGCTGGTGCTGCTCGTGTTCGCGATCGTCGGCACCCGCGCGATCGCCACACCATGGCGCGGTCCGCTCCTGGCGATCGGGTTCATTGGATGGTTCGTGGCCGCGGCCTCGGCCATCCCCGGGCTCGACGGAGTCTGGGTGTGGACGAACGACCACCTCCTCGGCGGCGTGTGGCGCGAAGGCCACCGGCTGCTGACGTTGCACCTGGTGTGGCTGGCGCCCGCCGCCTCGCTGGGTGCACTCAGGTTGTACCGCGCCTGCATCGCCAAGCCCGCTGCGGTCTGGTTCGCGGGTCCCGCCGCGATCGCACCACTGGCCATCGCGGTGGCGTTGGCACTGCCGGGGGTCTGGGGCATCGGAGGGCAGTTGCACGCCGACGCGGAGCCGGACAGCTGGAGCGAGGCTCGGGCGACGATCGACGATGATCCGGGCACGGTGCTCGCCCTGCCCTGGTACCAGTACTTCAACCTGAGCATCAGCGGCGGCCGAGTTCGCCGTGTGCTGAACCCGCTGCCGCTGTACCTGGGCGGCGACGTCGTCGCCTCGTCCGACAACGGGCTGCAAGAAGGCGTGAAGGAGACCGGCGATCCGCGGGAACCGACCGCGGCGGCCATCGTGGGCGAGCTACGCGATGGGGCACCGATCGCCGAGCAACTCGGGGATCTGGGTGTTCGATGGGTCGTGCTGCTCAAAACTGTCCACCTGGAGGACTACGTCACGCTCGCCGACGACCCTGGACTGCGACCCGTCATCGATGCCGACGACCTCGCGCTGTACGAAGTGGTCGACTGGCCCGGTTCGGCGCGCACGGCCTCGGGCCGGGCGGTCGGGGTGTCGACGTTCGGCCAGGCGGTCGCCACGGCGGACGACGCGTCCGCGTTCACCTGGTCACGTGCCGGAAGCGGCGGCTGGCGTCGCGGCCTCGACGCCGTACCCATCACACCCGACGGGCGCCTCGCAGTGCCCTCCGGCGGCGGTGTCCTCTGGAATGTCGGAGCCGTACCCGCGCTCGGCGCGCAGATCGTCACGTTCGGCGTCGCCGGTCTGCTGATCGGCCGCCGATGGACGATCCGACGACGCGGATTTGTGCTGGACGACCAGGACAAATGAGGTTATGCTGCGGCAACTTGACGTGCGCATCAGCGCCGTCAGCACCGTGCGGAAACTACTTGGGGGACAAATGAAGCTGTTCGAATCGATGAAGGCCAAGGTCATCGCGGGCGTCTCGACGCTGGTCGCGCTCACCGGTCTCACCGTCGTGATGTTCATGGGTGGGGCGTCGGCAGCAGCCACGTCCTGCAACGCAGCCGACTTCACCGTCGGCGGCGTGTTCGACCTGGACGGCTACCTCGCCTGCCAGGCGTCGCTCGCCGGCGAGGGCGGCAACCTGCCCGCCACCGGCAGCAACACGCTGCAGATCGTGGGCATCGCCCTCGGCCTGATCGCCATCGGCGTGGCCGCCACGGTCATCGCACTGCGCGAGCGTCGTCGCACCGCCTGATCATCCGATCATCCGATCATCCGATCATCTGATCGTCGGAAATGCCCCGGCCTCGGCCGGGGCATTTCCGCGTCACCACCCCAGCCCTGTCACACCCATTCCGTACCGTGCCGTACATGAGCAAGGTGAAACTGGTGTACCGGTGCAACGAGTGTGGAACGGCCACGCCCAAGTGGGCCGGTCGATGCGGGTCGTGCGAGGCATGGAACTCGTTGGTCGAAGACGTTCAGGCGTCGGGCAACGCCCGCGCGCCGCTGCTCCCATCGGCACCTGCGGTACCGATCGGTGAGGTCGACGCCCGCTGCGCGCGGCCACAGACCACCGGTATTCCCGAGCTCGACCGGGTGCTCGGCGGCGGCCTGGTCGCCGGCTCGGTCACGCTGCTCGGCGGCGAGCCCGGCATCGGCAAGAGCACCATCCTGCTCCAGTTGCTCGCCCAGTGGCCCACGCGCACGCTGTACGTCAGCGCCGAGGAGAGCGCCCAGCAGGTCCGCCTGCGCGCCGAGCGCCTCGGCGCGGTGCAGCCCCACCTGTGGCTGCTGCCCGAGACGTCGCTCCCCCACATCGTCGCCGCGATCGACCAGGTGCAACCGCAACTCGTCGTCATCGACAGCATCCAGACCATCGCCCACCCCGACGTGCCGTCAGCACCGGGCAGCGTCGTGCAGGTACGCGAGTGCGCACATCGATTGGTCGGCGAGGCCAAGCGTCGAGGGCTCCCCATCGTCCTGGTCGGCCACGTCACCAAGGAAGGTGGGTTGGCCGGGCCGCGGGTGCTCGAACACGTCGTCGACACGGTGCTCAGCTTCGAGGGCGATCGCCACCACTCGCTGCGCCTGCTGCGCGCCGTGAAGCACCGATTCGGCGCCACGAACGAGCTGGGAGTGTTCGAGATGGCCGGCGACGGCTTGCGCGGCGTGCCCGACGCCAGCCGGTTGTTCCTCACCGACCGGCGGACCGGGGTCGCCGGGTCGGCCGTGGTGCCCACGCTCGAGGGGCAGCGGCCGCTGCTGGTCGAGGTCCAGGCACTCACCAACCCGGTGCCGAACGGCATCCCGCCACGGCGCAGCGCACAGGGCATCGACGCGGGGCGGCTCGCACTGCTGCTCGCCGTGCTCGAGCGACGGGCTCGCCTGCCCATGGGCCGACACGAGGTGTTCGCCTCGGCCGTGGGCGGAGTGCGTCTCACCGAACCGGGCGCCGATCTGCCACTGTGCCTGGCCCTGGTCAGTGCGCTCCTGCATCACCCGCTGCCGGCCGACGTCGTCGTCTTCGGCGAGGTCGGCCTGGCCGGCGAGCTGCGGCAGGTCGCCCACGCCCCACGACGTCTCGCCGAGGCGGCGCGGATGGGCTTCACCAAGGCCATCGTGCCGTCCAACTCCCCCGCCGAAGCCGAGGGCATCAGCGTCATCAGGGTCGGCACCGTCACCGAGGCCCTTGCCGCCCTGGGGCTGGCCGACCGGCCGGCCACCGCCTCGGTGTAGGCCGAGCGAGGCCACCCGCCCACCTCCTACACTTGGCCGCACGATGCCCGCTCACCCCACGTCCACGAACGCACTGCACGAGGCGCTCGCCCAGGTCGCGCCGGGTACTCCGCTGCGCGACGGCATCGACCGCA
>JANMFL010000271.1:0-8925 GCA_031377945.1 Acidimicrobiaceae bacterium | reverse complement strand
ACATTCCGCCCCGCTCGCCGCCGTTTTGCGGCACTGGCTGTCGCCTTGGTCGCAGGTTCGACGTTCGCCGGACTGGCGACGCCGGCTGCCGCCACCACCGGTTACCAGCCCATTGTCGGTGAAGGCTCGTCGTGGGCGGCGAACGCGATCGACGCGATGCGCGTGAACGTGAAGAAGTTCGGCATCACGGTCAACTACACCGCCAGTGGGTCCTCGGCCGGGCGCAAGAACTTCCTCAACGGCACGGTCGACTTCGCTGCGTCGGACATCCCGTTCCAGTTCAAGCCCGAGGATGGCTCGGCACCCGAGAACCCTGCTGCTGGCAGCTACGCCTACATGCCGATCACGGCGGGCGGCACGGCCTTCATGTACAACCTGAAGATCAACGGCAAGCGGGTCACGAACCTGCGCCTGTCGGGTGAGAACGCGGTGAAGCTCTTCACGGGTGTCATCACGATGTGGAACGACCCGGCGATCCAGAAGGACAACCCTGGCCTGGTGATGCCCGCTCGCAAGGTGGTGCCGGTCGTTCGCTCCGACGGCTCGGGGTCGACGGCACAGCTCACCGAGTGGATGATCGCCCGTCACAAGCCGCTGTGGGATGCGTACTGCAAGAAGTCGGGTCGCGCCCCTGCGTGCGGCTTCACCTCGTTCTATCCGACCATCCCCGGCATGATCGGGCAATCGCAGGACGTGGGCGTCGCCGGCTACGTGGCCCAGGGCTTCGCCGAGGGTGCCATCGGCTACGTGAACTACTCGTACGCGTTGAACTCGCAGTTCCCCGTCGCCAAGCTGCTGAACACCGCCGGCTTCTACACCGAACCGACGCCGCAGAACGTGGCCGTGGCCTTGTTGAAGGCGAAGATCAACACCAACTCGGCCGACCCGAGCGTGTACCTCACGCAAGACCTCTCGGCGGTGTACACCGACAAGGACCCGCGCAGCTACGAGTTGTCGTCGTACTCGTATCTCATCCTGCGCACCAAGGTGCAGGGGTCGTACACCGCAGCGAAGGGCAAGACGGTTGCGGCGTTCTCGTACTACGCGATGTGCCAGGCCCAGCAGCAGTCCGAATCGCTCGGCTACTCGCCGATGCCCATCAACCTGGTCAAGGCGAGCTTCGACCAGATCAAGAAGATCCCCGGCGCCGTGGTGCAGAACATCTCGGTAGCGTCGTGCAAGAACCCAACCTTCGCGGCGGACGGAACGAACACGCTCGCCAAGTCGGCGCCCCAGCCCAAGGCCTGCGACAAGATCGGGAGTGCGTCCCAGTGCCCCGACGGCACCGCTGGACTGAAGAACGTGCCGACGGCCGTGAAAGCGGACGGCGCGGCTGGCGGTGGTGGCGGGGGAGCGCCCGTCACCACCACGCCGGCGAGTAGTGGCGGGGGAGCGCCCGTCACCACCGCTCCGGCAAGTGGTGGCGGCGTCGCCCCGGGCGACACCGTCGCCCCCGGTGACACGGTCGCTCCCGGTGACACCGTCGCCCCGGGCGACACGTCGAACAGCGGCGGCAGCGCTGACACCGTCGCTCCCGGCGACACGAGCAACGCGGGTGGCGTGCCGTCGGACACGACCAACACCGGATCGTGCGACCCCACGCTCGGCTGCGAAACCGCCGGGCCCGCGCCCGAAGTGGGCGCGGTGCTGCCGACGACGTTGTCGTTGCCGACCAGCCAGGCCGCTTCTTTCGGGTTGATCCTGCTCATCGTGCTGCTCATCGTCGGGCTCGTCGTGGTGCCCGCATTCGCATGGCGACACTTCTCGTCGAAACGGGCGTCGACGTGAAGGCGCGATCCGTGCTGAACGGGTGGGTACTCGGCCCACTGTCCATCGTCATCGGCGTCAGCCTGCTGGTCACCGGCGCCGTCGCTGCGACAGCAACGCCGGGTCAGCAGGGCACCGACACCTCGCTCGCGCCTACTCCCTCGCAGGTCACGGTGTCCGGTCGAGGCACGTTCTCGGGAATGGCGTTCACCGTCAACCAGACCAAGGCGCTCGCCAACCAGGCGATCTCGATCACCTGGACCGGCGGTGCGCCGACGACGCGACAGAACACTCGGTTCGGTGCCAACTTCGTGCAGATCTATCAGTGCTGGGGCGACGACGACGGCACCAACCCCGACAACCCAGGCCCGCCGCCCGAGCAGTGTGAGGCGGGCGCCTACGGTGCCAGCGCGAACGGTGGTTCCACCGTGTTGTTCTCGGATCCGCTCGTGTACGGGCGCGTCATCTCGCGGGTCGGTTGGCCGAACGACGACCCCAGCCTCGGTGTGCTCGACGCCGCCGGTTTCCAGCGGTGGATGCCGTTCAAGTCCGTCGACGGCACCGTGGTGGGCGAGGCCATCGACCCGAACTTCAACCCGTTCATCGGCAGCGACTACTGGATCAATCCGTTCTTCAACAGCATCAACACCAACGAGATCGCCGGTGCGGTCACGAACCAGGACGGCACCGGGTCCGAGCTGTTTCAGACGCTGACCGGCGACGAGGCAGCGGGCCTCGGGTGCGGCAAGAAGACCCAACCGGTGGCGGGGTCGCTGAAGGTGCCCAAGTGTTGGCTGGTCATCGTCCCCCGCGGTGACCAAGCGCTCGAACACGTCGGAACCCCGTTCGAGGCGTTCGGCAACACCATCGGCGTGTCCACCTCGCCGCTCGCGCCGAACGCGTGGACGAACCGCATCGCCATCCCCCTCGAGTTCAACCCGGTGGACTCGCCGTGCGCGTTCGCCGACGTCGAGCGTCGCATCGCCGGCAACGAGATGGCCTACCCCGCAGTCGCCAACTGGACACCGACGCTGTGCGAGACCGGCTCGCTGCCGCCGTTCTCGTACGCGCCCATCGCGGATGGGTCGGCTCGTTCGCTCATCGCGTCGGGCGTCGATGGCGCCCCGGGAATGGCGGTGGTGGGCAAGCCGCTCGACGCCTCCACGTTGGGCGTCGACAACCCGGTGGTGTACGCGCCGCTGACATTGTCGGGACTGGTCATCGGCTTCAACATCGAGCGGAAGTCCGATTCGTCGGCGCCCCCGGAGATGGAGGCCCTCTCCGGTGTCCGCGTGGCCACGATCAACCTCACGCCGCGCCTGGTGGCCAAGCTGCTCACGCAGTCGTACGGGTCGCAGGTCACCATCTACCGGACGCCGGGCGACGCCAACCATGCGTTCGTCGGCAAGAACCCCGACAACCTCGCGCTGGACCCCGACTTCCGCCAGTTCAACCCCGAGTTCGCGCTGCTGTTCATCTCGCAGAGCCGCACCATCGGCGGTCTGCAACTGCCCGCCGGCAACTCCGACGCCGCCGAGCAGGTGTGGCGGTGGATCCTCGCCGACGCGGAGGCGAAGGCCTGGTTGGACGGCAAGCCCGACGAGTTCGGCATGACCGTCAACCCCTATTACAACGCCAAGCCGACGGTGAACCCCTCGAAGGGCACGTTCTACACACCGGTGCCCAACTCGTTCCCCAAGGCCGATCCCTACTGCTATAAGGCGCCCACCCAGGGCAGCGTGGTGCCGGCGCTGCTGTGCGGCACCGACTGGATGCCGTACGCACGGGGGTTTCGTGAGACGGCACAGGTCACCCGGTCGGCATCGGACGGAGCTCGCATCGCGATCAACCCGCTCGCCGAGTCCGCCTCTGCGGTGTGGGGCCGGGCGCAGCCGCAGGGCACCGGTGACCGCGCCATGTTGTCGGTGACCGACTCTGCGTCGGCGGCCCAGTTCGGTCTGCAGGTGGCCAGCCTCAGTCGCGCGGGTGACAACGGTGCCGGCCGCCAGTTCGTGACTCCGGGCGACGCGTCGTTCACCAAGGCAGTGGGTTCGATGAAGCCGTTCGCCGGAACGACGTTCCTCGAGCCGTCACCCACACCGGCCGCGGGTGGCTACCCGCTCACCACGGTGAACTATGCAGCGCTGACACCCCTGAAGCTGCCCACGGCGGCTCGCAAGGACTACGCCACGTTCCTGGAGTACGCGGTGGGCAAGGGTCAGGTTCCGGGCCTCGGCTTCGGCCAACTGCCGCGTGGCTACACGTCGCTGCCGTCGGCGCTGAAGTCGCAGGCTCTGAAGGCGGCCGCGTCGGTGCGCACGTTGCAACCCACGCCCACCACGTCGACCACCACCACCGAGCCGCCCGAGGTGACGTTCCCCATCGACTCCGGCGGTGGCGGTGGCGGCGGTGGCGGCGGGTACGTGCCGCCCGGCGACTTCGGTGGCGGCGACACGATCATCACCGACCCGGTCACCGAGACCACGACGGCTGCCACCGAGGTGGCGACGACGGTGGCCACCACGGTGCCACCAACCGGCACCGACCCGTCCACGACCTACGAGATCGTCGCCACCCCGCCGGTCGACCTACCGCGGAACCGTTTCACCGTCCCTGGTCTGGGCATGATCGCGCTCGGCTCGGCCCTCGGCGTCCTCGAGATCTCGAAACGTCCGCGCCGTGCGCAGGCCGAGGTGCTCGGCGGCGGCCCTGCAGCGGGAGCGGGCGTATGAAGCGCTCGAGCCTCGTCGGACTCGGTCTTGCAATGCTGGCCTCGATCTTGGTCGGCGCGCTGTGCGCCAGCGAGGCCTCCGCAACGACCGTGCCGACGCCACCCGACACGAGCGACATCGTCGCGGTTCGGGCCGGTGACCTGACCTTGGTCGATGCCGACCGTCGTGGTGTGGTCATTCAGAACGGCGTCAGTGCGACCCAGTTCAGCGTCGATCTTCCCAAGGACTCGACCTGCCCCGGCGACAGCGAGAACGACAACTGGCGGCTGCAGACGTTCATCGTCCCCGCCGACGCGGACCCGGCAACGCTGGAGTACAGCGTCATCGGCCCGACCGGGACGAAGCAGTACGCCATCTACGACATCTTCACCGCGCCGGTGGTGGACCAACTCACCGTGCCCAACGACGGCCCCGGTGAGCCTGGTCGCACCACGCCGTTCCCGCCGATGAGCTTCGCCGTGTTCCCCCCCGGTGAGATCCCGCCCGGTGACTACCGCATCGGCGTGGCCTGTACGTGGTTCGGCGCGACCGCCAACTACTGGGACACCGAGATCGTCATTGCCGCCGAGCCGAACGACCAGCCGGCGCAACTGACGTGGCGGCTGCCGTCGGCCCCGCCGGCGACGCTCAGCGGCACGGCGTCCCCGTCGGAGTTCCCGTGGACCTACCTCTTCCTCGCCGTCGCCGCCGTCGCCATCGCATCCGTCTTCATCCTCAACCGCCGTAGCTCGAAAACTCCCACCACTTCGTGAAGGAACGCCGCCATGAACCCCGACTCTGATCACCCGAAGCGCTCCGCCGTGCGGAACTACCTCCGCGCCGGGGGAGCGCTTGCCGCAGCACTCCTCGCACTCAACGTCGTCGCGTCGTTCCGCGACAGCGCAGACGAGGCGTTCGCCGCGCCTGCCGGAACACTCGTCATCGTCAAGGGCGCCAACCCTGGCGCTGGTGGGCTGCTCACATCGGGCGGGAGCGCCGCAGTGTTTGCGCTGCAGCCGCCTGCAGGTGCGGCGTGCACCGGTGATGGCAACCAGGGTTACCGAGTCCAGACGTTCATGGTGTCCAGCAACGTCGACCCTGCGTTGCTCGCCTTCGATGCTGGCGGGCCGTCTCCTGCCAGCACCGGTGCCACGGTGCGTATCCCGCTGTTCAGCTCAGGGAACCCGGTCGTCGACCTGAACCCGGCTCAGAGTTCCGGCGCGCTGACCGGCGTTCCGCCGTTCAGCTTCGCGATCACCGGCTTCACGGCCGCATTGTTGCCGAACGGCACGTACACGATGGGAATCGCCTGCACGCTCGACACCCCGACGGGCAAGGTGCTCGACAAGTACTGGACCGTGCTGATCGACATCACCGCGAACCCGGCAGATCTGCCGACCGGTTTCGTCTGGAACTTGAACACCGGTGTGCCACCCGCTCCAACGACGACGACTGCTGCGCCGACGACGACGGTCGCGCCGACGGTGCCGCCGACGACTGCCGCGCCGACCACGACGGTCGCGCCGACGGTGCCGCCGACGACCGCTGCACCGACCACGACGGTCGCGCCGACGGTGCCGCCGACGACCGCTGCACCGACGACGACTGCCGCGCCGACGACGACTGCCGCGCCGACGACGACTGCCGCGCCGACGACGACCACGTCCCCGACGACGACCACGTCCCCGACGACGACCACGTCCCCGACGACCACGTCCCCGACGACCACGACCACCCCGACATCGGCCACGGCGCCCGGGAAGGACGACGACAAGGACGATCGCGACAAGAAGGACTGCCGTGACCGGGACCGTCGCGGTCGCGGTCGCAGCGACGACCGTGGCCGCGGTCGGAGTTGCGAGCAGCGCGAGGGCGCCGGCCACTTCGATGACGGCGACCACCACCGCGGCCGCGGCAAGTTCCTCGCCGTCTGACCACCCACTGCACCCCGAACCACAGGAGCCTTCTCATGTCCCCCCAACCCCGTCGCCGTCGATTGGCACGCGACGTCGCCCGTGCTGCTGCGGCATTGTCCGGAGTGATGCTGGTGCTCGGTCTCGCCAATGGCGCGAATGGCCGAGTGAGCGCCGCCCCAGCGGGCGCGTTGACCATCCTCAAGGGCGCCAACCCCGGCGCTGGCGGGCTGCTCACATCGGGCGGGAGCGCCACCGTGTTCGCGCTGCAGCCGCCGACCGGTGCGGCCTGCACCGGTGACGGCACCAAGGGCTATCGCATCCAGACCTTCATGGTGTCGTCGTCGGTGAACCTCGACACCATGAAGTTCGATGCCGGCGGGCCGTCGCCTGCCAGCACCGGCACGACCGTGCGCATCCCGTTGTTCTCCTCTGGTAACCCGGTCGTCGACGTCAACCCGGCGCTGACCACCGGAGCGATTCCCAACGTGGGCACGTTCAGCTTCGCGATCAACGGCTTCACGGCGGGCGCAGTGCCGAACGGTGCGTACAACATGGGCTTCGCCTGCACGCAGGACACTGCGGCCGGCAAGGTGCTCGACAAGTACTGGACCGTCGGCATCACGATCACGGCGTCGGCCGCAGACACGCCCTCCGGCTTCACCTGGGCGACCGGCGGCGGTGGTTCGACGACCACCACGACGGCGCCCACCACGACGGTCGCAGGTGCCACCACGACCACGATCGCCGGCGCCACCACCACCACGGCCGTGACGGACTCGACGTCGGTCGACACGACCGATTCCACCGATGTCACCGACTCGTCGGTGGACTCCACCGACTCGACGTTCGTGGACTCCGCGGGCATCGGTGACGACGGTGATTTCACCGGCGGAGGCGGCGGTGAACTCGTCTCGACGGGCTCGTCGCCGATGCCGACGCTCGTGTGGGGCATGTTGCTCCTGGTGTTCGGTCGCATGGCCATCCTGCTCGCACGACCCGTCAAGGTCGTCGACGACGGAGCGTCGTGAGCACACTGGCGCCCGAATCGCCCGCGTCGATCGAGTCGACAGCGTCGACCGGATCGGTCGACTCGATCGACGCGCCTGCGTCGACGCCGCCGCTGAGCATGCGGTTGCAGTTGGTGCGGGCGGTCCTGCTGCTCGTGCTCGTGCTCTCGCTCACGCTCGTCGTGCAGTTGATGTTCGTCAGCCACCTCCAGCACTCCGCGTCGCAGCGTCGCTCGTTCGACAGTTTCCGGTCGAAGCTGGCGCAGGGCACTGCGCCCGTCGGCCCGGTCGACGAGGCGGGTGTCGCGCTGCCAATCGGCAGCGGTGTTGCGTATCTCGAGATTCCGTCGCTCGACCTCGACGAGGTGGTGCTGGAAGGCACGTCGTCGTCGGTGCTGTTCTCCGGCGTCGGCCATCGACGCGACACTCCCTTGCCCGGTCAGGTCGGTACCAGCGTGGTCCTCGGTCGCCGCGGTTCGTACGGTGGGCCGTTCTGGGACCTCGGCGACCTGCGCAAGGGCGACCCGATCAAGGTCACCACGGGCCAGGGCGAGTTCACGTTCAACGTCATCGCCACGCGCCGCGATGGCGATCCCCAACCGCCACCGCTGGCCCGCAATGGTGCTCGACTGACCCTGGTCACCGCTGCCGGCACCCCGTTCATGCCGAATGGTGTCTTCTACGTCGACGCCGACATCGTCGGCGAGCCGACCGGTGGAGTGGCACGAGCGATCGCCCCGGCCGCACTGCCGATGGACGAACGCGCCATGGGCACCGACAGCAGCACGCTGTGGGCGCTCGCGCTGTGGCTCCAGGCGCTGATCGTGCTCTCCGTGGGCGCGGTCTGGTCGTGGCATCGCTGGAGCCGCCCCGCCACCTGGATCGTGTTCCTCCCCCCGCTCGCGCTCGTGGGTCTCGCCGCATCCGGCGAGCTGGCCCGCCTGCTTCCCAACCTGCTCTGAACCTGGAGACTTCGTGAACATCGACCCGATGCAGAACTCGTGGGCGGCTTCGAACGCCGATGCACGCAGTGAGAGCGTGCTGGCCCAGTTCGCCGACGCCGCGGTGATCCAGGTGGTGAGTGGCGACGCACATCGCGCCGATGCGGTCATCGAGGAGTTGCACGCGGCGACGGTCACGGTCACCGATGGTCGCATCGTGGCCAGTGATGGCGACATGTCGTGGGCCTGGTTGCTCACCGATCTGGCTGCCGTCATCCACGGTGCCGACGGACGGTGGACCATCTTCGACGTCCCGGGCATCTCGGACTTCGGCGTCGCGTTCGATGCCGCCCACGCTGCCGAGTTCCGGCACGTGCTCGACGAACTGCCGGGCCTGGACATCCGCCATCAGGCGGTTGCCGCGCCGATGTTCGGAGGCGCGTCGTTCCCGCCGCCGCCGAGCGACTCGCAACCCGTGCCGATGATCGCGGCTGCGCTGCCGGCGATCGTGGTGAGCGAGCCCGCACTCGTCTCGCTCGATCTGGCGTCACCATCGGCAACGGGGCCGATGGCCGCGACCGCC
>JANMFL010000270.1:0-12295 GCA_031377945.1 Acidimicrobiaceae bacterium | reverse complement strand
CCCAGGCGACGGGGTGTCCCCACGGTGTCGACCTTCGCCTTCGGAAGCGTCTTCTCGGTGGGTTCGGCACCGTCAGGATGGGCGGTCGCCGCCACCGACTCGGTGTCGGTGTCGGGCTCGTGGACTGCGCGCTTTGTCATGCGCGGTGGTACCCGTTCCAGTGGCCGGGCAACCCTCAGCCGGCGACGAACTCGACCAGCATGGTCATCACGCCCAGCGCCACCGACGCGCCAAGAGCCAGGTAGGCACGGCGGATGTGCTCGTACTTCTTCACGATCAGCGTCGACAGCGTCCAGATCTGGTTCGTCAGCCGGCTGCGCTCGTCCTGCTCGACGAGCGTCAACCTCTCGAACTCGCCGATCGAGCCGGCCGCCGTGACGTGCCCGAAGAACGCCATCATCGAGTGCCCTCCGGGATTCACGAACACCTTCGGGATGAGCGACAGCCCGAGCGACACCATCGCCACGAGCATGGTCGCCACCGACAGGCTCAAGCTGATCTTGCCGACGACCGTGAGTCCGGAGAACCGTCCGAACAACTCGCCGAGCACCGACCCGCTCACCAGCCCGGCCGCACCGAGCGTGATCGACGCCTTGGACTCCGCGCGGGAGATGTCGTCGCGCGTCTCGTTGAGCAGTCGCATCAGTTGCGTCTCGTCCATACGGCCCCCGTTCCGACCATCACGGCCCCGATGAGTGCGTGACTGTAGCCATCCACGGAGGACGTGGCGGGCGGACCACCCCGAACCTGCGGAACAGACCGTCACGCTCGATCGCCGAGTCCGTGTCGGCGCCATCACCCAACACCGCACACCGACCGTCGATCGCCAGGGCCACCTCGTAGGGGAACGCCTCGTGCCGCGCGAGTTCGACAGCGTCGTCCCAGACCTTCCTCGTACGAGCGACCTGGCGACGGTCCCTCCCCGGGTTCGGCCCGGTGAGCGCCCACGCCTGCAGTCGCGAGATCCCGGCGCGCAGCATCGGCGAAGGGTCGGTCTGGTCGACGAAAGCCCGCACTCGGTCGACCGCGCCCAGGGCCGCCGGCAGGTCGCCGCGCCACACGTCGAGCTCGAGCAGCCGGACATCGGTGTCGGCCACGAGGGGTGCAGCATCGAGGGTGACGAACTCGCTGCGCGCCTCGGCATACCACCGCTTGCCCTCGTCGAAGTCGCCGCGCCGCACCGCGAGCCGGCCGAGCACGCTCGACGTGCTGGCGACGCCCATGCGGTACGCCGCGGCCTTCAACCCGCGCCGTGCCTCCTGCACCGCTCGCAAAGCCTCGTCGTTGCGCCCCTGGTCGGTCAGTATCTCGGCCCGGTTGTTCTCGGTGAGCGCAGCGCCGACGAGGTCGCCGACCACCGCGTACTCGAGCGTGCTGCGGCGGTAGTGGTGCAGCGCCTGGTCCCACCGACTCTCGGCATAGCAGTCGGCACCCAGGTTGAGACGCAGGTTGGCCAGGCCGAGGTGGTCGTCCAACAGCTCGAACAGTTCGAGCGCGCGCAGACCGTGCGCGGCACGTTCGGGCAGACCGAGCACGCTGCAGCACATCTCGAGCTGCAGTTCGGCCTGAGCGATCGCCCGGTCGGCCCCTGCACGTTCGGCATGGTCGACGGCACCACGCGCGAGCTCGACGGCCTGTTTCGTGCGCCCCTGGAAGAACCGGACGACCGACGCCGCCAGCTCGAGTTCGGCACGCTCGCTCAGCACGTCGCGGTCCGCGTCGGCGCCGACGAGCGTCACCCCCTTGGCCACCCATCGCAGTGACGACGTCCACGCGCCCGACCGTTCCGCGACACGCGCGTGCTTGCGCAGGAGACGCAGGTGCGATGCCGACCCCTCGGACACCAGCGTTCGCGCGCGCTTGAACGCGGCGTGGGCCTCGTCGGGATGACCCGCTCGCTCGTGTGCGTCGCCCAGTCGCTCGAGCACGGCGAGCCGCTCGCCATCGCTCACGGCAGCGCCGCGATCGGCTGCATCGATTGCATGCGCGAGGTGGACGGCGACGTCTTCCGCCGACCCCGCGGCTGCGGCGAGCTCGGCCGCCGCGAGCGACCATTTCCACGCCAATTCCTCGTCGCCGCCGGCGTGCGCATGTCCGGCGATGCGCGCCGCCTCGAACCGTGCGTACGGTCGGCGGGCGAGCGCCTCGGCGAAGGCACCGTGCAACGTCTGCCGCCGTTCGTGTGCCAGCCCCTGGTATGCAGCAGTGGCGTAGATGTCGCGCTCGAAGTGGACCGAGCCGGCCGACCGCTCGACCAGGCGCCGCAGTGTGTCCCACGTGGCCTCCACCTCGCACGCAGCACCCAGCACCTCGGTCACCAACGACCACTCGGCACCCGAGCCGGCGACGGACAGGTCGCGCATCAACACCCGCGCGTCGACAGGAAGGTTGTCGATACGACTGGCCACGGCGCGCTCGACCGCGTCGGGGAGGCCAACGTCGTGGGCGCCGGCCACCCAGCCGAGCGAGAGCTCGGACGCGATCATCGGGTTACCGCCCGCCTGGCGCACGATGCCGTCGAGCACGGAGGTGGGAAGTCCCGTGTCGCCGATCGTCGCCAGCACCAGATGACGCACGTCGTCGTCGGCCAGCGGCGCGAGGTGCACGACCTCGCCGTGCGTGGGCACGTCGTCGTCGGCCGGCGCGACGTGTGTGGTGAGCACCACGAGCCAGGGCGCTTCGGCAGCCTGTGCCGCGATCGATGCGATGAGCGCCGATGACGAGCCGTCGACCCGGTCGACGTCCTCGGCCACGAACACGTGCGGCGCCACCGCGACGGCACGGAGCAACGCGACCGCGGCGACCACCGCCTGCTCGACACGGAACTCGGGGCGGATGGCGTCGACGACCGCCGTCGACGCCACCGTCGCACGAGCGACGTCGGCGAGCAACGGAAGTCGTTCGACGAGCTCGGGAGCGACACGCTCCACGATCGCCGCCAATGCCATGCCGGCGTCCTCCGGCGTCGCTGCCTGGTCGATGTCGAGCGCGGCTCGAACCAGACGCGAGATCGCGGCGAACGGCGTCGACCGCTCGAACTCGTGTCCGCGAGTGAACGCCGACGCACCCCGCCATCCACCGACGGCTTCGGACACGAGGTGCGAGCTGCCCATCCCGGCGTCGCCGACGATGGTGATCACGCGCCCCTGACCGGCGGCGAGCGCGACCAGCGCCTCACCCAGCCGGGCGAGCTCGGCGGACCGACCGATGGACGGCGACGGCGAGACGGCTGCCTCGGCGGATGCGACCAGGCCGAGCACGTTGCACACCTCGAGCGGGAGCCGCTTGCCCTTCACGGCGAGCGATGCCCGAGCTTCGAACCGTGCCATCGACCGACGCGCCTTGGCCACCGATTCCAACGCGAGCACTTCACCGGGCGCAGCTTTGCCCGCCAATCGGGCAGCGACGTTCACGGCGTCACCCATCACGTTGTAGGTGCGCCGCAAGGGGTGGCCGACGTCGCCCACGAACACCTTGCCGCGGCTGACGCCGGTGCGCACCGCCATGCCGTTCGTGGCCTCGTGGATGCGCCACACCGCGTCGAGCATGCGCTGCTCGTCCACGTCGGTGCGATACGGCGCGCCGGCGGTCAGCAGCACCCGCACCTGGTCGCGATCCGAGTCGCTCTCCAACCAACACACGTCGGTCGCTGCGCAAGCCTGGGCGACGGCACCCATGAACCGTTCGACGTGGGCGTGCAACCCGGCGACGCCTGCCTCGGCGCGAACTGCGGCAAGGCCGTCGAGCGCGAGGAACGCGATCGCTGCGGCACGGTGCTCGGGCGGGGTGTCGCCGGTCTCGATCGCAGCCCGCACCCGAGGCTCGAGGAACTCGGCGGCGCTGCGACGCGGCGAGCCACGGCGGGCTTCACCGCCCGAGGCCGACAGCTCGGGCGCGTCGAGTCGAAGTTGCCGGCGCGCCGACCCGCGCACCGATCGTGTGGCACTTCTCGGCAGCGCCGCAGCGAGCCGGTCGTCGACCACGACCTGCCCCGACTTGGCGAACGCCTCCGCAGCGAACATCTCGTCGAGTGCCTCGCCCACGACGACCGGCTCGAGGCGACCCACCCTCGACAACAGGCACAGGTACTCGCCCGTGGAGATGCCGATGGACACACCGATGCGTGCCGGGCCGGCCGGTGTGTCGACGCGACCGATCTGCCGGACGGCGTGTTGCAGCGCAACCGCGGCACGGGCGGCTGCGAGTTCGTGCCCATCGCCCTCGAACATCATCATCAGCCCGTCACCCGCGAACTTGACGACGTCGCCGCCCTCGCGGAGCACGGCGTCGATGCACGGCTCGAACACGGCATTGATCGTCCGCTTGACGACCTCGGCACCGGCGCCCTTCACCCGGGCGACGCGTTCGGACAGCTTGGTGAAGCCCGACAGATCGGCGAACAGCATCGTCGCCGGGCGCGCCGACCACGGCGGCGCAGTCGTGTCCATGTCCCAGCCGAGTGCCAGGTCGGGCACATAGGCCTCGAGCCGTTCCATCGGCGCGCAGTCTGCCACGCGTCGTCGAGGGCGTTCGCCGCCGCGCGGCCCGGTTGTTACTGCGCTGTTACACCACACGAGCAGGCCATTGACGGGTTCACAGGTGGTTCATACGCTCCGAACACCCTGTGACGGGAACAGGGCCCCACACCCCCGAAAGTGGTGGCACATGAAGCGGGTCAGTTTTCGCCCCTCACTCGGCATGTCCGTGCTCGCGGCCACCGCACTCACGCTGGCGGGCGTCGTTGCTCCAGTGACGACCCCCGTCGAACCCCAGGCCGTCGCGTACGCGGCAGGGCCGTGCACCATCAACTGGGTCGGCGGCGACGGCACGTGGTCGACCGCGGCGAACTGGAGCGACGTCGTGACGAGCGCTGCACGCGTGCCAGACATCGCCGACCACGCATGCATCAACGATGCCAACCCGGCCACGAGCGTCGTCGTCACCATCGATGCCTCGATCAACATCGGGGCCGTCACCAACGCCGAGACCGTGGCGCAGGCGCCGTCCGTGTTCATCGCCCTCGGCTCCGGCAGCGTGCTCGCCAACGCCGGCACCTGGCGTCTCGACACCGGCTCCGGTATCAGTCGCAACTGCTGCACCACCGCCCGCTTCGTGAACACCGGCACCCTCGACAAGATCGGCACCGGCAACGCCACCATCAACAGCGGCGTCCGCTACGACGACACCACGACCGGCAATGTGACCGTCACAGCCGGCACCCTCAACCTCGACGCGGGCGCCCTCACCGACTGGACCCCCGTCGTCGCCGCCGGCACCACCCTGACCGTGGGCTTCGACTCACTCTCCACACCCGCCGGCACCTTCGATGCCACCGGCACCGGCACCGTCGTGTGGAACGGCCAGATCATCACCACCGCGGACATGATCCTGTCGTTCGAACCCGGCGAACTCACCAACAACATCAACAGCTGGGACGCCGCCCCGAACACCACGATCACCAACCAATCGTTCCTCCCCTTCGACACCTCCACCACCATCACCGACGGCTTCATCAACGCCATCGGCGCCACCGCCACACAACGCGACTTCACCAGCGTTCTCATCGGCGACGGTGGCACCATCTCGAATGCCGGCACCTGGCGTCTCGAGGCGAACGCCGACATCTTCGCCACCTGCTGCAGCCTCACGGAGCACTTCGTGAACACCGGTCTCCTGCAGCACGTCGGGCTGGGCTTCTCGCAGTTCGGGGGCGGCATCGCACTCGACAACAGCGGAGGCACCGTGGTCGTGGACCACGGCACGCTGCAGGTCACTCCTCCCGCCGACACGCTCGTCGTCGGTACCTGGTGGCTCATCGACGGAACGCTCGACGCGGGTTTCAACCCGGTGAAGAACGAGGGCACCATCCTCCTCTCGGGTGCGTCGACGCTCGACGTGGGCGATCTGACGAACGCCGGCACCATCGACCTCGCCAAGGGCTCCGTCGCCGACATGCGGTTCGGATCGTTCACGAACGCGCCCACCGGCATCGTCCGCACCACGATCGGCGATTCGGCAACCGGGGCTTACGGGCAGATCCAGGCCGACACCGTGGTGCTCGATGGCACGTTGGAGGTCGTCGTCTCGGCGAACCACGTACCCACCACGGCCGACACCTACCCCATCATCGAGGGGAGCGGTGGGCTCTTCGCCGCCGGCCCGTCCATCACTGGCGCCTTCGCGACGGTCACCGGTGTGCCCGCGCCGCACACGGTGCTCTACAGCGACAGCCGGGTCGTCGTCAGCGCCACCGGACTGCCACCGCGAGCCGTCATCGACACGGGAATCGGAAGCGGGTTCTTCCTCGGTGAGGGTGATCCCTCGACGCAGCTGCTCGCAGGCTTCTCGTTCACCGAGGACGGAACCGCCATCACGTCGTACTCGTGGAGCCCGGTGCCCGGTCTCACCAACCGCCAAACGCCGACTGCGACGTTCAACCCGCTCGACGACCTCGACACCCGGGTGACGCTGACGGTCTGCAACGTGCACGGTTGCGACATCGAGCGGGCGCCCCTCGTCGTGTTCAACCAGCTCCCCGTGGTCACCGCGGCGACCGGGTTGACGGCGTACGTCAACGAGCCGTTCACTGCGCAGCTCGCCACGTTCACCGATCCGGGCGCGGTCGACACCCACACCGCGACCATCAACTGGGCGTTCCCATTCACCCCGCAGAACGTCGGCGCAGTCACGTCCACGGTCTCCGGCTCGCACACGTTCGACACGCTCGGGGTGCACTTCGTCACCGTGTGCGTGACCGACGACGACAGCGGGACCGACTGCGTCTCGGTCTCGGTCGAGGTCATCTCGCGCAACGCGCGACCCACCATCAACCCCGACACCGCCTCGACGAACCAGGACGTTCCCGTCGTCATCCACGTGCTGGACAACGACACCGACACCGACGGTCCGGCCCTGCAGGTGACCGGCGTCAGCGGCACACCTCATGGCAGCCTCGTCGTCAACCCCGACGGCACGATCACCTACACCCCCGATCCGGGCTACGACGGCGTCGACACCTTCACCTACTTCGCCAACGACACCATCAACCTCGACCAGTCGGCGATCGTCACGGTCACCGTCACCGGACCGAACGACCCGCCGGTGGTGCTCCTGGGCAACCCCAGTCTGTTCGAGGCCGCGAACATCTTCGTCGGTGCGGCGGTGTCCGACCCGGACAGTCCCTTCGCCTCGCTGACCTACACGTGGTCGCCGGCGAACGAGTTCGTCGACCCCCACGTCGCCAACCCGAAGCTGGTCGCGAACGACGACACCTCGTTCGTCACGACGTTGGAGGTGTGCGACGACGAGCTCGCCTGCACCACGGCCACGGGCACGATCACCGTGGTCAATGCGCCGCCCGGGGTGTCGGCAACGCTCGACGGCCTCGTGACCTCCGGGGTCTCGCTGCCGCTCGCGGCGACCATCGTCGACCAGGGGCCGGCCGACACGGTGACGGCCAGCATCGATTGGGGTGACGGCGCCGTCGAGCCGGTCACGATCACGAACGGTGCGATCACGGGAGCGCACACGTTCGTCACCGCCGGCGATCGCACGGTGCGCGTCTGCGCCACTGACGACGACGGCGGGGTGGGGTGCGACGGGCGACTGGTGACGGTCCGACGGGGGACCAACCAGGCGCCCGTCGCCACTCCCGACGCCGTGCTCGCCCGCAGCGGCGTGGCCCGTGCGATCGCCGTACTCGGCAACGACACCGATGCCGACGCTGACCCGCTGGTCATCACGGCCTTCACCGCGGCGACGAACGGCGCGACCGTGACGTGCGACCGCGACCAGGTCGCCGGCCGCTGCATCATCACCACCGCGCCGACTTTCGTCGGCACCACCGAGTTCACGTACACGGTCGGCGACGGCTTCGGCGGTTCTGCGACCGCGACCGTGACGATCGGCGTGAGCATCACGCAGCCGATCACCACGGTCACTGCCGCCGTCCACACCGCCGCCACCGCGGTGGCACCGGGCGCCTCCGAGATCGCCATCGTCGACGTGCCCACCGAGCGGGTGAAGGAGTTCGGGTTCGACGTGTCGAACGCGCCCACACTCCGCCGCGCGCCGACACTGCGCCGCGCACCCACCCTGCGTCGGGCACCGA
Organism: Acidimicrobiaceae bacterium; assembly: GCA_031377945.1. Lineage (GTDB taxonomy): Bacteria > Actinomycetota > Acidimicrobiia > Acidimicrobiales > Ilumatobacteraceae > UBA668. The sequence goes on along the minus strand of JANMFL010000270.1, from coordinate 4,185 downwards.
CACTGCGCCGCGCAACCCTCGAGAGCGTCGCGCCCACGCTGCGCCGCGCTCCCACGTTGCGGCGCGCTCCACTGAGTGACGTCCCGATCGACGCGGTCGGCGGCTGGGGAAGTCTGTTGGTCGGCACGCCGTACGCGACCACCCCACTGCAATCGGTCACCTTCGGGCTGATCCTCGACCTGCTGAACGGCATCCCCACCGCGCTGCCGACCAATCACCCGCTGCGCTCGGTGGTGTGGGCCGACATCACGCTCGACGACACCCCACTCGACGTCATCAGCCCGGCCGGCCAGAACCTGGGCAGCACCGCGGTCACCTCGCTCGTCGACGTCGACGGTGTGTCGTGGTGCGCGCAGCTGGCGAAGGCGACCAGCGATCCGCAGGCGTGCACCACGTTCGGCATCGGCGCCACCACGACGCTGCTGGAGCTGGACATGAACGCTGCGATGGCCGAGATCATGGCCGCCCACCCATCGCTGCGCCGCCCGCCAATCGCCCCGAACGTCGCCGCGTTGACCGCCGGTCACGCGCCGCTGCTCGATGCACGGCTTGGTGAGCTCGGGCTGCTCGTCACCCGCATCGGCGACCTCCCCCTCACGGGTGTGATCGTGTCGACCACGAAGCTGGCGAGCATCCCCATCTCGTCGATCACCCCCGATCGCCGGGCCTCCCTCGTCGACTGCTCGCTCACGGTCAACTGCGTCACGGCCACCCTCGGAGCAGCCGCCGCAGCGGGCGCCGTCCTGCCGGCCGCCACACTGTCGGACTTGGCGCCGACGTTCGGCGGCGCGGCGCTCGCCGACATCGTCGACGCGCTCCCGCTGTCCATCGAGGTCAACGACGTGATCACCGGGTTCCTCGAGAAGGCCGACTTCCCGTGGGAAGAGCTCGATCTGCGCACCTCCGGCATCCAGGACTTCGCGCGCAACGGCGCGACGCTCGACGTCGACCTGCAGTTCACGGCCGTCACCACCAACGGGACCGCGGCCGATGGGCGACTCCGCATCGTCCTGCCGCTCGGCTGGCGGTACGTCCCTGGTACCGCGGTCATCAGCCCGACGCTCGCCGCGCCGCTCGGCGAGCCGACCGTCGTCACCACCGACACCTCGCTGATCCTCACCTGGGACGTCGTCGGCGTTCTGTCGGGGGTAGCCACGAAGGTGACCGTCACCACCCGGCCCGGGCTACAGCTCGGCGCGGCGCCGCTGGGCGGCGACGTCGCCCTTGCCGACGGCCTCGGCGTCCCACCGCCCACGGTTGTCACCATCGCCGAGCCGTCCGACGCGGGTGCCACGCAGATCACCGCCAGCCCGGTGGTGGGCGACACGCTCTTCCTCGGCTACATCCCCAGCGGCGGCGACGTGGACCTCTACTCGTTCCAACCGAAGCCCGGAACACGGGTGGGTGTGCGCCTCAGCCACCTCGCCGGTGACGGCGACCTGGTGATGTACGGGCCGCCCACCGACGACGGCAGTGCAGGGCCGAACGGCAACGCGACCCGCGCCGTCGGTCCCGAGCAACGCCCCGTGGACGACACCGCCGGATCGGCGTTGGCCAACGACGTGCCGCTGCTCGACGGCGCCACCGTCGCGGCCGTGTCGGCCTCGCCCGGCACCGCCGACGAAGCCGCCGAGGCACCCGGTGCGAACCTCGTCCAGGTGTCGGCGTACCAGGGGCTCAGCTCGAGCCTTCCGTACGTGCTGCGCGTCCGCGAATCGGTGCCCGACCCGGTGCCGAGTTGCCCCGCCTACGCCCGCACCGGCGGAACCGCCGGCACGCTCCCTGCCCTGTCGTCGTTGCCCGCCAACGTCGACACACTGATCCTCGTCGATCAGCAGCGGCTCGGCGACACCTATGGACCGGCAGCAACCAGCACCGTGATGACGAAGCTCGCCCAGTTCGCGAGCGCGCCCGGCGTCGTCGGTGCGGTGCTGCCCGTGGAGGGTGATCCGGCCGTCGCCGCAGCGATCGCCACCTGGAACCAGAACCCGTGCAGCCCCGACAAGGCCAACGCCGTCGTGCGCACGATCACGTCGCTCGTCGGTCGCGCCCACTCCCTGCGACCGTCCATCACCAACATCGTGATCGTCGGCGCCGACGACATGATCCCCATGGCCAGGCTCGCGGACACGACCCGCACCGGCAACGAGGCCACCTACGCATCCACGTTCGCCGCCAACGACGTCTACGGCGCCGCGCTCGGCAACGAGCGGATGCTCAGCGACGACCCGTACGGCGATCTCGACCCGGTGCCGTGGATGGACCGTCGCCTGTACCTGCCCGACCTCGCGGTTGGCCGCCTGGTCGAAACGCCTGCACAGATCGCCGGCCAGATCGACGAGTACCTCGTCAATTCCGGCCGCCTCGACGCGTCGAGCGCGCTCGTCGCCGGCACCGAGTTCATGAAGGACGGCGCACAGGCGGTGTCGGGCGCACTCGGCCGCTCGCTCACGCAGGCGAACGGCGGTGTCGCCACCACGCCCGTGCAGCTGATCGGCGACACCTGGACCACGAACGACCTGTTGACGGCACTCGCCTCGAACGACCCTCGCGTGAGCGCGCTGATGGCTCACTTCGACCACCTCGGCGGCGTGTCGGCGGTCGGCTCGACCGACCTGTCGGGCGGCTTCGACAGCGCCGCCCTCGCGGCCGCCCTGCCCCAGGGCGCCCGACTGATGTTCTCGATGGGTTGCCACTCGGGCCTCAATGTCGCCGACGCCGATGTGGCCGTGGGCCTCGGCGCCGACGTCGCCCAGGCGCTCGTCGCGCGCGGTGCGGTGTACCTGGCCACGACCGGCTTCGGCTACGGCGACCTGGCCTCGGTCGGCCTCCACGAGCGGCTACTGACGCTGTTCGCCGGCGAGCTCGACGGGCGAGGCACACTCGGCTCGGCCGTGGTGCAGGCCAAGCAGTCGTACTTCGGCTCGCAGGGCCTGTACGGCATCTACGACGAGAAGGCGCTGGCTACCACGGTGCTCTACGGACTGCCGAACTGGCGGATCGGTGTCGAGCAGGCGGCCGTGCCGCCTCCCCCGCCGGTCGAGCCGGCCGCGGTGCCGGGCAGCACGCTGTCGTCGGAGCCGTTCACGTTCTCGCCGACGTTCGTCCTGCGGTCGGGCGAAGGTGGCAGCTGGTACGAGGTCGCCGACACTCCGAGCGGCACGTTCCTGCCGCAGGTGACGGCCGGCCGCCCCATTCAGCCGCGACTCGACGACGACATCACCGCCACGAACATCACCGGCGGACTGCTCCCTGCCCACGGCGCGCTCATCTCGTCGCTCGTGACCGGCTCGGTCACCGACGCGTTCGACCCCGCGGTGTCACAGGCGACGCTCGACGGCGCCGTCGAGACCGGCGACGGCACACTCGCCGACCTCGGCTTCCCGACCCGCTTCGTGTCCGTCACCACGATCAGCGACCCGGACGGACTGCCGAACGCCGACGGCATCGCCCAACGCCAGCGTCTGGTGGTCATCCCCGGACAGTTCACTGCCGACGCCACCGGCGTCACCGGCCGACAGACGCTGTTCTCGACCATCGCGGGCGAGGTGCTGTACTCCGCCAGCAACGACTACACCGCGCCAGCCATCCGCTCGACGATCGGCACGGTGACGAACAACGGCACGACGAAGTCCGCAGCCTTCACGGTCGACACCGCCGACGCGTCGGGCATCCATCGCGTCGTGGTGCTCTACGACGCCGGTGCCGGCTGGGCCTCGCTCGATCTCACCCAGGGCGTGAGCTCGTGGTCGGGCTCGGTGACGGTTCCTCCCACGACCGAATCCGTCCGGTTCATCGTCCAGGTGGTCGACCGCGCCGGCAACGTGGGAATCAGCTCGAACAAGGGGTTCGGCTTCGCCGAGAACGTCACGGTCGTGACACCGCCCACCTTCACAGCACCGGCCGCGCCGACCGCGCTGACGGCGACGCCCGACGACGGACGTCTCGCGCTGGCGTGGTCCGCTCCAGTCGACAACGGTGGCGACGCGATCACCGACTACGTCGTCCAGTACAGCCCCGACGGCACCACCTTCACCACGTTCGCCGACGGCGTCACCGCCACCACCGGCGCCACCATCACCGGCCTCACCAACGGCACCACCTACACCATCCGCGTCGCCGCCACCAACGCCGCCGGCACCGGACCCAACACCACCACCACCAGCACACCACGCACCGTCCCCA
>JANMFL010000269.1:0-5919 GCA_031377945.1 Acidimicrobiaceae bacterium | reverse complement strand
GTGAGGTCGGGGAACAGCAGCACCGCCTGGGTCACGATGTCGAAGTCGTTGGGGTTCGAGTCGAAGCCGTTCTTCGCATCCTTCTTGCTGTCGGACAGCAGGATCTGGGCGAGGGTCGGCGTGGTCGCGGCCGAAGCCGGGGCGACGGCCGGAATGGCGAGGGCAGCGGTCAGGCCGAGGCCCAGAACTGCGAGGAACTTGCGCTTCATGGGGTGGTCTCCGTGGTTCAGAAAGGGTGGATTTAGCACTCAATGCAGTGCCGCCCCATGTTCGGTGCAGCCCGGCGCGTGGATGGGTCGGTTCCGAGAAACTTTGCCCTTGGTGCGCACCGCTCGCCTCGTAGGCTGTCGCTCCATGCTGCACTTGTACGACACCGCCACTCGGCAGGTCCGCGAGCTCGAGCTGCGCGAGCCCGGCACGGTGAGCATCTACCTGTGTGGTCCCACCGTCTACGGCCCACCCCATCTGGGCCACGGCCGGGCGACGCTGGTGTACGACGTGCTCCGCCGCTACCTCGAATGGAGCGGTCTGCACGTGCGGTTGGCCAGCAACGTCACCGACATCGACGACAGCATCATCAACCGCGCCAACCGTGAGAACCGGCCGTGGCAGGAGATCACGCACAAGTGCGAAGCGGTGTGGTTCGAGGCCATGGGCAAGCTCGGCGTCGCCCGCCCGACCGACGTGCCGCACGCCACCGAGTACGTCGACCAGATGGTCGACATGATCGGCCAACTCGTCGACATCGGCCACGCCTACGTGGTCGACGATGGTGTCTACCTCAGCGTCGAGACCGTCGAGGACTACGGGCTGCTCGCCAACCAGCGGCTCAACGACATGCTCGAAGGCGGCGGCGACCGAGAGGTGTTCGGTGCCGAGAACAAGCGGCACCCCGCGGACTTCGTGCTGTGGAAATTGGCCAAGCCGGGCGAGCCATCGTGGCCATCGCCCTGGGGTGATGGCCGCCCGGGTTGGCACAGCGAGTGCGTCGTGATGAGCCTCGACCTGCTGGGCGAAGGGTTCGACCTGCACTGCGGTGGCATGGACCTGAAGTTCCCGCACCACGAGAACGAGCGCGCCCAGGCCGTTGCGCTGGGCAAGCGGTTCGCCAACCACTGGATGCACAACGGTTTCGTGGTCGACGCCGAGGGCGAGAAGATGTCGAAGAGCCTCGGCAACGTCGCCAACCTGCTCGACCTCATGGAGCACTACGACCCGCGCGCGTACCGGATGCTGCTGCTGCAGTCGCACTATCGCGGGCCGGTGTCGGTCGGCCAGAAGAACATCGATGACGCGGTGAAGGCGCTGGCCGGACTCGATTCGTTCGCCGCGCGATCGGCGAACGTGCCCGTCGCCGAACCCGACGCCGACGTCCTCGCCAAGTTCCGCGAACGGATGGACGACGACCTCGACACCGCGGCCGGCCTGGCGCTGCTGTTCGACACCGTGCGCCGAGCGAACATCGCCCTCGACCACGACGGCGATGCCGCCCCGCTCGTGGCGGCGGTGCACGAGATCTGCACGGCCGTGGGTCTGGTGCTGAACGCCGGTGGCGACGTGCCGGACGAGGTGGCCGCCCGTGCCGCCGAACTCGACGCGGCACGCGCGGCCAAGGACTTCGCCGCGGCCGACGCGATTCGCGCCGAGTTGCAGTCGGCCGGGTGGACCGTCGAGACCACCAAGGACGGCACCAAGGTCCGTCGCTGAGCCACACCCGAGGTTGTCCGGCCGCGCCGCCATCCCGCACACCGCTGTCACCGGATGTTGCGCTGAGCGCAACATCCGGTGACAGCGAGCGTCATGCGGCGAGTTGCAGCGCGGAGCGCAATTGCTGTGCGACCCAGCCCGGTCGGTAGCGCACATCGTCGTACGTGAAGGTGATGACGCGTTTGCCTCGGAGTGTCAGCTCCGTTCGACGTTGCTCGTCGGCCTGGATCTGCTGGCGCGTCGAGTGCGTGCCGTGGCCCGCCACCTCCACGATGAGATCGCCCGGGAACTCGGCATCGACTCGCGCGACCACCGTGGTGCCCGCTCGATAGGTCACCTGGGTGATGGGCCGGGCGAAACCTGTTTCCCTGCAGAGCCGGATGAACCATCGCTCCAGGCGGCTTTCGCCGCCGGTGTCGACCAGGGCGTCGAGCACTCTTCGACTGCCGTTGACCCCAGATCGATGGTCGCGGATGACACGCGTCCGAAGCCGTTGCTCGTTGACGAGGCGCAGGCGAATCGCCGAGTCGATGGCGTTCTCCACCTCGCGCCGGCTGAACCCGAACAGCGGTGCGTCGACGATGAGCCGCTCGGCGCGAACGACGGCGATCCCATCGATGCGCTGAAGGTCGGTTCGAGGGATTGGCCGGTCCGTGGTCCGAGCGGGGCCGCCCTTTTGTCGACCGCGGTTGCTGCGCGGCTGGATGAACTCGAGCTCGTCGCCCCCGAAGTCGTCGAGTCCCATCAGCCTGGCTGCCGACCGACCACTCGCGAACGCTCTGCCGTCGTGGTCGAAGCATCCAGCGAGCAGCCGGCCCCTCCAGGTCAGAGCAGCGCCCCCGACGAGAAACGATCGCGAACCCAGGCGGGTCAGGCGGTCGCTCGACACCCAGCGCGTCCGCATGGAGGGGGTCACGTCGGCCGCGATGAGTTGCTGCAGGGAGACGACGGAGTGTTGCGTGGTGGCCAATGCCGCGATGGATCGAAAGCGTGTCTCCATGGCCTGACGCTGCTCGAAGGGTGTGACATCTCACCGCAGGCACCGGATGTTGCGCTCAGCGCAACAATTGGTGCCAGCGACGGTGGATTCGCGTGGTCGAGACGGCGAGCGGGGGCGTGGAGGCGATAGAAACGATGTCCGTGTCACGTCGTGCCGAGAAAGGGGAGCGCACCCCGTTCCCCAAGGGGTACTGGACCATCTGGTCCACGGTGGCGCTCGACCTCATCGGGTTCGGCATCGTCGTGCCCATCCTGGGCGTCTACGCCGAACGGTTCGGTGCCTCCGGCTACGCCGTGGGGTGGCTGTTCGCGACGTTCTCGCTCGCCCAGCTCGTGTTCGCGCCGCTGCTCGGCCGGCTGAGCGACCGCATCGGCCGCAAGCCGGTCATCGTGATCTCGCTGATCGGTACGGCCATCGGCAGCTTCGTCACCGGTGCCGCCGGGGCCCTGTGGGTGCTGTTCCTCGGCCGGATCATCGACGGTGCCAGCGGTGCCAGTCTCTCGGTCGCCCAGGCCGCGGTGGCCGACATCGCCGAGCCGCAGCAGCGACCGCGTCTGGTCGGCATGCTCGGTGCGGCATTCGGTGTCGGCTTCGTGCTGGGCCCGGCCATCGGCGGACTCGCCGCACTCGGTGGGCCGCACGTCCCGTTCTACGTCGCCGGGGTGCTGGCCAGCATCAACGCGGTCGCCGCGATCATTCGCCTTCCCGAGACCAAGCGCACCGCAGCACCTGCCCGGCGTCGCGGCTTCGCGTTGCCCGAGCAACCGGCACTGCGCCGGTTGGCGATCATCGGCTTTCTCACCACGTTCGCGTTCGTCGCGTTCGAAGCGACCTTCTCGTTGTTCGGCAGCGCCCGCTTCGACCTCACCGAAGGCTCGACGGCCGCGGTGTTCCTCGGCATCGGCATCGTCCTGGTGCTCGTCCAGGGCGGCGGTTTCGCCCGGCTCGCCGAACGCGTTGGCGTGCCGCGGCTCTATGCCACGGGTCTGGTGGTCGTGGCCATCGGCCTCGTCGTGACCGGCGTGTCGCGCGTCTGGCCGGTGCTCGTGATCGGTCTGCTGCTCGTGTCGGTGGGGCAGGGCGTTGCGTCGCCGTCGCTCACCGAGATGGTCAACCGCGAGGCGGGTGAGGAACGGCGCGGCGAAGCAATGGGGTTCCAGCAGTCGTCGTACGCGATGGCTCGCGTGGTCGGCCCTCCGCTGGCCGGCTCTGCGTTCGACCGGCTCGGCGTGTGGAGCCCGATGGTGTTCGGCGGTGTCATCACCGGTGTCGCCGCCGCGTTGCTCGTGGGCTGGGGCATGCACCGCCCCGCATCGGCCGACCCAGCAGCCGCGCCGACACCCGGGTGACCGCACTCACCCACTGACCGTCTGCGAGACTTGCCCACCGTGTCCGACGTGATCCAGCACCCCGCGCTCGATCGCCTGGCGCGCTTCGAAGAGCGCCAGGGATCTCGTCGACCCTCCGAGGGTGACGGGCCCGCGACCGGAAATCGTCCGCGGATGGGGTACCAACCGAGCCTCGACGGTGTGCGCGCCCTGTCGGTGATCGCCGTCATCCTCTACCACGGCGGCTTCACCTGGATGTCCGGTGGCTTCTTCGGTGTCGAGGTGTTCTTCGTCGTCTCCGGATTCCTCATCACGTCGCTGCTCATCGAGGAACGCGACCGTCAGCGTCGGGTCGACCTCTGGCAGTTCTGGGTGCGCCGGTGGCGCCGGCTGCTGCCGGCGCTGTTCACGATGCTCGTCGTCGTCGGCGTGTGGGCCGTGTTCTGGGGCTCGGCCGAGCAGCACACGCAGATCCGCCGCGACTACCCGTGGGGCATCTTCTACCTGGCCAACTGGGGCCAGATCTTCAGTCAGACCGCATACTTCAGCGGCTCGCCCACGCTGTTCCGCCACCTGTGGAGCCTGGCCGTGGAGGAGCAGTGGTACCTCATCTGGCCGGTCGTGTTCATCGTCATCGCCCGGCGGTCCGTCGCGGATCGGCGGTTGGGCAGGACGCTGGTGTTCGTCTCGCTGGGAGTGATGGCCGCGACCGCCGTGTGCTCGATCGTGGGTTGGCCGACCCGTTTCTTCAACCCGTTCACGATGTCCATGCAGCCGGTGGACACGACCAACTTCCTGTATCTCAGCACGTTCACTCGCTCGAGTGGCCTGCTCCTCGGAGCCGCGATGGCGTTCCTGTGGCGTCCGTGGCGGGTGGGCGATGCGCCGCGGCGAGCCGAGGCGACGCGCTCGCTCGACATCGCCGCGGTCGTCGCCGTGGCGGTGTTGGTCGTGGCGTTCTTCACGGGCCACGTCGCCGCGAGCGCGACCTATCTGTGGATGTTGCCGATGGTGACGTTGGCGTCGGCTGCTCTCGTCGCCGTCGTGGTCCACCCTTGGGCGACCGGCGCCCGCACGCTGTTCGGCTCGAAGCCGATGGTCGAGATCGGCAAGCGCTCATACGGGTTGTACCTGTGGACCTGGCCGATCAGCCGCATTCTGAACGCCGACACCGGCTCGTGGCCGAAGTTCCTGCTCGCGATGGCGATCGCCATCCCGGTGAGCGAGGCGTGTTATCGCTGGATCGAGACGCCGATCAGGAAAGGGGTGCTCGCGCGGTGGTGGACCACCCGCGAGCGCACCGACTGGCGGCTCGTCACCTCCTGCGTCGCCGTCAGTTCGCTGGTCATCGTGGGGTCGCTGCTCGCGTTCTACCGCAGCGCTCCGGCCACCTTCGATGCCGCCGCCGACCTGGGCAACGCCGAGGTCGTCTTCGACCCGAACGCCGCACTCGGGGCGACCACCCTGCCCTCACCGACGTCCGCGCCCGCTGCCGTCACCGACTCGTCCTCCCAGACGGAATCCACCGCGGCCACCACCTCGAGCGCTCCCGCCGCCGTGACCCCCGTGACTCCAGCCGCGTTGCCGCGATCGTTGGTGGTCGTCGGCGACTCGATGGCCTACTCGTTGTGGCGAAACCTGCCCGACGGCATCGGCAGCACGTTCGCCGCGGTCGACGGTTCGGTCGAGGGGTGCAGCGTGTACGACGGCGGCAAGGCCGTCAGCTCGCGCGACGGGTACACGCGCAGCTTCGGGAACTGCGCCGGATGGGACACGAAGTGGGCGAACGCCGCGAAGGGAAGCGATGTCGCTCTGGTGGTCATCGGCGCGTGGGACGTGTTCGACGTCGAGGTCGACGGGCAGACGCTGCCGTTCGGTTCGTCG
>JANMFL010000222.1:0-1878 GCA_031377945.1 Acidimicrobiaceae bacterium | reverse complement strand
GCGGTGGCGCGGTCGATGACGGCGACCACGGGCACCGAGGCGCTGGCGTGCGCCGACCTGGCTGCGGCGTTCATCGGAACCGTGCTCGACATCGCTCCGGCCGAGGCGGCAGCAGCCTCGGTCGCTCGTGCGACGGTGATGGCGATCGGCTGCGTGTAGCGGATCGGCTTGTACTGCGCCGGAGGCTCCCAGGTCGGAGTCACCGGAGTCGACGGGATCGGTGTCGAACGGGCCGGTGCGACGGGTGTCGCGATGACCGGCGGCATCGCCGGGCCCTGGCCGAGTGTGGGGGCCGGTGCAGGAGTCGGCGTCGCCACGCGGGGGGCCGCAGCGCGACCTCCGCCGCTGGCGGCACGTCGCTGCGCGAGCCGCGCGACGCGGTCTGCCTGTTCCGGATCGATCTCAGTCGTCACAGTTCCAGACTCCATTCAATTCGAGCTGCGGCTGCTTGCAGCCGGCGGGCATTGGGGGGATCGGCTTGCCGGCAGGCCAGTCGGCGGGCACGCCCGGCGGGCGAGCGGTGGTCGTGGGGGTGACGGGCTTGGGGGTGGTGGGCGGTGCCGACGTGGACGGCGCGTTCGTCGTCACCGGGGCTGCGCTGGTCGTGGTGACCGGCTTCGCCGAGGTGGTGGTGACCGGTCGGCTCGTGCTCGGCGTGGTCGCCCTTGTGGGCGTGGTGGTCGTCGTCGGCGTGGGGGTGGCCGTCGTGGCCGCGGCCGGCGACGGCGCCGCGGTGCCGACCACCATCACGGCCAGAGTGGGCTCGGCCGTGGGCGATGCCGGCGCCGGGGCCGCCGCCTCGGGGCTTGCGGTGGCAGTGGACTCGACGACGAAGAGTGAGCCGTCGGCCGAGCGCACGACGACGACCTTGGTGACCTGCTCGACGGCGGAGCCGGGGACGACCGCTGCCGACGACCCGTCACCGGAGAGGCCGAGCAGGTGACCGCCGCCGAGGGCGGCGAAGCACACCGTGCCGATCCCGAGCGTCGCGGCCACCGCTCCCGCTGTGGCCAGTGCGAGTCGTCGCTCCATGTGTCACCCTCGTTCTTTGGCTCCCGCTGCGTACGGTGAAGAGATCGGTCGTACGACCCCTGTTCTCAAGCCAAGGAACGGTAAAGAAACGTCGAAATTGCAGGTCGGCCGGGGTGGGCCGGGGCGCGCCGAGACGGCGGCGCCGCCGCGCCGCCCACGACCCGTGGGGTCAACCTTCGACGGTGATGGCCGCCGTGGGGCACATGTCGGCGGCGGTCTGCACCTTGTCGCGCAGTTCCTCGCCGGGTTCCTCCTGCAGCACGTACAGGTAGCCGTCCTTGCGCACCTCGAACACCTCCGGGCACACCTGCATGCAGGCACCGGTGCTCGCGCACACGTCGTAGTCGACTCTCACCTTCATTGCTCGCCTCCTGGCGTGACTGGTCCCATGGCTCGGGAGGGGCTCAGGCCTTGGCCCGACGGTAGCCGTCGGCCTCGGCATCCGCGGCAGCGGCGTAGCAGCGGTCCGGTGTCGTGCGATCGTACGAACGACCACCGGGTTCGTGGAAGATGCCGCTGCGCGCCACCTTCACCGGGAATCCGTCCGGACACCCTCCCTCCACCGGGCTCCGCCATGCGGGTTCCGGCGCGGCGGGCGGCAACAGGTTGTCCGGCGGCGGTGGCGGTGGCACTTGCGGGTGCTGTCGCTGTCGTTGCTGCCACCACCAGGCGGCGGCAGCGACGAGCGCGAGTGCCACGAATCGAGGGATCCAACGCCGGGCCATGGCCCGAGGTTAGTTCGAACGGACGTCGTGACGTTCGTGTGCGTTCAGCACTGCACGCAATGCTGCGGTGATGGTGCTCGGGTCGGTCCCGACGCCCCACTTCACGGCACCGTCGGCGACG
>JANMFL010000211.1:0-6154 GCA_031377945.1 Acidimicrobiaceae bacterium | reverse complement strand
CGGTGAACGTCACGTCGCCCACCGTCACGCTCGCGATCGCCGAAGGCGCCGGCGCGGTCGACACGGGCGTCGGAGCGTTCACCGTGTCGCTCGCCGCCAACGCCGCAGGTGTTCGCGACGCTGTCGGCAACCAGGCGTCGTTCTCTGCATCACCGGCAGATGGTGCGGTCCCGCTGCGCCAGGCGCAGCAGATGTTCGACGACAACATCGACGGCAAGGTCGACCGTGTCCTGGTGACCTTCAGCGAGACCCTCGCGCCGTTCTCCGCGGCACCGACCGTGTTCGCGCTCGCCTCCGCACCGTCCGGCGCCACGGTGAACAGCGTCGTCGTGGCCGGCAACCAGGCCTCGGTCGCACTGAACCAGGGTGCTGGGGCAGCGAACACCGCCGTGGGCTCGTTCACGGTCGCTCTGGCGGCGAACGCCGCCGGCATTCGTGACGCAGCCGGGAACCTGGCCAGCTACGCCGCGGCGACGCTGACCGACAGGGCGGCACCGGCGCTGACCGCGTTGAACGTGCTCGACAACTCGAACAACGGCAAGGTCGATCGCGTGACCGCGGTCTTCAGCGAGTCGTCGTCGGCGTACACGGCGGGCACGTCGCCGTTCACGCTCGCCAACGTGCCATCAGCGGGCGCACTGTCGGCCGTGGCACTCAGCGGATCGACACTCACACTGACCCTCACCGAGGGTGCCGGCGCTGCGGACACCGCCGTGGGCTCGATGACGGTTGCCATGGCGGCCAGCGCCACCGGCATTCGCGACGCCGCCGGCAACCAGGCATCCTTCGCGGCGAGGACACCCACCGACCTCGCACGCCCGGTGCCGATGACCATCACCGACACCACGGTGGGCATCAACGGCAAGGCGGAGGTGGGCGACACCGTGGCCATCACCTTCAGCGAGGCGCTCGGGGCGACCTCGGTGCCCTCGTCGGCCAGCGTCACGCTCGCCGACCCCGCCGGCGCCGGCAACGACACGCTGAGCATCTCGGGCATCACCAACGGCGCCCGTACGACCGGCGGAGCGAACTACGTCGTCGGCGACGGCACGTCGGCGACGTGGGCTGCGTCGTCCGTTGCGTTGAGCAACGCCGGGCGAACCGTGACGGTCACGATCGCAGGTTCGTGCGTCGGCACCGCATGCTTGGTGCTGGGCACGCAGAACACCAACGCCACGTTCTCGTTCCAGTCGGCAACGACGTTGACCGACGTCGTCGGCAACCTCGCCTCGACCACTACCCGGACTGCATCGCTGCGATTGTTCTGACCGGCGGTTCGCGGGCGGCGTCAGCGCGCCGGGAACAACACGTCGTGGCAGGCCGCGCAGACCCACCACTCGGCGGGGCGCACCACGGTGTCGTGCTCGTCGGTGGGGAACTGTTGCAGGCACCGCCAACAGCGGCGGGTTGGCGCAGCGGGCGAATCGACGGTGTCGTTCGGCGTCTCGGCGGCCACCGGTCAGGCCGACTTCGGTCGGTTGTCCTTCTTGGCCTGTTTGGCGACTCGCTTTTCCTTCAGCGACTTGCCGGTCTTCTTCGCGGACGGCTTCTGGGGTGACTTCTCGGGCACGATGGCTCCTCGTTCGTCGGGAGGCGACCCTATACCCAAGCGAGACACATCCCCAGGCGTGGCACGTTCGTCCCCAGGCAAGTCACAGGTAGTTGGCACTGACGATCCACAGGGTGACGGGCGCACGATCGGTGCATGCACACGCTCGCGCTACCTCGCCGGCCCCGGACACCCGATCGTCGCCGCCGTGCACTGGAGTGTGCCGGCTGGCGGACCTGGCTGAGCTACCGCGAGAACCACCGGCGCGACGAAGGCGGCAGGATGATCGGCGTCGACGACCGGTGGGTGGTCGAGCTCGAGCACCTCGATGGTGACTCGTTGACGGTGGAGGCTTCGTCGCCTGCCGCCGCCTGGCTGCTCGCATGGGAGCGCGCTCGACGCTGAGGGGCCGCCCCGCCGGAGATTTTCCGGTACGAGTGTTCCGGACAGAGGGGTGTGCTGGACTACCATCGTCACGGCCCGGGCTCGAGAAAGCGCGCAGATGGACATCACTGAATTCGCCATGGACTTCTTCAGTCTGAAGGGCAAGAACGCCGTCGTCACGGGTGGCAACACCGGCCTCGGCCAGGCGTTCTCGCTGGCGCTCGCCAAGGGCGGCGCCAACGTGTTCGTGCCCAGCCTGTTGGATGACGACGGCTCCACCGGCCCGCTCGTCGAGGCCGAGGGCGTGCGATACGAGTACATGCAGGCCGACATCACGGCCGACGGTGTGCCCGAGGCGGTCGTCGGCGAATGCGTCGCCCGACTCGGGTCGATCGACATCCTCGTCAACAGCGCTGGCATCTGCCCGCTGGGCGAGGTGCAGGAGTTCGGTCGCGACAAGTGGGACCCCACGGTGGCGGTGAACCTCACGGCGGCGTTCGAGATGAGCTTCGAGGCGGCCAAGTACTTCATCCCACAGCGGAGCGGCAAGATCATCAACATCTGCTCGATGTTCTCGTTCCTCGGTGGTCGGTACTCGTCGGCCTACGCCGCCACGAAGCACGGCATCGCCGGGTTCACCAAGGCCTACGCCGACGAATTGGCGATGTACGGGGTGCAGGTCAACGGACTCGCCCCCGGCTACTTCGCGACGGCCATCACCACGGCGACGCGCAGCAACCCCGACTCGAACCGCCGGGTCCTCGAGCACATCCCGGCCGACCGTTGGGGCGACCCGGCCGACCTGATGGGCACGGTGGTGTTCCTCGCCAGCCGGGCCAGCGACTACGTGAACGGGCACATCCTCGCGGTCGACGGCGGTTACCTCGTCCGTTGACGGGGGAGCAGGCAATGGGGGGTCCGTACCTGGTCGGTGTCGATTGCGGCACGCAGAGCGCCAAGGTCGTCGTGTTCGACGCCGACGGCAACGCCGTTGCCCGCGGGCAGCAACTGTTGCGACCGATGAGCCGGCCGCAACACGGCGTCGCCGTTCATCCCGACGACGATCTGTGGGATGCCATCTGCGAAGCCAGCCGTCGGGCGATGGAACGGTTCGCCGGCGAACCGGCCGACATCGTCGGAATCGGCATCTGTCCGATCCGCTGCTGCAAGGCGTTTCTGAGATCTGATGGCTCGCTCGTCGAGCCGGTCGTCAGCTGGATGGATGACCGCGCCTACCAGCCGTACGTGCCCGACGATCCCGAGCTGACGTACGCGACGACCACCACCGGATACATCGCCCATCGGTTCACCGGACGCTTCCGGGACACGGCAGCGAACAACATTCTCCAGCAATGGCCGATCGACACCGACACCTGGGACTGGAGCAACGATCCTGCGCTGTACGACCAGTTCGGGGTGCGCCGCGATCAACTGTTCGAACTGCAGATGCCCGGCGACGTCGTCGGCCCGCTCACCGCCGATGCGGCAGCGGCCACGGGCCTTCCCGTCGGGACGCCGGTCGTCGCCACCGCGAACGACAAGGCCGTCGAAATGCTCGGCGCAGGCACCCTCGGAGAGACGACTGCCCTCGTCTCGCTGGGCACCTACATCGCAGCGATGGTGCACGGACACGAGAATCACACTGCGCCCACCAACTTCTGGACCAACTTCGCGTGCATTCCGAACCGCTACCTCTACGAGAGCAATGGCGTCCGAAGGGGTATGTGGACCCTGACGTGGTTCCTCGACCTGCTCGGCGACGAGGTGGCCGAGAAGGCCGTGTCGATGCAGTTGACCCGGGAGGGGTACATCGAACGCGAGGCGGCACTGGTGCCGGCCGGCAGCGACGGCCTGATGACCGTGCTGGATTGGTTGGCGACCACGGACAAGCCGTTCCGCAAGGGGATGATGCTCGGCTTCGACGCCCGGCACACCCGCGGCCACGTGTATCGGAGCATCCTCGAGGCGATCGCGTTGACGATGAAGTTCCACGTCGATTCGATGAGCGACGAGCTCGGCATCTCGCTGACCGAACTGGTCGTGTCGGGCGGCGGGTCGAACAGCCCGCTGTTCATGCAGATCTTCGCCGACGTCTTCGGCATCCCGGCCAGTCGATCGGTCGACGGTGGCGGCGCAAGTCTCGGTGCGGCGATGTGCGCGGCTGCCGCCGTCGGCGTGCACGCCGACATCGAGTCTGCGGTGTTCCGAATGAGCAAGCGGCGCGAGTCGTTCACCCCCGACGCCGCCCGCCAGGACGTGTATCGGCGCATGGCCGACACCGTGTATCACGACATCCGCAACCAGACCGACGCGTTGTTCGAACGCGCCTATCCCATCTTCCACTGATTCACCGATTCACCGATTCACCGATCCACTGACCCACCGGCCACAGGCCGCACACGAAGGAACTTCCATGGCACTCACCAGCGACGCCATCGTCCAGCACTTGCACACCGTGGTCGGTGTCGACCGAGTGATCACCGACCACGACGAACTGCAGCGATCCAGCGTCGACAACTTCCGCAAGCTGCAGAACATCTTCGACGTGCACACCATGACCTTGCCGGCAGCCATCGTGATGGTGCGCACCACCGACGAGGTGGCGAAGGTGCTGGCGTTCGCCGACGAGCACGAAGTGAACGTGGTGGCTCGCACCGGTGGCACGGCCACCGAAGGTGGCCTCGAGAGCGGTGCCGAGAACTCGATCATCGTCGACGGCTCGGGCCTCGACCAGATCGTGTCCATCGATCCGTACAACATGCAGGCGACGGCGCAGTGCGGCGTGCCGCTGCAGGTGCTCGAGGACGAGGTGCGCAAGGTCGGTCTCACCACCGGTCATTCGCCGCAGTCCAAGCCCATCGCGAGCATGGGGGGCCTCGTGGCCACGCGCAGCATCGGACAGTTCTCGACCCTGTATGGCGGTATCGAGGACATGGTGGTCGGGTGCGAGGTGGTGTTCCCCGGTGGGGTCGTGTCGCGGATCAAGAACGTGCCGCGCCGCGCGGCCGGTCCCGACATCCGCCACATCGTCATCGGCAACGAGGGCGCGCTGTGCTACATCACCGAGGTCACGGTGAAGCTGTTCCCGTACATGCCCGAGAACCACGTCTTCATGGGCTGGACGCTGAAGAACATGTCCACCGGGTTCGAAGCGCTGCGCGAGGTGATGGTCGCCGGGTACCACCCGTCGGTCGCCCGCCTGTACGACTTCGAGGACGGCCAGTTGCACTTCTCGCACTTCGTCGAGCCCGACGAGTGCGTGCTGCTCTTCATGGCGGAGGGCAATGCCGGCATCACCCGAGCCACCGCCGACGGCATCGCCGAACTGGTCGCCAAGTATCCCGAGTGCGAGCCGGTGGATCCGGCGCTGGTCGAGGAGTGGTTCAACGACCTCGTGTGGGGTCCCGACAAGATGACCCGCGAGGACGACCGCATCCGCACGACCCGCAACGTGAATCGCACCACCGAGATCTCCGCCGACTGGAGCAGCATCGGCAAGATCTACGAGGCGGTCATCCCGCGCATTCGTGCCGAGATCAACGGCATCACCTTGCTGGGCGGGCACTCGTCGCACAGCTACATCAACGGTACGAACATGTACTTCAACTACTTCTACGACCTCATCGACTGCGCTCCCGAGGACGAGAACGACAAGTACTACCTGCCGATCATCTCGATCATCTGCGAGGAGACACTGCGCTTGGGCGGTTCCATCGTGCACCACCACGGCATCGGCAAGGCGCGGGCGCCCTGGGTGCGTGACGAGTACGGCTCGTCGTACTTCATGCTCGAAACCCTGAAGCGCGCATTCGACCCGAACGGGATCATGAACATCGGGACGATCATTCCGAAGTGACGACGTCCGGCCCGGGGGAGCGTCGCAGCCTCCGGGCCGCCAGCGGCACGACACCGAGACCGATCAGGATCAGCAGGCTGGCCAGCGTGATCGCTGCGCCGGCCTTCAGGCCTGGGGGTGTGAACGCGAGATGAACGTCATTGAGCCCGGCCTCGAGCGGAATGGCGAGGACCAGACCGTTGGCGCGTGCGACGGGCACGTCGCGTCCGTTCACCGTGGCCGACCAGCCGTCGAGCCACAGGGTGGACACGACGAGGACAGCCGGCCGTTCGGTCGTCACGCTGAACCCGCCGTCGCCGTGCCGGCCCATGCCGCCGGAGTCGACGGTGCCGGCGATGCCGGCACCGGAACGACCCTCGGCGACC
>JANMFL010000200.1:0-2153 GCA_031377945.1 Acidimicrobiaceae bacterium | reverse complement strand
CACGCGTCGTGGGCTGCGTCGATGTCCCAGGTGCGGTCACCGACCCGCACACGACCCGTGGCGGGCCGAGTGTTCTGCTTCGAGGTGAACTGGAAGGTGCGATCGCTCCAGGGGATGACGACGTTGAGCGATTCGTGGTCGGCCGGTTTGCCCACCTCGATCTCGATCTCGATCTCGCCCGGCCACGAGCTGGTGCCCGACGTGGCCGCCCATGCCGAGAGGCGGGTGGTATCGGTTGCCTCGTCGATGGACAGCCGGAACGTGTCGTCGGAGTAGGTCACTGCACCCGTGCACACCTGCTCGGGAAGGGCGAACCCCTTGGCGAACGGCTGCAACACGCCCGCCGTCGCCTGTCGGCCGGTGGCGTGCTCCATGACCCAGACGTTCGCCAGACCGGCGTAGTCGATGTCCGCGTACACGAACGACACGACGATCTCGTCCGTGTCGATGCACCAGTAGTCCCAGCGTTTCTTGCGGCCGTGGCGTCCCCGCAGGTTGGCTCGCAGCATCGGATGTCGCGCCCATCCGCGCGCCGCGGGGGAGAGCCGCCCGCGGGCATCGCACAGGTCGACGGGACCGGTGATCTCGCGCTCGACGGTCACTTCGACCACCACCACCGCCGCCGGCGTGTGGGGGCTGCGGGGTGAGCGGGGTCCGGTGCCAGCACGACGGTGTCCTGGAAGTCGAATGGCTCGGGCTGTCCCGACCACGCGCCCTGGCGGAAGGGTCCGTCCATGGTGAACCCCGCGGCGGCGAACTGCTCGCGCAGCCACGCCTCCTCGTAGCCGATGACGTGCAACGGCTCGGTCTCGGACATGTAGCGGCAGAACGGCGTCAGCTCGTGCGGCAGTGCGTAGTGGTTCGTGCGGCCGCGCTGCAGATCGTTCAGCACGAAGAAGGTCGCGTACACCCGTCCGCCGGGTGAGACCAGCCGACGGCACTCGTGCAGGTAGTGCACCACGTCGTCGGGGTACATGTGCGTGAAGACGCTCGTGAGCACCACCAGATCGGCGGTGCCGGCCGGAACATCGAATCGGACGTCGCGCTGTTGCAGGGTGCCGGTGGGGCTGTACCGCTCGCTGTGGATGTTCAGGTAGTGGTACCGGAACCGGCGGCTGCCGAGGTGCTGGTTGCACCACTCCATGTGCGGCCGGAGCATGTCGAAGCCGTCGTACCGGCCGCGGAACGTGCTCGACCGCAGGAACGCGGCACCGATCCGGCCGTAGCCACAGCCGATGTCGACCACCCGGCGACAGGCGGCGAGGTCGACGACGGTCCCGATGCGGTCGACCATGTCGTCGCCGAGCTGGACGTACGTCGTCTCGCTCTCGCCCATGAAACGCAGGTTCTCGGGCGGGACGGGGGTGGACATTGGCGGGATGTTAGAGCGCTTCGGGGCGAAGGGTGGGGAAGAGGATGACTTCCTTGATGGAGTTCACCCCGGCGATGAGCATCGCGACGCGGTCCATGCCGATGCCCAGCCCGC
Organism: Acidimicrobiaceae bacterium; assembly: GCA_031377945.1. Lineage (GTDB taxonomy): Bacteria > Actinomycetota > Acidimicrobiia > Acidimicrobiales > Ilumatobacteraceae > UBA668. The sequence continues at coordinate 667 of JANMFL010000200.1, read as the reverse complement.
CCGTGGGAGGCAGGCCGTACTCGAGCGCACGCAGGTAGTCCTCGTCGACCGTGCCGGCCTCGGCGTCGCCGGCGTCCTTGGCGGCCTGCTCGTCCTCGAAGCGAAGGCGCTGCTCGACCGGATCGTTGAGCTCCGTGTACCCATTGCCCAGCTCTCGGGCGCCGACGAAGAGCTCGAAACGCTCCGTGAGGTACGGGTCGTTCCGATCGACGCGGGCGAGCGGGGAGATCTCGACGGGGTGACCGGTGACGAACGTCGGCGCGATGAGGGTGTGCTCGGCCGTGGCCTCGAACAGCTCTTCGATGATCTTGCCCGAGCCCCATCGCGGGTTCACGGACACGCCGTGTTGCGTCGCGAGCGCGCGCAGTGTCTCGACGGGCTGCGACGGGTGGACGGCAACGCCGATGGCTTCCTCGACGAGGTCGATCATGCGTGCCCGGCGCCACGGTTGGGCGAGGTCGATCTCCTCGGTCTCGCCGTCGGGTCGGAACACTGTGACGATGCTGGAACCCGTGGCGTCGATCGCCGCCTGCTTGATGAGGGTCTCGGTGATCTCGATCACGTCCTCGACGTCGGCGAACGCCTGGTAGAGCTCCATCATCGTGAACTCGGGGTTGTGGCGGGTGCTGATGCCCTCGTTGCGGAAGATGCGGCCGATCTCGAACAC
>JANMFL010000143.1:0-21112 GCA_031377945.1 Acidimicrobiaceae bacterium | reverse complement strand
GGCGGTGAAGTTGCCATCGCTGCCGCCACCAACGGCGACACCCTCGATGCCGTCGAGGCCGACCGCTGCGGCCGCCTTCAACGCCAGCGGGAACAGCTCGCCCGCCGCGCCCACGGGCATGGGCGGCCGGTTCAACCCCCCGCGGATCTCGACGCGGGCTCCCGGCACCGATGAGGCGAGCGACGAGAACGCGGCGGTGAGACGCTCACCCTCCCCCGGCTGCTCGACGCGCACGTCGACCTTCACTCGGGTCTCGGCCGGCACCACGTTGTCGGCCGTGCCTGCGGCCGCGACCGTCGGTGTGACCGTGGTGTTCGTATCGGGGTTCGCGAACGTGACGATCTTCCCGATCAGTTCGGCCGCGGCGACGAGTGAGTTCACACCGTTCCACGGCTCGAGGCCGGCATGGGCCGCCTTGCCATGCACGACCACCTCGAACGTACCGGTCCCCTTGCGGGCGATCTTCAACGCGCCACCGTCCGCGCTGGCCTCGAACACCAGCACGTTGCCGCACGCCAGGGCGCGCTGCTCGATGAGCTCGCGAGACGCGTCGCTGCCGACCTCTTCGTCGGCGGTGATGAGGATCTCGATGCCGCTGGGGTCGTCCAACTCGGCCACGGCGTGCACGGCCTGCACGATGCCGGCCTTCATGTCGAACACACCGGGTCCGGTGGCCCGTCCGTCGCGCACGGCGAACGGCCGGGCGGCGACGCTGCCGACGGGGAACACGGTGTCGTGGTGACCGACGAGCAACACCTTCGGCGTGCCGCCGCCGCTCCAGAGCACATGCGGACCGTTGTTCGAGGCGATGATCCGTGGTGCCGTGCCGAGGCGACTGGCCATCACCTGCGACACCGCTGCGGCCGACTGGTCGAGCAGGTCGAGGTGCAACGAGGTCGATTCGGTGTTCACGAGCAGTTCGAGGTCGGCCAGCATTTCGTCGAGCGAGATCACGCTCCCATTGTGGCTGGTCGACGAGGGAATGCGAGACTCCCTCCATGGGGAAACGTTCTGTCGCGCTCGTGGTGTCGTTGTGTCTGGTGGTCGCTGCCTGCAGCGACAGCGGTGACACGTCACCGACCACCACCGAGTCGGCCGTGTCGACGTCGACCGAGGCGCCGACCACGACCGTCGCACTCGCGCCGGCGACCTTCACCACCGTCCCCGGCGTGCGGCAGATCGGCATCCTGGGCGCCGAGCCCGGCGACACGCTCACCGTGGTCCAGGGCGACAGCGAGGTCGCCACCGGCACCGTCGACGAGCAGGGAGCGCTGCTGTTCCGCGAATTGGCCGAAGGAAGCGGCTACGTCGTGCGCAGCGCGACCGAAGCAACCGACGAACTCACCGTCACCGCTCCCGGCGACGTTCCTCCGCTGACCCTCTACACCGACGAGCAGACGCTCTTCCCCAAGGACAGCGGCTTCGGCTACGTCACCACTCGCGACGGCACGACGCTGAGCGCCAACGTCATCCTTCCCGGTCCGGTCGACAAGGGCCCGTACCCGACCGTCGTGGAGTACAGCGGCTACCAGCCGAGCGATCCCGCCAGCGCGCAGATCGCCGCCATCTACACCGCCCAGGGCCTGGCCTACGTGGGTGTGAACATGCGCGGAACGGGCTGCAGCGGCGGCTCGTACCGCTTCTTCGAAACCGCCCAATCGGTCGACGGCTACGACGTCATCGAGGCCGTCGCCGCCCAGCCGTGGGTGCTCGGCAACCAGGTCGGCATGGTCGGCATCAGCTATCCCGGCATCAGTCAGTTGTTCGTCGCGGCGACGCAGCCACCGAGCCTGAACAGCATCACTCCGCTCTCCGTGCTCGACGACAGCTACCGGGCGACGCTCTACCCGGGCGGCATCCTGAACACCGGTTTCGCCGTCAACTGGACCCAGGAGCGCATGGACAGCGCCGATCCCTACGGCCAGCAGTGGACGACCGAACGTGCCGACGGTGGCGACAAGGTGTGCGCCGACAACCAGCAGATGCGATTGCAGAACCCCGACCTCGTCACCGAGATCGACGACAACGCCTTCTACTCGAACCCGCTCGGTGATTCGCTCGCACCCATCACGTTCGTCGACAAGATCAACGTGCCCATCTTCATCGCCGGCGCCTGGCAGGACGAGCAGACGGGTGGCCACTTCCCCGCGATGCTGGACCACTTCACCGCATCTCCGCACGTGTACGTCACGCTCGTGAACGGCCTGCACACCGAGAGCCTCAGCCCGCCGATCGCGGCGCGGTACATGGAGTTCCTGCAGCTGTACGTCGGCAAGAAGGTGCCCGACCTGTCGGCGGGTTCGCTCATCGCCTCCGGCCTCGGCGGCGCCATCTGGGGCGTCACGACGTTCGCCCCGTTCGAGAGCCGCTTCGCCGGCAAGACCTACGACCAGGCGCTCGCCGCGTTCGAGGCCGAACCGTCCGTCCGCGTGCTGTTCGAGCAGGGTGGCAACCCCGGGTTCTCACCGGGCACCCCGGAGCCGCTGTTCACCCACGAGTTCAGCCGGTGGCCGGTCACCGAGGCCGTCACCACGCTGTGGGGTCTGGGCGACGACGGTGCGCTCACCGCCGACGAACAGGGCACGAGCACCACGGCCGACGAGTACACGGCCGACCCGTCCGCACTGCCCCCCACCTTCTACACCGGCGACGGGAATGGCGTGTGGCGGGCCGACGTGCAGTACGACTGGAAGCCCCTGCCCGACGGCACCGGCCTCGGCTACGTCACGGCGCCGTTGGCGGCCGACACCGTGGTCGTGGGAGCGGGCTCGGTGGACCTGTGGGTGAAGGCGTCGACGCCCGACACCGATCTCGAGGTGACGATCAGTGAGGTCCGAGCCGACGGCACCGAGATCTACGTGCAGAGCGGCTGGTTGCGTGCCAGCCAGCGGGCCCTCGACGAGGAGCGCTCCACCCAGTTGTCACCCGCCCACACCAACGCCGAGGCCGACGTGGCCGACCTCCCGGACGGTGAGTTCTCCGAGGTCAGGGTCGCCCTGTTCCCGTTCGCCCACCCGTTCCGGGCGGGCAGCCGGATCCGGCTGACCATCGACGCCCCGGGCAACAACCGGGCGATCTGGGAGTTCCGCACCATCAGCGACGGCGAGACCGTCACCATCGCCCACGACGCCGACCACCCGTCCCGCCTCGTGCTGCCGGTGGTGCCCGACATCGACGTGCCCGCTGCTCCCCCGGCATGCGGCTCGCTGCGCGGTCAGCCGTGTCGTCCGTACGCACCGGCGGCCAACGGCGGCTGATCTCACAGCAACCTCACAGGAACCCCTGAGGGAGCTCACAACCCGAGCGCCGATGCTGTCCCCATGAGCATCATCGACACGTCTGCCATCGACGTCTCCGACGCCACGGTCGTCGACCTCGACGCGCCGGTCGTCGACCTCGACGCCGCCGATCCGATCGAGCCGGATGCCGAGTGCCGCGACCCGCGGTGGGTGAAGCCCGCCGTCGGCGCGCTGCTCGTCGCCACGGCGGTCCTGTACCTGTGGGGACTCGGTGCATCGGGTTGGGCGAACAGCTTCTACTCGGCTGCGGTCCAGGCCGGCACGAAGAGCTGGAAGGCGTTCTTCTTCGGGTCGAGCGACTCGGCCAACTTCATCACCGTCGACAAGCCCCCGGCGTCGTTGTGGGTGATGGAGCTGTCGGCCCGGGTGTTCGGCGTGAACTCGTGGAGCATCCTCGTGCCGCAGGCGCTCGAGGGTGTGGCCGCGGTGGGGTTGCTGTACCTCACCATCCGGCGTTGGTTCGGCGTGGCCGCCGGTCTGATCGCCGGCGCCGTGATGGCGTTCATGCCCGCCGCCGCGCTGATGTTCCGCTTCAACAACCCCGACGCGCTGCTCGTGCTGCTCATGGTCGCCGCGGCGTACGCGGTCACCCGCGCCATCGAGGACGGGACGACGAAGTGGCTGGTGTGGGCCGGCGTGTTCCTCGGCTTCGGATTCCTCACCAAGATGCTCCAGGCGTTCGTGGTGATGCCCGCATTCGCGCTCGCCTACCTGGTGGCCGGACCGCCCAAGATGGGCAAGCGCCTGTGGCAGTTGGCACTCGGCGGTGTGGCCATGATCGCCGCCGCCGGGTGGTGGGTGGCGATCGTCGAGCTGTGGCCCGCGTCGAGCCGTCCGTACATCGGCGGCTCGACGGACAACAGCGTGCTCGACCTGGTGTTCGGCTACAACGGCTTCGGTCGCCTCACCGGCAACGAGACCGGCAGCGTCGTCGCCGGCGGCGCCCAGGGCCAGTCGGGCATGTGGGGCGAGACCGGATGGCTGCGCATGTTCGGCGACAGTTGGGCAGGGCACGCGTCGTGGCTCATCCCGGCGGCCCTCATCTTCGCCGTCACCGGGCTGTTCCTGGCCGGTTGGAAGCACCGGCACGACCGCACCCGCGCCGCCATCATCATGTGGGGCGGCTGGCTGTTCAGCACTGGTGCGATGTTCAGCCTGGGAGCCGGCATCATCCACGAGTACTACTCCGTCGCCCTGGCACCCGCGATCGGCGCCCTCATCGGCATCGGCGGCACGGTGCTGTACGCCCTGCGCGCCCAGTGGTGGGCGCGGGCGGTCCTGGCCGGCACCGTGGCCGTCACCGCCTGGTGGGCATGGACCGTGCTCGAGCGCACGCCCGACTGGCACCCGTGGCTCCGTCCGTTGCTCCTGGCCCTCACCGGCGTCGGCATCATCGGACTGCTCGTCGGCCGCGAGTCCGCCCGGTGGGGCGCCGGCGCTGCACTGGCGGCATGCATGTTGGCGCCGACCGCGTACGCGATAAGCACCGCGAACCAGTCGCAGAACGGGGCCATCCCCGGCGTCGGTCCGGCCAGCGCGTTCGGACCGGGCGGCGCGTTCGGACCGGGCGGCGGCCGCGGTCCCGGCGGCCCGGGTGGCTTCCCCGGGGGCTTCCCGGGTGGCGGCACGGGCGGCATGAACGGCACGGGCGGCTTTCCGACACCGCCCACCGGCGGCACGGGCGGCACCGGCGGCATGAACGGCATGGGCGGCTTCCCACCACCCCCGACCGGCGGCACGGGCGGCATGAACGGCATGAACGGCATGAACGGCATGAACGGCCTGCTCGACGCCGCGACACCGACCGTCGAGATCGTGCAGTTCCTGGACGACGGCCTGGACGGTTTCACCTGGGCACTCGCGACGGTGGGCGCCAACAACGCTGCCGGTTACCAGCTGGCCACCGACAACCCGGTGATGGCGATCGGTGGCTTCAACGGCACCGACCAGTGGCCGACGCTCGAGGGTTTCCAGCAGATGGTGGCCGATGGCGACGTCCACTACTTCGTCGGAGATGGCATGGGCGGCGGCATGGGCGGCGGCGGCATGGGCGGCGGGTCGTCGAGCACGTCGTCGCAGATCTCCGAGTGGGTGCAGTCGAACTTCACCCAGGTGACCGTCGACGGCACCACGTTCTACGACCTCACCCAGCCCCTCACCTGAGTTGCTCGGGTCGCCCTCGGGCGAACCTGTCGCGGCCCGATCGCCATCGCTGGTAGCGGAGCCGCGACAGGTTCCGCCGCACAGCGGACCCGCGGGTCCGAAAATCGGGCGGCGGTCGTTCCGACGTGCTGCAATGTCGGGGTGGATCGCCGCCGTGAAGACCTCGCCGAGTTCCTGAGGGCTCGCCGTGACGCCCTCACCCCGGCCGACGTCGGGCTCCCCGAGGGCCGCAGTCGACGCACGAAAGGGTTGCGTCGCGAGGAGGTGGCACTGCTGGCAGGCGTGTCGGTCACCTGGTACACGTGGCTCGAACAAGGTCGGCCCATCAACGCCTCGGTCGACGTGCTCGACGCACTGGCCCGTACCCTGCGACTGTCCGATGCCGAACGACAGCACCTCCTCACGCTCGCGCACCGCCCGAACGGCGACCGGCCGCCGGAGGTCGAACACGTGCCCGACGCGTTGGTGCGGCTGATCGCATCGATGGACCCTGCCCCGGCGTACGTCCTCGGCCCGCGCTGGGAGTTCCTCGCCTGGAACCGGGCCCAGTCGCGGCTGTACCCCATGATCGACCAGTTGCCCGACGACGAGCGGAACCTGCTGTGGGTGGTCTTCGCCGAACCGTCGGCGCGTGAGCTCATCGACGACTGGCCCGACCAAGCGCACCGCATCCTGGCCGAGTTCCGCGCCGGCACCGCCGAGCTGCGCACCGACCCGAAGGTCCGTTCGCTGGTCGAGCGGCTCAGCGAGACGAGCACCGAGTTCACGGCCTGGTGGCCGCAGGTCGACGTCGCCCAGTTCGAGACGCGAGTCCGCCGCTACCACCACCCGTGGGCCGGTGAACTGGCGTTCGAGTACCAGCAACTCACCCCCAGCGAGTGGCCGGGCCTGAAGGTGGTCTGCCAGTTACCACTGCCCGACGACGACAGCGCCGAGCGTTTGGCGGCCTGGCGCAGCATGGCGTAGGGCTACGGATCAGCGGGTCGCGTCGGGGCGCTAGAGTCGCCTTCCACGGGTCCGAAGAGGGAGGCGCCATGGCACTCGGCGACGAGAAGTACCTGCTGTTCACGACGTTCAAGCGCGCGGGCGACGCGGTCGCCACCCCGGTGTGGGCGGTCACGCTCGACAGCGGCGACATCGGGTTCTGGACGAGCTCGGGCTCGGGAAAGGCGAAGCGCCTCGCGCACACGGCGAAGGTCACCCTGCAGCCCAGCGATGCCCGCGGCAAGCTCAAGGACGGTACCTCGTCCGTCACCGGGCAGGCGCGCCTCGTCGCGGTCGACGATCCACTCTTCGCGGAGGTCCAGCGGAAGGTGAAGGCGAAGTACGGCTTCATGACCCACATCACGAAGGCGCTCGGCACCATCGGTGGCGTCGTCAAGCGGAACCGCATCCCCTACGGCGACCGCGCGGTCATCATCACGCTCGACTGAGCAACCCCGTCGACCGACAGGGTCGCCGATAGCCTCGAAGCCTCATGAGCGGCGACGTGGTGTACGAGGCGAATCAGCGACGAACGTTCGCCATCATCAGTCACCCCGACGCCGGCAAGACCACGCTCACCGAGAAGTTCCTGCTGTACTCCGGTGCGGTACAGGAAGCCGGTGCGGTACACGCCCGCGAAGGTCGACGCAGTTCGCGCAGCGACTGGATGGAGATCGAGCAGCAGCGCGGCATCTCGATCAGCTCGACAGTGCTGCAGTTCCCGTACCACTCGCACACGATCAACCTGCTGGACACGCCCGGCCACCGCGACTTCAGCGAGGACACGTACCGTGTGCTCGCCGCAGTCGACGCCGTGGTGATGGTGCTCGATGCGGCAAAGGGCATCGAGAGCCAGACGTTGAAGCTGTTCCAGGTCTGCCGCTCGCGCAACCTGCCGGTCCTCACGTTCCTGAACAAGTACGACCGGCCGGGTCGCGAGCCGTTGGAGTTGCTCGACGAGATCGAATCGCAGATCAATCTGCGACCCACACCGGTCACCTGGCCCGTCGGCAACGGCGACGAGTTCCGCGGCGTCGTCGACCGTCGCACCGGGCAGTACACGAAGTTCACCCGCACCGCCCGCGGAGCGTCGGCGGCACTCGAGGAGGACATCGATCTCACCGAGGCATCGAAGGAGGGCGGTCGAGCCTGGCACCACGCGATGGACGAGCTCGGGCTGCTCGAAGCCGTCGGTGCCGACGTCGACCTGCCGTCGTTCCTCGCCGGCGAGAGCACCCCGGTGTTCATCGGTTCGGCGCTCACCAACTTCGGCGTTCGCAAACTGCTCGATGCCGTGGTCGAGCTGGCTCCTGCCCCGGCGCCTCGCCGCGATGTGAAGGATCATCCGCATCCACTCGACGCGCCCTTCAGCGCGTTCGTGTTCAAGGTGCAGGCGAACATGGACCCGTCGCACCGCGACCGGATCGCCTTCGCCCGCATCTGCAGCGGCACCTTCGAGCGTGGCATGAGCGTCACCAACTCGCGGACCGGTCGCGACATGACCACCAAGTACGCCACGACGGCGTTCGGCGCCGACCGCGAGACCGTCGACCTCGCCTACCCGGGCGATGTGGTCGGCCTGGTCAATGCGAGTGGCGTGCTCATCGGCGACACCTTGTTCGGGGCGGGTTTCGACGGTGGCTCGGTCGAGTTCCCGCAGCTTCCCCGTTTCGCCCCCGAGGTCTTCGCTCGCGCTCGCCCGATGGACAACGGCAAGGCCAAGCAGTTCCGCAAGGGGCTCGAGCAGCTCGACGAGGAAGGTGTCGTGCAGGTGCTGCGCGACCCCGACATGGGCGACACCGAGAATGTCCTCGCCGCCGTCGGCCAGCTCCAGTTCGAGGTGTTCGCCCACCGGTTGGGCAGCGAGTTCGGTGCACCCACCGAGATCGTCTCCGCGCCGTACCAGGCCATCCGCCTCACCGACAAGGAGTCGGCCGAACGACTGCGACAGATCGGTGGCATCCGTATCCTCACCCGCGGCGACGGCGCCCTGGTGGCGTTGTTCGAGAACAAGTACCGGCTGCAGCGACTGATGAGCGACGAGCCCGAACTGACCCTCCAACCCATCCTCGCCAGCGGAGAGGCGCACTGATGACCGACTCACCGATGACCGACCCACCGATGACCGATGTCGTCACCGTTCAGATGTGGGCCGACCTGACCTGCCCGTGGAGCTATCTCAGCCTCGGCCGATTCGCCGAGGCCGTTCGTCGCTACCACCAGAACGGTGGCGAGCGGCAGATCGCGGTCGAGTTCCGCTCGTTCGAACTCTCCCCCGACACGCCGGTCGACTTCGACGGCAGCGAGGTCGACTTCCTCGTGCAACATCGGGGGATCGACGCGGTCGAGGCGAGGCGAACCCTGGGACAGATGGCCGACGTCGCCGCACGCGAAGGACTCCACTTCGATTTCGAACGTGTGCGGCACACCAACTCCCGCAAAGCCCACGAGCTGGTGCACCACGCCACGGCGAACGGCAAGCAGCAGGCAATGGTCGCGCGGCTCATGCGCGCCTACTTCGCGGAGGGCCGGCATCTCGGCCGCATCGACGAACTGGTGGACCTCGCCGCTGAAGTCGGCCTGTCGCCGGCGGTGACGACGAAGGTGCTCACCGAGGGCACTCACGAGGCCGCAGTCGCCGCCGACATCGAGTCCGCGGCGTTCTTCCGCATCAGGGCGCTGCCCTTTCTGCTCATCGGCCCCCGCTACGGCGTGTCCGGACCGCACGACCCGAGCTACTACACCGAGGTCCTGCTGAAGACCGCCGGCACGAGCGACGGCTGATCGACGGCTGATCAACCGGTAAGCGCGTCGGCGAGCAACTGCCGCTCGGTGTCGCCGAGAGGGATGCGGGCCGCCGCTCCGAGTGCCGCCGCCGACATCTTCTTCGCGGTCTTGCGGACGACCTCGATGAGGTGATCGCGCTCGAGCTTCGTCGCGACGTCGGCCAGTTGCGTCTCGATGAAGACCAAGCACGCGGCATCCTCCACCGCCTGCGAGCCCGGGTCGACCGACAGGTGCTCGCGACGGATCCAGGCCTGCACCTGGGCGATCTCGTGTTCGTCGTAGCCAGCGGGACCGAGCAGCACTGCGACGTCGTGCGCGTGCCGCTGACGCTGGTCGCGTTTCCACTGGTGGTAGCCGACCTTGCCCTCCGGGTATCGCGAACGCGGCAGTTCCCACCGTCGAAGGTGATGGGCGCGAGCAGCGAGCAACACCAGCTCGCTCGGCGCAGGGTGCAGCTGTTCCACCCACTCGACGGCGTACTGACCGTGTACGAGCGCGAGTGGACGCAACGAACCACGCACTCGCACCAGGTTGGGATCGAGCGAGTTCGCGTCGTCGATCGCCTGACTGGCGGCGGCGTACCGGTCGTTCAGACCGCGCACTCCGAGTCCCCCACCTCGGCCACGAACGGCCCGGTCTCGCCGTAGTCGACGTAGAAGTCGGGCGCGTCCTCGGGCAACGGGAACTCGGCGAGGTCGTGCAGGGTGTCGGCGATGGCCGTGGCGCCACCGACGCGATCCATCCACGTGCGGAACGCCTCGCCTGCGGTGCGCTCGTCGTTGAAACGACGGATGACTCGCGCGGCCGCCTTCGGGGCTGCCTTGGCCGGAAGACGAAGCGCCTTCTCGCCGAAGTGGATCTGCTCCTGACCCACGTAGCCGCCGAGCAGCATCTGGTAGCCGGGTGCCGCCTTGCCGTGCGCTCGGCGCTCGGCACCGAAGAAGCCGATGTCGCTGGCGTGGTGCTGACCGCACGAGTTGGTGCAGCCGGAGATGTTGATGCGGACACCACCGACCTCGGCCAGGCCCTCGGCCTCGAGTTCCTCGCCGATCGCGCTGGCCAGTCCGCGCGACTGGGTGACGGCGAGGTTGCAGGTGTCGGCGCCGGGGCAGGCGACGACGTCGCGGGCCAACTCGGCGCCGGGGCGGGCCATGCCGATGGCCTCGAGCCGCTCGAACAGTACGGGCAACTGCGCCTCGGTGAGGCCGCGGAACACGACGTTCTGGCGGTTCGACAGACGAATGTCGGCGCCCAGCTCGCGCTGGATGCTGGCGAGCGCACGGAACTGCGCCGCCGTGACGTCGCCGAGCGCGGCGTACGCCACGGCGGACACCGAACCGTTGGCCGCCCCGCGAACGACCGACGTGGCCTCCCAGCGACCGTACGGATCGCGCGGCGTGATGGCGACCGTCACACCTTGACCGACGGCGGTGGCCTCGACGGTGCTGCTCTTGCCGGCAGGCGCGTCGCCCACCTTGGCCACGAGTTCGGGAATGCCCCCCGGCCACGAGCTGGAGGCGGGCAGCGTGTGGCGCACCTTCAGCACGCGGCGGCGGACCTCCTCGATGCCCAGCTGATCGACGACCCACTTGAGGCGGGCGCGGAGCTTGTTGTCGCGGTTGCCGGTCTGCTCGAACACGCGCAGGATGGCCTCGACCGTGGGCAGCAGATCCTCGCGGCTGGTGAAGTCCTCCAACGCCATGGCCGGGTGCGGGGTGGCCCCGAGCCCACCGGCGATGTACACCCGGAAACCCTCCTCGACCGTGCCGTCGGGCAGGGTTCGGGTAGTGGCGATCACGCCAGCGTCGTTGAACATCGCCTGGCCGCAGTCCGAGCTGCACCCGCTGAAGTTGATCTTGAACTTGCGCGGCAGGCGCTGCCCGAGCGGGTTGCGGACGAAGTGCTCGTAGGCGGCTTCGGCCCACGGGGTCACGTCGAGCACCTCGTGCGGACAGGCGCCGGCGAGGTGACAGGCCATGACGTTGCGGACCGTGTCGCCGCACGCCTCGCGGCTGGTGAGGCCGACGGATCCGATGAGCCGCATGAGCTCGGGCACCCGCGTCAGCTCGACGTAGTGCACCTGCATGTTCTGGCGGGTGGTGATGTGGCCCCAGCCGCGCGAGAACTCGTCGCTGATGTGGGCCATCATGTCGAGCTGCTCGGGCGTGATGGTGCCCGCAGGCAGCTTGATGCGCACCATCTGGTTGGTGCCGCCCTGCCGCTGGCCGTACACGCCGTTGTTCAGACGCATCACCCGGAAGACGTCTTCGCCGATCTCGCCCGACAGGTACTGGGCGACAGCACGCTCGAAGCGCTCGATGTCGCGCTGTTGCTCGGCATCGAGATCGCGCGGTGTGGGGATGATCGGGGTGACACCCAAGGCGGACTCCTCTGAAGTGCGACTCGTCGAAATCTGACTAGTCCCATCAACATTAGGGCCTATTGACGGCCGCGGCAACGGTCAGGCGCCCGGATCCTGACCGATCTCGCGTAACGCATCGCGCAGGGCGGTCCGCAAGCGACGAGCCATGTCGGGCGCCAGATGCCCCACGAGGCCCTCCCCCGGCGAACCGACCTCCTCCACCGTCAGCACCACCCGCGGCTCGGCGTCGTCGTAGTCGTCGCTGATCGCGACGGCCCAGCTCAGCTGCATGGCGTCGTCGGCCCCCTGGGGCAGATCCGCCTTGGCGAACGGGTAGTCGTCGATGGAACGCCGCATCAGCGGGCCCTCCGGCTCCAGAGCCGACTGCCGTAGCGGCGAACGACCCAGGTGACGCCCAACCCCAACGACACGAGGGCGACGACGGCGAGCGCGAGTCGGCCCTGGGTGGAGATGGGATGGTGCACCAGCAGCACGATGGTGGCCGCGGCGGCGAACAGCCAGGCGGCCCCTGCGATGCGCGCAGTGACGTCTTCCAATTGGGTCAGTTCGTGGTCACGGCTGACCGCCGTGTGTTGGGCACCCTCGGTGCGCAGCAGGCTCTCGAGCCAGCGGACGGGCGACGACACCACGATCAGCACGCCCGGCGCCCACAGCAGCATCGCTCCGGCGATCCACCGCTCGTCGGCGGCGGTGATGCGCGGCTGGCCGTTCACCGCCGCGGCGCACGCGAAGGCGACCAGCGCCGTGATGACGATGACGAGCAACGCCTTCACGTACCGCAACACGATGACCTGCAGCCGCAACATGTGCCGAACGATGCCGTACTCGATCTTCGCGACCTCCTCGACCATCGTGCGGCGCCGTGCCGCGGCGAGCTCGAACAGCGCCTCGGCTCGCGCCAGGTCGGGATCGGACGAGTCGCTGAGCAGACCGGGGTATGCATCGAGTTGCCGATCGATGCGGACGCGCGCCCGCGCATTGCCGGGAACCAGCAACCGGACGGTGGCTTCGGCCGAGTGCACTTGCTCGTACGCCGCGTTCGTCTCCGGTCCGAACTCGTCGGTGGCCATCCGCACACCCGTCAGGGTGAAGCGCGGTGTGAACACCTCGCCGTCGGCGTGCACGACGTGGTTGGCGTGGAAGTAGAAGCGCGTCAACTCGATGATGACGAGCCACAGCACCACGATGGCCAGCACGATGGACAGCGTCACTGCTGCGGCCAGCAGGCCTCGCGACCAACTGACCGGGCCGACGAGCAGCGAGCGCAGCACCTGCAGCACGGCGTCGCGTTCGACGGCCGGGAGGAGCACCAGGATGCCGGCTCCCGACAGCAGGGCGGTGGCCACTCGGTGCATCGTCGAGAGCCGCACTTCGCACCGTTGGAGGAACGCCCGCATGGCCGCCCGTTCGTCGGCAGAGACGGCGACGGGCTGGGCATCGGTCATGCGGGCAACGCTAGTGCTGCTCCGGATTGAACGGGGGGTTCCCCGACGGCGAGACTGCGGGGATGAGCGACACCGACCTCGACCGCGTCAGCGCAGCACTCGACGACCTGCTGGCCAACCATCCGCCTGCGAGCTGCAGCGATCGCGAGTTCCGCGGCCACCGCTACGACGCCGGACTGGCGTGGGTGCACTTCCCCACCGGCTTCGGCGGCCTCGACGCGCGCCCGGAACTGAACCGTCTCGTCGAGGAGCGCTGCCGCAAAGCGGGCTCGGCCGCCGGAGATCCCAGCACCTTCTTCATGGCGCTCGCCGGACCCACCATCGTCACCCACGGCAGCGACGAACAGAAGCACCGCTTCCTGCGCCCGATGTTCACCGGCGAGGAGCGCTGGTGCCAGCTGTTCAGCGAGCCGGGCGCCGGCAGCGACTTCGCCGGCCTCGGCACCCGCGCCGTGAAGGATGGCGAGGAGTGGATCGTGAACGGCCAGAAGGTGTGGAACACACTGGCCCATCTGGGCGACTGGGGCATGTTGGTCGCCCGCACCGACCCCGAGGCGCCCAAGCACAAGGGCATGACCTACTTCGCGTTGGACATGAAGATGGCCGGCGTGGAGGTGCGGCCGCTGCGCCAGATCACCGGCGAGGCCGAGTTCAACGAGGTCTACATGACCGACGCTCGCGTGCCCGACGACTGCCGCATCGGCGCCATCGGCGAAGGCTGGCGAGCCGCCCTCACCACGCTGATGAACGAACGAACGGCCATCGGTGGTGGCGGCGGCGGCAGCAAGCGCTCGGGCCCCATCGCCGAAGCGCTGCGCATCTGGGAGACCCTCCCGACCGACGAGCGCACCGGCGCCCGACGCGAGCGGTTGATGCAGCTGTACACGCAGTCCGAGGCGTTCCGGCTCACCAACGCGCGTGCCGGTCAGAACGCGAAGTCGGGCAACCCCGGCCCCGAAGGGTCGATCGCCAAGCTCGCACTGAGCAACTTCAACAAGGTGTGCACCGAGTTCTGCATCGACCTCCTCGGAGCGAACGGTCTCATCGGGTACGACTTCACGTTCCGCCGGCCCGAGGCGCTGTCGGTCGACGGCATGGATCACGGCGTGCGGCACAGCTTCCTGCGTGCTCGCGCCAACAGCATCGAGGGTGGCACCACCGAGATCATGAAGAACATCCTCGGTGAGCAGATGCTCGGGCTGCCCGGCGAGCCCCGCGTCGACAAGGACCTGCCCTGGAGCTAGGTGCCACGCAGCTGACGCAATTCGTTTCCGGAACGGGGTTGACAGGACGATGTCATCGTGACATCATCATGACATCACAACGATGTCATGATGATGTCGTCCCCGGTCGAAGGAGTCCGAGATGTATCACGCCCACCACGCCCTGGCCGACGCCACCCGCGCCGACCTCATCCGTCAGATCCACAGCCACCACGGCGTGCCCGGCACCGACTTCGACGGCGTCGTGCCCCGCACGACCCGCACCACCCGCAGCCAGCGCCGTGCCCTTCGCCGCCACCAGGACTGACGTGCAGCTCCAGCCGATCATCCACCACATCCGGGCGACACTCGCCGGCCATGCCTCGCTGGCCGGCGACGACCCCGCCCTCGACGGCGTCGTACAGCAGCTCATCGACGCACTCGACCCCGCCCTGCGGCTGGCCGCAATGGACCTGGCCCAACAGGCCGCGGCCGAGATCAGCGCCCAGCTGCCCGACCGCACGGTCGAGGTCGTCATGAGCAACGGCGATCCCGAGTTGCGAGTGGTCGACGGCCCGGCACCGCCCGCCGAACCATCGAGCGAGGACTTCGATGCCCGCATCACGCTGCGCCTGCCGCCCTCGTTGAAGCGGGTCATCGAGGACTCCGCCACCATCGACGGCGAGTCCGTCAACGCGTGGGTGGTCGACGCGCTCAACAAGCGGGCCAAGCGCCACGACCCCAAGGGCAAACGCGTCACCGACGCGTTCGATCTGTGACCGGCATGCGACGCACGGAGACGTTCACCAGTTGGTCTGGCGCCACCACCGGCAACCACACCAGCGTCCACATCGACATTCCCAGCGGCACCGTCGAGGTTCGGGGCATCGAGTCGTCGACGCTCACCGTCCGACTCGACACCGATCAGCCCGACGAGTGGGACGTTTCGCAGTTCGGCGACACCGTCACCGTACGGGCGCCCCGACGCCGCGGGCTCCGCATGCGATCGGCCCAGCTCCACATCGAGGCACCCATCGGCACCCACGTCGACGTCAACGTCGCGTCGGCCGACGTCGGCCTGTCCGGCCAACTCGGCGAGGTGCGGATCCGATCCGCGTCGGGCGACGTTCGCGCCGCCGTGCTCGAGCGGCTCGACGTGTCCACCGCGTCGGGCGACATTCGCGCCGACACCGTGCACGGCAGGCTCACCGCCACGACGGCCTCCGGCGACATCCGCGCCGACCGTGTCGGCGACGATGTCGAGGCGGGCACCGCATCGGGCGACATCAGGGTCGACCACTGCGATGGTTCGTCGATCGATGCCAAGACGGTGTCGGGCGACATCCAGATCGGCCTCCCCGCCGGCATTCGCGTCGAACCCGACATCGCCACCATGAGCGGACGAACCATCATGCCCAAACCGGTCGCCGCGTCGCCCACGGTCGAACCGCGCCGCACCGTGCGGGTGCGCCTGCGGTCGGTGTCGGGCGACATCACCATCGAACGCGTCACCCGCTGAGCTTCGTCGACCGTCCGTCCTTGCGGTGCGAGACTCGCGCCGACGACAGGGGGATGGACATGACCGAGCCGGTCGAGCCGATCTGGTTCCTCGACGACGCACCCAGCGAGCGATACCCGATCTACAGCCGCGGCAACGTCGGCGAGGTGTTCCCACGCGTGCTCTCGCCCTTGGGCGGGTCGCTGATCGGCAACGACGTCGAGCGAGCGCAGTTGGAGGCGTTCCGCGAGATCGGCTTCGCCACCGAGCGGGACGGAAACGAGATGAAGCTCACGGGCGTCTTCGGCGGCTACCTGTACAGCAACGCGTCGTTCGGCCGCGTGATGGGTGTGCGCACGCCGGGCATGACGGCCACGACCGCCGACGAGCAGGTCTTCGGCACGGTCGAGGGGCTTCCCCCGTATCGCCCACAGCCCGGCGATCGCAGCCTGCGTGCGTCGGTGAAGGTCACCCGGTTCCTCACCTCGGTGCTGCGTCAGCCCGACCTCACACCACTCGACCAGTCACGAGCCTCCGCGCGGGGATGGCTGACGTCGTCGCCCGACGTCGAAACCGCGTCCGACGACGAGCTGCTCGCGTTCGCACGCTCCTACCCGCCACGCCTGGCCGAGAGCATGAAACGCCTGCTCTCGTTCGGGATGATCGCGGCCGGACCACGCGTGCTGTTGGATCGGGTACTGGAGCGGGCGGACCTCGATGCCGGAGTGGCGAACCGGCTGGTGAGCGGCATCGACGACATCGACTCCGCGCAGATCGCCCGCCGACAGTGGCAGCTCGGCCGCATCGTGGCCGACGACGCCGCCCTCGGCTCACTGTTCGACGCCGGGGTCGACGGCCTCGCCGAACGCCTGGAGAGAACGACATTGGCCGAGCCGCTGCGGGCGTTCCTTGCTGACTTCGGACACCGAGGTAACGACGAGTACGAGCTCGCCGCGTCGTGTTGGGCGATGGATCCGCGGCCGGTGCTCGCCGCGGTCGACCGCATGCGCCACGCGCCGTCCGAGCCGTCGCCCGCGACCACGATGGACCGGCTCCGCCTGGAACGCGACCTGGCGGAAGCCGACGTACGCGCCGCGTTGCGTCCACCGCTGCGGTCCTTCGCGCTCCGAGCCGCGTCGGTGTCGCGCGCCGGTTCGGTGGGACGGGAGCGCGCGAAGGACATCCTCGTGCTCGAGAACTTGGGGGCTAGGCGCGCCCTGCACGAGCTGATCCGACGCGGCGCAGACCGTGGCGGACCTGCGGATCTGCGCCACGGCTTCAGCGTGACGTTCGACGAACTGCCGCGCTACCTGCAGGACCCGTCGGCGTTCACCGATGTCATCGCCGAACGACTCGCACGCGAGCAGTACCTGAACGATCGCGAACCGCCCTTCTGGTTCGAGCGCCGGCTCCCCGATCCGTCCACGTGGCCGTTGCGGAGCACCATCGCGGCCGATGCGTCGGCCGCCGGAGGGGTGCTGTCCGGCCTGGCCGTCAGCGGTGGCACCGCGTCGGGCCGAGCTCGAGTGATCACCGATCCAGGCGACCCGCGGGGCCTCGAGCCGGGTGAGGTCCTGGTGTGCGCCATCACCGACCCGAGCTGGACACCCCTGTTCCTGGTCGCGGCAGCGGTGGTCTGCGACACCGGGGCCATGTTCAGCCACGCCGCCATCGTCGCCCGCGAGTTGGGCATTCCCGCGGTCATGAGCGCGCGCGGGATCACCGGCGTGGCCGACGGCACCTGGCTCGAGGTCGACGGCAACACGGGCACCGTCCGCGTCGGCTGAGCTCGTCAGTGCTCGGCGAGGACGGCGGCGATCTGGGCGACGATGTGTTCGGCAGTGGCGCCGGGGGTGAGCACCGCGGCGATGCCCGCGGCCTTCAACTCGGCCAGGTCGTGATCGGGCACGATGCCACCCACGACGACTGGGATGTCGGCGCCTCGGGCACGGATCTGCTCGACGACCAGCGGGGCCAGCGTCATGTGGGCGCCCGACAGCATCGACAGCCCCACCAGATCGACGTCTTCATCGACCGCAGAGGCGGCCACCATCTCGGGGGTCTGGAACAAGCCCGTGTAGATGACCTCGTAGCCGGCGTCGCGCAGGATGCGGGCCACCACCTTGATACCGCGGTCGTGACCGTCGAGCCCGACCTTGGCCACCAGCACACGGGCGGACGGATGTTGGATCTGGTCACTCATCAGATGGTGGGCACCTCCACATGGCGGCCGAACACGTCGCCCATCGCCGCCATCAGTTCGCCGAGCGTGGCGTAGTCGTTCACGGCGTCGATGAGCGCGGGCATCAGATTGATCTCGGGGTCGGCGGCCTCGGCCCGCACTCGTGCGAGCGCGGCCTGCACCTTGGCGTCGTCGCGATCGGCGCGCACCTCGGCCAGGCGCTTGCGCTGGCGAGCCTCGTCCTCGCCGGTGATGCGCAGGAGTGGCATCTGCTCCTCGTCGTTGCCCTCGGTGAACCCGTTCACGCCGACGACGATGCGTTCGCCGTGGTTGAACCGCCGCTCGAGGTCGTAGGCGCTGTCGGCGATGCGGCCCTGGAACCAGTTGTCCTCGATGCCCTTGATGACACCGTCGAGCATGGACCCGTTGCCGAACTCGATGATCTCGGCGAACAGTTCCTCGGCCTGACGCTCGACCTCGTCGGTGAGCGCTTCGACGAAGTACGAGCCACCCAGCGGGTCGGCCACGTGCGCGACGTTGGTCTCGTTGGCGATGACCTGCTGCGTGCGCAGGGCGATGCGGGCGGACTTTTCGGTGGGTAGCGCCATCGCCTCGTCCATCGAGTTGGTGTGCAGGCTCTGCGTGCCGCCGAGCACGCCGGCGAGTGCCTCGATCGCAGTGCGGACGATGTTCACCTCGGGCTGCTGCGCGGTGAGCGACACGCCGGCGGTCTGGGTGTGGAACCGCAGCTGCATCGAACGATCCAGTTGGGCGCCGTACCGGTCCTTCATCCACCGCGCCCAGACGCGGCGGGCGGCGCGGTACTTGGCGATCTCCTCGAAGAAGTCGATGTGCGCGTTGAAGAAGAAGCTCAGTCGCGGCGCGAACGCATCGACGGGCAGGCCGGCCTGCATGGCCAGCTCGACATAGGCGAACCCGTTCGCCAGCGTGAAGGCCAGCTCTTCCACGGCCGTACTGCCCGCTTCGCGGATGTGGTAGCCGCTGATGCTGATGCTGTGCCAGCGCGGCATCTCGGCCGCGGTGAACGAGATCGTGTCGCGCACCAGCCGCATGCTGGGCCGTGGCGGGAACACGAACTCCTTCTGCGCCTGGTACTCCTTGAGGATGTCGTTCTGCAGCGTGCCACCCAATCGCGATCGGTGGATGCCCGATTTCTCGGCCTGCGCGACGAACATCGCGAACACCACCGCGGCCGGCGAGTTGATGGTCATGCTCGTGGTGATCTCGCCGAGGTCGATGCCGGCGTAGAGATCTTCCATGTCGGCCAACGAGTCGATGGCCACACCGCAACGACCCACCTCGCCGAGTGACATCGGATGGTCACTGTCGAGACCGAGCAGCGTCGGCATGTCGAACGCGGTGGACAGTCCGTCGCCGCCCGACTTGATGATCTCCTTGAAACGCCAGTTGGTGTCGTCGGCCGTGCCGAAGCCGGCGAACATGCGCATGGTCCACAACTTGCTGCGATACATCGACGAGTACGGGCCGCGCGTGTACGGGTACTCACCCGGGAACTCACCGTCGTCGGGGCCGTAGACAGCTTCGAGCGGAATTCCCGACATGGTGGTGTGGCCGACGTCGCGCAACTTCGACGCGCCGAACTCCGCTTCCCACCGTTCGCGGTTGGTGACCATCCGGCCAGCTTATGGACCGGATGGGTCGCGGGTGCGATCCGGTACCGTTTCCAGACGATGACCGACACCCCTCCCGCCGACACCGGCAACGGCACACCGGCAGCCGCCAACTTCATCCGCGACGTGGTGAAGTCCGACATCGAGCAGGGCAACTTCGGGGGACGCGTCCAGACCCGGTTCCCACCCGAACCGAACGGCTACCTCCACATCGGCCACGCCAAGGCCATCTGCGTCGACTTCGGCATCGCCAAGGAGTTCGGCGGCATCTGCAAGCTGCGCTTCGACGACACCAACCCCGTCACCGAGGACACCGAGTACGTCGATGCCATCGTCGACGACATCCGCTGGCTGGGCTTCGAGCCCGACGGCGACATCGTCTATGCCAGCGACTACTTCGAGCAGCTGTACCAGTGGGCCGAGCACCTGATCATGCACGGGTTGGCCTACATCGACGACCAGGATGCCGAGACCATCCGCGAGCAGCGCGGCGGCTACGGCAAGCCGGGCATCGAGAGCCCCTATCGCGAACGCAGCGTCGACGAGAACCTGCGTATCTTCCGGTCCATGCGCGCCGGCGAGTTGCCCGACGGCAGCCATGTGCTGCGCGCCAAGGCCGACATGCAGCACGAGAACATGCAGCTGCGCGACCCGGTGATGTACCGCATCCGCCACGAGCACCATCATCGCACCGGCGACCAGTGGGCCATCTACCCCACCTACGACTGGGCGCACGGCCAGAGCGACGCCATCGAGGGTGTCACCCACTCCCTGTGCTCGCTCGAGTTCGACAGCCATCGTGCCCTGTACGACTGGTACCTCGAGCACCTGCCGCTGCCGGGCGACCAGCCGCGCCAGACCGAGTTCGCCCGGCTGGAGCTGACCTACACGATCACCTCGAAACGCAAGCTGCGCCAGCTGATCGACGACGGCGTTGTCGACGGGTGGGACGACCCGCGGTTACCCACGCTGCGCGCCCTGCGCCGCCGCGGCTACCCGGCCACCGCAATCCGTGATTTCTGCGAGTTCATCGGCGTTGCAAAGACCAACAGTCGCCACCAGATCGAGCTGCTCGAGTGGTTCATTCGCAACGAGCTCAACCGCACCGCACAACGACGGATGGTCGTGCTGCAGCCGATCAAGTTGGTCGTCACCAACTGGCCTGCCGGTCACGTAGAGCTGGTCGAGCTGACCAACAATCCGGAGAACCCCCACGACGGCTCCCGCACTGTCGCGTTCACCGGCGAAGTGTGGATTGAGGACGACGACTTCAAGGCCGAGCCACCGCCAAAGTACTTCCGCCTCACGCCCGGCAGCGAGGTGCGCCTGCGTGGCGCGTTCTACGTGAAGTGCACCGGTTTCACCGCCGACGCAGATGGCAACGTCACTGAGGTGCAGTGCACCTACGACCCTGAGACACGTGGTGGCAGCGCACCCGATGGCCGCAAGGTGAAGGCCACCATCCATTGGGTCTCCACCGCGCACGCCATCGACATTCAGGCCGCGCAGTACGAGCG
>JANMFL010000140.1:0-6601 GCA_031377945.1 Acidimicrobiaceae bacterium | reverse complement strand
CAACGAGGTCATGCGCCAGCTGACGATGGCCTCGTCGCTCGGCGCCGCGGAGTACTTCCCCGTATCGGCGAAGTCCGGCAAGGGCATCCCCGAGTTGCTCGCGTTCCTCACGGCGAAGCTGCCCGAGGGCCCGATGTACTTCCCGGAAGAGACGGTCAGCGACCAGCCCCAAGAGTTGTGGGTCGCCGAGCTCGTGCGTGAACAACTCCTCGCGGTCACCCGCGACGAGCTGCCGTACAGCATCGCCACCCGGGTCACCGAGTGGGAGTGGCCGCGCATCCGCGTCGAGATCCTCGTCGAGCGCGACAGCCAGAAGGGCATGGTCATCGGCAAGGGTGGATCGGTGTTGAAGGAAGTCGGTCGCCTTGCTCGGGAGCAGCTTCCCGAGGGTGCATTCCTCGAACTGTTCGTGAAGGTCGACAAGGACTGGCAGCGCAAGCCCGACCGAGTCGAGCGCCTGGGCTACTGATGGCCACGCCGGCCGCCGACGTCGACATCGACGAGGCGCTGGTTCGGGGACTGCTGCAGTCGCAGCGACCCGATCTCGCCGAGCTGCCCATCCGGGTGGTGGCGAACGGCTGGGACAACGCGATCGTTCGTCTCGGCGACGAGTGGATGGTCCGGTTGCCACGCCGAGCTGCGGCTGCCGCCCTCATCGAGAGCGAGCAGCGATGGCTGGTGGAGCTCGCGCCCCGGTTGCCGCTGCCCATCCCGGTACCCGTGTTCGCGGGACTCCCCACTGCGGCCTACCCGTGGAAGTGGAGCCTCTGCCCCTGGTTCGACGGCGAGTCCGCAGCGACGGCGCCACCGCGCGACGCCCGGGCGACCGCCCACGCGCTCGCTGGGTTCATCGCCGCGCTCCACCGACCTGCGCCGGTCGACGCACCGGCGAACCCGTTCCGTGGTGTGGCCCTGACGACGCGTGCAGCCGCCGTCGGCGAACGGGCGCGCTCGTTGGCCGAGGTGATCCATCTCGAGCGCACCCTCGGTGTGTGGCGCGATCTGTCGGCTACGCCCACGTGGCACGAGGCCCCGGTGTGGCTGCACGGCGATCTGCACCCGTCGAACATGCTCACCCGCCACGGCGAACTGTCCGCGGTCATCGACTGGGGCGATCTCACTGCAGGCGACCCGGCAACCGACCTCGCCATCGCCTGGATGCTCTTCGACGCTCAGCAGCGCGATCTGTTCCGCCAACTTGCCGGCATCGACGTGAACACCTGGCGCCGCGCCGCGGGGTGGGCGCTGAACCTGTCGCTCGCCTACCTGACCGGCGACGACAGCACGTCGATGCCCGCGATCGGCCGACACACGTTGGACGAGGTGCTCGCCGAGTTCAGCTGAGGTGGTGGCGGGTGCGCCACCACCGCAACGCCATCACGTTCAGCAGCGCCGCGAGCACGCCGACCGCCGTGTAGGTGAGCATCACCGGCCACACCGGACCACCGTGATCGGCATCCGCCAGGTTCCACGCCGCTGCGCCGGCCAGGTACAGCAGGGGCAGGCATGGCACCATGGCCGGCAGACACACCAGCAGGGCGATCTGGAAGAGGCGCACGTGATCGGCCATGTCACCGCCGGCGGTGGCGACGGCCATCAGACCGCCCGCCAGCGCAACGTAGGCGGCTTCCAGCGCGTGGATGCGCTGCACCGCCAAGGTTCGCACTCGGTTCACCGAGCCATCATCTGCCTGCGACGGCACTGTGGCAAGTCGCCGCCTACGCTCGGGCCATGACCGCTGTCGTCCGCGCGTTGCACCGCTCGTCCGAATACACCTTCACGAAGGACACCTGCGACTCGCTCGAGCTCCTCGCCGGGCTGGGTGTCGCCGGCGACGTCCACTCGGGGGCAGCCGTCCGGCACCGCAGCCGCATCGAGCGCGACCCCACCCAGCCGAACCTGCGGCAGGTGCACCTGTTCGACGGCGAGGTGCTCGACATGCTGGCCGCTGAAGGATTTGGTGTGCTCCCGGGCGCCCTGGGCGAGAACGTCACCACCGACGGACTCGACGCGCTGTCGCTGCCCACCGGCACCGTGTTGCGCATCGGTCCCGACGCCCTCATCGCCCTCACCGGCATCCGCAACCCGTGCGCACAGATCGAGGCCCGCTACCCCGGCATGCTGAAGCGCATGGTCCACCGCGACGAGTCGGGCGAGCTGCACCGCGTGACCGGCGCGATGTCGGTCGTCCTGCAGCCGGGCACCATCCACGTCGGCGACACCATCCACGTCCAACGCCCGCCAGGCGCGCCGCAACCCCTCCAGCTCGTCTGACACACACCTGCCCAGATCGGCAGCTCATGGCGCAGGAGGTTGGGCGCGATTCGTCCCAGCAATGGGACCATTCGCGCCCGCGGGCGCGGAGTGGCCCGGATTTGGGACGTTTCGCGCCCAGCGACGTCGTCAGACCAGCGGATCGCCGAGTGCCCGATGCAGCGCTCGCTGCGCAAGACCGGTGAGTGAAAACTCCCCAGGGAGTGTCGGGCGGGCGGCCCAGGCGGCTGCGTGGCGGGTCAGACCTGGCTGGAGCGGCCGGCCCAGAACGGGGAGCGCAGCTCGCGCTTGAGCACCTTGCCGCTGCCGGTCTTGGGCAGCTCGTCGATGAACGTCACCGAGCGCGGCACCTTGTACCCGGCGAGGTGTTCCTTGGCGAACGCGACCACGTCGTCGGTCGTCATCGAACCGCCTTCGCGCACCACGACGACTGCGTGCACGGTCTCGCCCCACTCCTCGCTGGGCACGCCGAACACGGCCACCTCGAGAACGTCGGCGTGATGCTCGAGCGCCGCCTCGATCTCGGCCGGGTAGATGTTCATGCCCCCGCTGATGATCATGTCCTTCTTGCGGTCGCAGATGTAGATGTAGCCCTCGCTGTCGCGATACGCGATGTCGCCGACGGTCTGATAGCCGTGCTTGTTGTCGGCCATGAACTTGTCGTGCTGCTTGTAATAGTCGGCGAACACGCTCGGGCTCTTCACGAACAGCTCGCCGGTGTGCTCGGGGCCGAAGCCGACGACCTCGTTGCCCTCGTCGTCGAACAGCTTGATGTCGACCATCGGCGCGGGCTGGCCACACGAGCCCGGCTTGCGCAACTGGTCCTCGGGCCGGAGCACGCAGTTCACGCCCAGTTCGGTGCTGCCGTACACCTCGAACAGGCTGTCGCCCGGGAAGTAGGCGAGGTACATCTGCTTGAGCGCGAAGCTCCACGGCGCGGCATTGGCGATCATCCGCTTCATCGAGCTGACGTCGTACTTCGCCTTCACGTCGTCGGGCAGGTTGCAGATCATTCGAATGGGCGTCGGAGCACTGAACGTCGAGGTGACCTTGTACTTCTGCACCAGCCGCAGCCAGTCCTCGGGGTTGAACTTGCGTTGCAGCACCGCGGTCTGACCGAGCGCGAGCGCGATGCCCATGAAGCCGCCGGGGCCCGAGTGGTACAGCGGGCCGGTGGGCACGTACACGTCATCCGGCGAGTACCCGATGTGGGCCAACAGCGCGGCCCCCTGTGCCGCGCCCTGGGTGCCGCGACGCAGCGCACCCTTGGGTTTGCCGGTGGTACCGCTGGTGTAGATCATCGTCGAGCCGGGCTCGGTGGCCTCGGGGATCTCGGGTTCCGCCGTCGACGCAGCAGCGACCAGCGGGTCGATCGCGATCATCCCGTCGGGCACGTCACCGTCGAACACCAGGTACTGCTGCACCTGCGGCAGTTCCGCTCGGATGCGAGTGAACATCGGGGCGAACTCGGCGTCGACGTACACGATCGTGGCGTCGCAGTGATCCGTGACGTACGCGGCCTCTTCGTCGCTGAGCCGATAGTTCAACGGGACCGCCGTCACGCCCAACTTGCGAGCCGCGTTGATCATCACGACCAGACCGATGGAGTTCTGGCCGCACCACACGACCTTGCTGTCACCCGGCACCGCCCCCATGCCGAGCAGCACGTTGGCGAGCTGGTTGGCCTGCTCGTTCAACTGCAGATAGGTCAGCTGGCGCACCGTGCCGTCAGGCCGGTCGTCGATGACGGCGAGCTTGTTCGGCTGCGTGATCGAGTAGGCGGTCAGGAAGTCGGCCATCAGCGCACTCCTAGCGAGTCGAGCGGTGTTCTTCGCGAGACGTAACGGAAACAGCGCAGCCCGAACGAGCCGATCCCCATGTGAATCCCCCACGGCTTCACCGTAGAGCATCCGCGAGTGTCATGCTCTACGCATGGCACCCCGCATCATCAACGGCAGCGCAGAACTGAAGTCGGCAATCGGCGAGCACCTCGGGTACTCGCCCTGGATGGAGGTCACCCAGGAGCGGGTCAACCAGTTCGCCGAGGCGACCGGTGACCATCAGTGGATCCACATCGACGTCGAGCGCGCCACGAAGGAGAGCCCGTTCGGCGGCCCGATCGCCCACGGCTATCTCACGTTGTCGCTGGCCCCCGTGCTGATGCCGCAGGTGGTCGTTTCCACCGGCTTCAAGATGGGCGTCAACTACGGGTGCAACAAGGTGCGGTTCATGTCGCCGGTGCCGGTCGGGGCGAACCTGCGGCTCGGCGTGAAGCTGCTCGCAGCCGACGACATCGCCGGCGGCGTGCAGAGCACCTACGAACTCACCTTCGAGACCGAAGGCGCCGCCAAGCCGAGCTGCGTCGCCGAAGTCATCTTCCGCAGCTACGAGTGACGTGACGACTCCGGCCCTCCACGTGGGGTGCCCCATGTGGGCGCAGCGTGCGTGGGTGGGCACGTACCTTCCCGCCGACACACCGTCGGGTCGCGAGCTGTATCCGTACAGCCGCCTCCTCAACGCGGTCGAAGGCAACACCACGTTCTACGCCCCGCCACCCGCCGCCACCGTGGCGAAGTGGGTGGCGCTCGCCGACCCCTCGTTCCGGTTCGTGTTCAAGGTGCCGCGCACGATCACCCACGACGCCCGCCTCCGCGACGTGAAAGCCGAGTTGGCCGCGTTCGTCGAACTGCTGTGGCCGCTGGGCGATCTGGTCGGCGGCCTGATGCTGCAACTGCCGCCGTCGTTCGGTCCTCGCGACCTCGACGCGCTCGACACGGTGTTGCGCGAGGCCCCGCCGGTGTGGCGTTGGTCGGTCGAGGTACGCCACCACGAGTTCTTCGGTGGCGACGGGCGACGTGCGCTCGAACGAGTGCTGGCGCAACACCGCACCGAGCGCGTGGTGCTCGACACGATGGCGCTCTTCCACCGCACGCCCTACAGCGACGAGGGGCGGGACGAATGGCGCACCAAGCCGCGGGTGCCGCTCATCGGCGAGCCCCTCACCGAGTTCCCCGTCGTCCGCTTCATCGGCTCCGACCACCCCGAGCTCACCGACTCCGGTCTGCACCGGTGGGAGCAGACCATCGCCGAATGGCTCGACGAGGGCCGCACACCCACCGTGTTCGTCCACACTCCCGACAACTCACGGAGCCCGGCGCTCGCCCGCGCCTTCCACGCGACCCTGTGCCGCATCGTCGACGGCCTCGACCCCTTGCCCGAGCCGATGCCCATCGGCGGGCCGGAGCAGGCCACCCTGTTCTGACCCGCACCGTTCATCGTGTCGCAACCCGCGGCACGCCGCCTCGGCGTAGGTTGATCGTCGGAGGTGCCGGTTATGCCCACCGCGAACACACCCAACGGACGACCGAAGAAAAACCGCACGGCGCCGTTGCCGGTGATCGGTCCTCGCGAGGGCGTCCGCCGACGGATCGCTCTCGTGGCGCACGACAACATGAAGCCCGACCTGCTCGAGTGGGCGCGCTTCAACAGCGAGGTCCTCGCCGAGCACGAACTGTTCGGCACCGGCACCACCGGCGGGATGATCGCCGAGGCACTTGGGCTACCGGTGACGTTGTTCAAGAGCGGACCGCTCGGCGGTGACCAACAGCTCGGAGCGAAGATCACCGAGGGCGATCTCGACCTCGTGCTGTTCTTCTGGGACCCGCTCGAGCCGCAACCGCATGACCCCGATGTGCGCGCACTGCTGCGCATCGCCGTGGTCTGGAACATTCCCATCGCCTGCAACCGGGCGACGGCCGACTACCTGATCTCGTCACCGTTGCTCGACAGCGACTACCAGCCGTTGAAGCCCGACTACGAGCGCGGCCCGTCGACGTTCAGTTCGCCGCCGCGCCGATGAGCAGCAGCGTCGCGAACCCTCCAGCGACGAACGCTGCACTCACCCACGTCGAGGGCAGCCCGATGAGCAACAGCACCGAACCGATGGAGGCACCCCAGATGCCGAGGCCGGTGTCGGCGAGCATGCCCACCAACCCGATGCCGAGGGCTGCGATTCCGGCGACGACACAGATCAGACGTGCGAGCGCGACCACTGCGCTGGACGCGATGTCCTTCATGGACGGGCGCCGTCGCCGGCCGCGGACGTCCATCTGATCGTCAGGTCGGTCGCGCCGCATCGGTCGCCTCCACCATCATCACGCCGCAACCCTGTCACACCCCTCTGGTGGAGTACAGCCATGGATCTCGACGGCTTGCGGGCGATCATCGGTGGCACACCACTGACGGATCTTGCTGCGTGCCGCCTCGAGTTGGATCACGTGCGGGTCGCTCGCGGCGCCTTGGCGGCGCGTGAGCTCGAGGTGATGGC
>JANMFL010000131.1:0-5627 GCA_031377945.1 Acidimicrobiaceae bacterium | reverse complement strand
GCGTTCGAGCTGGCCCTGGCCTGCTGACGCTCGACCACGGACGCAACGATGCCGACCGGGCGAACCGGTCGGCACCGTTGCTCCTGGGAGAGATCGGGAAGTCAGGTCACGGCACCAACACGGTGTCGATGATGTGGACCGTGGCATTGGCGGTCGGGACGTCCATGCAGAGCGTCTTCGCACCGTTCACGGTGAGCGCACCCATGTCGCCACCGAAGGTCAGCTCCGCACCGTTGACCGTGGTGGCCTTCCCGGCGGCGATCAGATCGGCCGAGCTCATCTTCTCGCCAGCGATGACGTGGTAGGTGAGGATCTGGGTCAGCTGCTCGTTGTCGGCGAGGATCGCCTCCAGCTGGTCGGCTGGGATGGCGGCGAACGCATCGTTCACCGGGGCGAAGATCGTGAACGGGCCTTCCCCGTTCAGCGTGTCGACGAGACCGGCCTTCACCACTGCGGACACGAGGGTGGACAGCAGCGGATTGTTCGACGCAGCGGTCGCTGCGGGGTCCTGGGCCATACCGGCGAAGCTGCCGGCACCGTCGTCGGGCACCGCGACGCACCCGGGACCGGTCGGCTCGAGCATGCCCATCATCGGGTCGCTGAGCGACGGCGGCAGGAGCACGGTGTCGATGATGTGGACCGTGGCGTTGGCGGTCATCACGTTCGAGCACAGGACGTTGGCGTCGTTGGCCATCGTGCCGTCGGCGCCGAAGGTGATCTTCTCGCCCTCGACCGACTCCAGCTCACCGGCGCTGCCGAGGCCGGCGGCGTCGTACTGGGTGCCGGCGACCACGTGGTAGGTGAGGATCTTGGTCAGCATCTCCTTGTCGGCCAGGATCGCGTCCAACTGATCCTTGGGGATCTTGGCGAACGCATCGTTGGTCGGGGCGAAGATGGTGAACGGACCGTCACCGTTCAGCGTGTCGACCAGCCCGGCCTCCGTAACGGCGGTGACGAGCGTCGACAGCAGCGGGTTGTTCGAGGCGGCGGTGGCCGCGGGGTCCTGGGCCATTCCGGCGAAGCTGCCGGCACCGTCGGCCGGGACAGCGCCGCAGGCCGGGCCGAACGGGGCGTCCTCGGACATCATCTCGGTCGTCTCGGGCGCCATGGTGGTGTCCGGGGCGGAGGCGGGGGGCTGGGTGGTTGCGGCGCTGTTGCTGTCGCTGCCGCAGGCGGCGGCGATGAGCGAGAACGAGGCGACCGCTGCCAGACCGAGCACGGCTCGGCGGCGACGGGAGGGAGAAAGGGAAGGGTTCACGATGATCCTTTGTTGTTATTGGGAGAATTGACTGCCACTTGTATTTAATGGATTCAATGACTTTGATGCTGGCTTCGACTCGTTCAGCGAACGATTACGATGACGCTGTGCTGGCCAGTTGCGCCGCTCGGGAATGGTTCGGAGCGCTCCTCGGTTTGGATTGCTCCGCTCTTTTCCGTCGATCGAACAGCAATAGAGTGACGTCCTGGCGTTGCATTCCATACAAATGACCACTGACGCCAGGTGACATCGTTCAACTCATCGGCGAGCTGCGCCGACTGCCAGTCGCCGTCGTCGATGCGCACCTCGACGGCGCGGATGCCGCGCGTCTGTGCCCAGGCGACGCCGGCGATCGCGACCCTGCCGGCCTGTAGGGTCGCCAGGCCGCGCGGCGTGTCGATACGGCTCTGCACCTTGATCGGCGCGTCGCCGACCCAGCCCCGCTCCACCCAGTACTGGTCGAACTGGTCGAAGCGAGTCAGCTCGATGTGGCTGAGCCACTTCGTCGCCGAGACGTAGCCGTACAGGCCAGGCACGATCAGCCGAGCCGGGAACCCGTGTGCGAGCGGAAGGGGCTCGCCGTTCATACCGATCGCGATCAGCGCGTCGCGCCCGTCGAGCGCTTCGACCGGGAAACCGCACGTGTACCCGTCGACCGAGCGACCGACCACCTGGTCCGCGTCGGGGTCGACGCCGACTTCCTCGAGTAGGCGGTCGAGCCGCACGCCGAGCCACCGTGCCGTCCCCATCAGGTTCCCGCCCACCTCGTTCGACACGCAGGTGAGGGTGATGTCCGACTCGATCAGCTCGCGGTCCAACAGGTCGTCGAAGCGCAGCGTCAGCGGCCGTTCGACCATGCCGTCGATCGTGAGGGTCCACGACCGGGCATCGACCTGCGGCACGGTGATCGCCGTGTCGATCCGGTAGAAGTCGGCGTTCGGAGTGAAGAACGGGCTGACACCCACCACACCGGAGTCGATGCCGGCCGTTGCGGTGGGCAACGGTCGGGCGGCACTCGGCAACGTCAGGCTGCGCCGTGAGGCTGAGGCGGTGGAGCGCGTGTTCACCGAACGGGCCGTCGCTCCTACCGCCACCGCGCCGAGCGTGGTGAGGCCGGCGGCGGCGAGGAACCGCCGACGGTCACTCGGAGTCAGCTCGGCGATCGACGAGCGCGGCCCGCTGACCGAGCCGGACTCGACGGAGTCGATGGAATCGGTCGACTCTGCGGCGGCTGCTGTTCGGCGGCCGAGCGCGAGGTGCCGCAACCCCATCAACGTGGCTCCGGCGGCGAGCGCGCCGACGACGCTCGGCACGACGGCGATGAACGGCGCAGCGCGGCGAGTCGTCTGCGACGCGTAGGCACCGGCGAGGCCGAACAGAGCGACTGCGACCAGCGCGAGCGCCCAGCGTCGCCCCAACGCGACGATCCCGACGACTGCGGCGTAGAGCACCAGGATCGAGCCGATTCCGACGAGCAGGGCGCGCTTGTCGTTGGTGCCGAACCAGTCGATCGCGAGCTGCTTCACCGACTGCGGTACGCCGTCGACGACCCGGTCCGCCACGTCGAGCACGGGCGACTGGAACGTGTTCGAGAGCGCGGCCACCACCTCGGCCACGGCGAGGCCCACCGCGGTTGACGCGACGCCGATGAGGGCGCCCCAGGTGATGCGGCGCAGGCGATGGGTCGGTTGGTCGGTCATGTGCCCCGTTCGGCACGCCACTGGCCCTGGATGGGTCGGGCACCGTGCGTGCGATGTCACACCGCATGGCATCCATCCAGGACGCCGAGGGCACCGAACGTACGCCATTGGATCGGGTGCAGATCTCGTCGTCGATAGGATTGAGCGAGGATGGAGCACGACATCGGATGCACGTTCGTGTTCGATGTTCCGGTCGCCACTCACGCGGCGATGCTGTTCGAACCTCACTCGACCGGCCTGCACAGGGTGGTCGAGTCGACGTTCATGGCTCGGGTGGCCGTGAGCGAGGAGCAC
Source organism: Acidimicrobiaceae bacterium (assembly GCA_031377945.1). Lineage (GTDB taxonomy): Bacteria > Actinomycetota > Acidimicrobiia > Acidimicrobiales > Ilumatobacteraceae > UBA668. Next base: position 2,375 of record JANMFL010000131.1, on the reverse strand, counting down.
GACGAAACGATCGAGGACGCCGAGCTCGCCCCGCGACGTTCGGCTCCGTACAGCCCGGATGGGCGCAGGTCCAGAGCATGTCGGACCGAGGTACTCGACCCGCCCGCCAGGTCGTCGTCGCGATCGATCCGACCCATCGACGGCGCACCCATCTCCGCTACATCACCACCGCCATCGGTCGCGACTCCCGCGACGTGGCCCTGACCTGCGGCGTCCACACCGGCCCAGGCAGCAGCGGCCGCCGAGGGCCGGGAAGGTCGTGCGGCTGGCCGAGGTCCGCTGACCGACGGCGACACCGCCCCTCAAGAAGCCGCGAATCCGCACCCCGCGCCCGATTCCCTCGAACGACCCCGCCTGACCGCATCATCGGCGAGGCAGTTCAACGTGGCGCGTCCGCACACCCGCCCGGGCGTGGTCGAAGTCGAGCTGCCAGCGGCTGAACGGCAGCGGCACCCTCCCACTAACCTGTCGGCCAGATGGACCCATGCGAGGCTCGGGTTTCGCGCCACGGTTCGGTCCATCCCCGCCGGGTTAGCTCAGTTGGTAGAGCACTTGACTTGTAATCATGAGGTGGCGAGTTCGATCCTCGCACCCGGCTCAATCGCGGTGACGACGCAACACCGACGCCAGATCGGCCAACGCCGCCGGCTTCACCAGATACGTGTCGGCCCCGGCTTCGACGCCACGACGCACGGCCTCGGCCGATGTGTCGCCGCTCATGATCGCGATCACCAGTCCCGGTGTCTCGGCCTCCCGGAGTCGCCGGGTCAACTCGAAGCCGTCGATGCCGGGCAGGTGGACATCGGCGAACACGACGTCGAACGAGCGTTGCGCCGCCAATGCGAGTGCTTCCTCCGCCGATGCCGCCGTCGTGACCTCGGCACCGAGATCGGCGAGCAGGAACCTGTTGGCGAGCAGGTTGAGCGGCTCGTCATCGACGACGAGCACGCGACGGTGCGGAACCTCGGCGCGCGGATCGGCAATCTCTGGCGACGTGTCGGAGAGCGAATCCGCGAGCGGCAGCTGGATCCAGAACACGGCACCGCCGTTCGGCCGAGGTGCGGCACCGGCCGTGCCGCCGAGCGCTGCGGTGATGCCGGTGACGATGGACAGGCCGAGGCCGAGGCCGGGTATGGACGCACGCTCGGCGTCGTGCCCCCGCTCGAACGGTCGGAACAGGCGCTCGACGTCGGCAGCAGCGATGCCAGTGCCGGTGTCGAGCACACTCAGCCGAACGGTGTGGTCGGCATCGCCTTCGGCGACCTCCACCACCACCGAGCCCGACGGTGTGTGCTTGCACGCGTTGGACAGCAGGTTCGCCATCGCCTGTCGCAACCTCGCCGGATCGCCGAGCGCATGCCGAACGGACTGGCGGATCGGCATCGCCGACACCGTCACCCCAGGACGGGCCATCTGCCGAGCGACAACCACCACCTCGTCGACGACGGACTCGAGATCGACCACCTCGTGACGGACCCGCAACGTGCCGAGTTCGAGCTGCGAGGCGTCGAGCAGGTCGTCGACCACGCGTCGAAGGGCATACGCCTGATGGCCGATCGCCGACGCGGCGGCTGCCGAACGCGGGGCGAGGTCCTCGTGGACGAGCACCTCGCTGAACGCCTGGATGCCTTGTAACGGGTTGCGCAGCTCATGCCCCACCTGCGCCACGAGCGCGAGCCGTTCACGCAGTTCGGCCTGGGCGCGGCGGCCGCGCTCGGCGAGATCCTGCTCGACCTGTTTGCGGTCGTCGACGTTGCGCACCGTCAGCACGACCGCACGCACATCGACGTCCGACAACAGGTTCACACCCGCCACCTCGAGCCACGAGTAGGAGCCGTCGACGCGCTGCGCTCGAACCTCGGCCCACGCGGTAGCACCCACCTCGAGCGCGAGTGTCGCTCGGAACATCGCGGCGGCGACGTGGCGGTCGTCGGGGTGGATGAACGTTCCGAGCGGAAGGCCGGTGAACTCCGCAGGCTCGTCGTATCCGAGCCCCGGAGAACGCATCGAGACGCTGTCGAGGAGCACTCCATCGGCGTCGACGAGCAGCACGGTGTCCTGGATGTTGGTCACCATCGCTCGGAATCGGCGCTCGTTCACCCGCACCAGATCTTCGGCTCGGACGCGATCCGTGATGTCGCGACCCATCGAGAAGATGGACGTGATGTTGCCGTAGTCGTCGCGCACCGCAGTGTCGGCCCACTCGACGATGCGACCGTTGGCATAGACCCGTCGGCGCGGCTCGTCGCGGACGCCTTTCAACGTTCCGCTCACCGTGAGGACACGGCTGTCCTCGGTCCCCCAGTCGTAGACGTCGTCGAGGTTGCGCCCGATGACCGTCTCGTCCCATTCGAAGAACTCGCGACACGCGCGAT
>JANMFL010000106.1:0-7707 GCA_031377945.1 Acidimicrobiaceae bacterium | reverse complement strand
TGCCGCCGCGGCGAAGCAGATGCGCGACTTCGGCGGCATGGTGAGCTTCACCCTTCGTGGTGGCCGAGCGTCGGCACTCCGTGTCGCTGCAGCCACGACGCTGTTCACCCTGGGCGAGTCGCTGGGGGCCGTCGAGAGCCTCATCGAGCACCCGGGACAGATGACCCACGCGTCGGCAGCCGGTTCGCCGCTGGAGGTGCCCGATCACCTCCTGCGCCTGTCGGTCGGTATCGAGAGCGCCGCCGACCTCGTCGCCGACCTCACCCAGGCCCTCGAACGAGCCTGACTCGACCGTCAGCCGGCGATGCGGACAGCGACGCCGGCCCCGCTGCGCAGCGCACCCTCCATGAACCCAGCGTGGCCATCGGCGTGCTCGCCCGCGAGCCACAACCGCCCGTGCGTCGCGTGCAGCGGCCCTTGCGACGCCGACCACTGGCCGGGGCCGAAGCACGAGTAGCACCCCAGGCTGTACGGGTCGTTGGTCCAGTCGGTGTGCACCCGCTCGCCGGCCAGGCCCTTCGCACCCGGGTAGATGCGCTCGATCTCCTGGACGATGCGGTCGGTGCTCTCGGGCATCGCCGCGAAGGCGGCACCGTCGTGCGAGGCCATCAGGTTGGTGAGGACCCCAGTGTCGCCCGATTGGTCGTCGGTGGTCTCCCACAGGTGACCCCACGCCCGATCGGACAGGACCAGGCCGTTGCGTCCGTAGTCCAGCCAGATGCGACGCGAGAACTGCACGCTGATCTTCGCGCCGACGCCGTACCCGACGGCACCGAGCTCGAGGGGCATGTCGGGCCACAGGCGCGACAGCACTGGCAGCGGCACGGCAGCGACCACTGCACCGGCGCGCAGCACGCTGCCGTCGCTCATGGTCACCTCGCCCAAGTCGGCGCGGATCTCGCGCACCGGGGTCCGCAGGCGGACTCGATCGCCAAGCCGCGCGGCGAGGCCGGTGGCCAACTGATCGTTGCCGCCCACCACCCGGTGACGCTCGCGCTGGCCGGGTACCTGGTTCGCCGCCACCTGTGCCGCGAAGCGCTGGCTGACCTCTTCGGGTGGGAGCATGAACTCGGTTCGGATGTCGCGCCCGATCACGACACGGGCGATCACCGACAGGCCGAGCTCGTGCAGCAAGTCGCCGAGTGTGGCCAGTTCGTACTCGTCGGTGGGTCGCAACGCCGCGATCGCGCGGTCCCATCGTTCCCAGTCGGGCCCGAGGCTGGCGTGCAGGTGCATCGGCACCGCTCGGCCTCCGGCGTCGACCAGGGTGGCTCGCCAGTCGATGCCCTCATGCCGTTGCGTGAGCGCCAGACCGAGTTCCGCCGCCAACGCGAGCGTCTCGGTGTGGCTCCCGTCGATGAACTCGGCACCACGCTCACATGTCTGGCCGTTCGCGAACGTATGGCTGAACACTCGTCCGCCGACGCGATCGCGCGCCTCGAGCACCACCACGTCGAGGCCGGCGGCCGTCAGGTCCGTCGCGCATCGCAGACCGGCGAGGCCTGCGCCGATGACGACGACGTCGTGCTGCATGGATGCCATTTCACCAGAACAGTCGGGCAGATCAGAACAGTCGGGGATGTTCCGGTTCGGTGGCGCGCATGCCGACCGGCGTGACGCGCACCACGCCGCTCCACGGCACGTAGTGGTCCATGAACACCCACGAGCGACGGTGGACGGCCGACGGGCCGTAGCCCTGCAGCGCAGCCTTGTGGGCCGGGCACGGGTAGCCCTTGTTGGTGTCGAAGCTCCACTGCGGGTAGCTCGCTGACATGTCGCGCATGATGCGGTCACGCGTCACCTTCGCCAGAATGCTGGCGGCAGCAACCGACAGGCAGACCATGTCGGCCTTGACCTTCATCTCGACGTGCGGCACCACACCTTGGAGGAAGTTCCACTTTCCGTCCACGATCGCCGCATCGGGCCGGACACCGAGTCCCTCGACCGCGCGCCGCGCGGCGACACGTTGTGCTTCGGCCATGCCGAGCTCGTCGCACTCTTGCTGACTCGCGGCACCGATGGACCACGCATCGCACCAGCCGGCGATCCGATCGAACAACCGCTCCCGATTCGCCTCGGTCAGCAGCTTCGAGTCGCGCACGCCGTTGACACGCCGGTCACGCGGCAGGACGGCGGCGCCGACCATCAACGGACCTGCCCACGCGCCACGACCGACCTCGTCGATGCCGACCACCACTCCGTGCCCTTCGGCCCAGAGCTCTCGTTCGATGTCTCGGGTGGGTGCGCGGCTGGCCATCGTCGCTCAGCGGAGCACGATCGACGCCGGCCCAGCAGCGACCTCGCCCACCGTCCACCACATCGGCGACAGGTCGGCCACCGCTTCGGGCGACACGGCGGCCAGCAGACCGCCCGACGTCTGCGGATCCATGCACAGCGCTTCACCGTCGGGTGTGGCCGTGCTGACGAGGTGGGCCATCACGTACTCGCGGTTGCGAGGGTCGCCACCGGTGTGCACCCCGCGAGCAGCGGCCTCCCGGGCGCCGGGGTAGGCACTGATGCCGTCGGTGTGCACCACGACCCGTACGTCGCCACGCTCGGCCATCTCCCACCCGTGGCCGGCGAGGCCGTAACCGGTGACGTCGGTGACCGCATGGACGACGCCACCGAGCGCCTGCAACTCCTCGGACGCCGCCCGGTTCACCATCCGCATCCCGGCGGTCGCCGCGGCCTTGTCGGCCACGCTCCCGCCGGCGAGCGCGAGGCCCGTCCCGATCGGCTTGCTGAGCACGAGGACGTCACCCGGGCGGGCGCCTCCCTTTCGAAACACTCGGTCGGGGTGCACGACCCCTTGCACGGCGAGCCCGAAGATGGGTTCAGGGTTGCGGATGGTGTGCCCGCCGGCGATGGTGCCGCCGGCTTCGGCGACCACGGTCGCGGCGGCGTCGAAGATGGCGACGATGGCCTCACGCGGGAAGTGCTCGGGGAACGCGGCGACGTTGACGGCGATGACCACTCGACCGCCCATCGCGAACACGTCGCTGCACGCGTTCGCGGCAGCGATGGCACCGAAGTCGGCAGGATGGTCGACGAGCGGCGGGAAGAAGTCGGTGGTGCTCACCAGCGCCACGTCGGGGGCGACCTGGTAGATCGCGGCATCGTCGAACGGGGCCAGGCCGACGAGCAGCGCAGGGTCGAGACCGGCGGGCATCTCGCGCACCAGCCCCGTGAGCAACGACGCGCCCCACTTCGCCGCACACCCTCCGCACGAGGTCCACTCGGTGAGCTTGAGGTCGGCGAAATCGTGTTCCACGGTCGTCACGGCGACAGCCTACGGTGTGCCCATGTACACCGTCGGCCCGTACACGTTCACCGAACAGGACGCCGTGAAGACCGTGGGTGCGCACCCCAAGGTGTGGCCGTTGTTCGCCGATGGCCGCGACGCGGCCGCCCTCGAGTCGCTCGCGCCGCAGCTCACCGGCGACCTCGCTGCCGACCTCGCAGCGGTGTGGACCGCCTGGTCCGCTGCTGGCCCGGCGTTGCGCGCAGCAGGTCAACTGCCGTCGCGAACGACCGGTACGGTCGTGCAGTTGAGCACGAGCAAGGGTGGCCTGCCCAAGCTGCCGCAGGCGCACGTGACGGTGGGTTGGCGCGGCGTGGACGGCGACCGCCAGGCCACCCGCGTGCATCACGGTCGCCCCTTCCAGGCGCTGTGCATCTGGAGCGACGACGTCATCCGATCGTTCCAGGCCGACGGCCACCCCATCGGTGCGGGTCTCGCGGGCGAGAACATCACGGTCCGCGGCATCCCGTGGGGCGACGTGCGCCCGGGCGTTCGGCTGCAGATCGGCTCGGTGCTGTGCGACGTGTCGTCGTACGCGCTGCCCTGCTTCCAGAACAGGGCCTGGTTCCTCGACGGCGACTTCGCGGTGATGCATCACGAGCAGGGCCCGGTCAGCCGCGTGTACGCCACAGTGGTGCGACCCGGCGAGATCGCCGTCGACGACGCGGTGGTGCTCGAGCCCTGACGCGCTGCCGACTCGTTTCAACTGGATCGACGCCCGAGCATCGCCGATACTTCCGTGATGCCCGTCCCGTACCGTGTCCTCGCCTTCAGCGGCAGCCTCCGTCAGGGTTCCAGCAACACCGCGCTCGTGCGCCTCGCCGAGCGGTTGGCCCCGCCGGAGCTGCAGATCGAATGGGTGCCGTGGGTCGACGAGTTGCCGTGGATGAACCCCGACCTCGAGACCGACCCGCCGACCGTGCTGCAACGTTGGTGGGACGCCCTTCGCGGCGCCGACGCGCTGATCGTCGGCATGCCGGAGTACAACTGGAGCCCCACTCCCCTGGCGAAGAACGCACTCGATTGGGCAACGCGCCCTCCCGACGACCGGGCCATCAACGACACCGTGGTCGCGTTCCTCGGTTCCGGCGGACGCGGCGGCACCGCCAAGTCACAGGAGAACCTGGGCATCATCCTCGGCTTCATGGGCGCGACGATGGTCGTCGAACCCCCCGTGCAGCTGTCGTTCGTCGCCGAGAAGATCGCCGATGACGGAACGACCGACGACCCCGAGATCATCGCTGCGGTGCAGGCCAAGCTCGATGCCGTGATGGTGGCGCTGCGCGAGCGCGACGCTCGCCACGAAGCCGAGACCCTCGACAGCTGATCAGGAACGGCGCGGCCACTGATTGGCGCGCACGTTCTGCGCGGCGAGACGCGCCGTCTCGTCGACCCTGGCTCGCCGCGTCTCGGGTCGCTTCGCGGATTGGATCCACTCGAGAATGCCCCGCCGCGCGGACGGCGGGAAGGCGTCCCAATGACCACGCGCACCGGCGGCTCCTGCGAGCGCTGCGGCGAGATCCGGCGGCTCGACGAGCTGGTCGACCTCGTCGAGCGAATTCCACGAGCCGTCGGCTTCGGCTGCCTCGATGATGGCGAGTCCGCGCGGGGCCACCAGCCCTTCCGCGAGCAGACGCTCGAGACGGTCCTTGTTCACCTTCGACCAACCGCTGCGCGGCTTGCGCGGTGTGCACAAGAGCGCGGAGCGACGATCGTCCACCTTCGCGGGACGAGAATCGATCCAGCCGAAGCAGAGACACTCCTCGTTCAGATCACGCGCAGAGACGAACTCGTCGCCGACACGCAGTGCGCCGCGCTTGATCGTGACCGCCCACACCCCCGTCGGCTGCTCCTGGTGCGCAGCCAACCAGGAGCGCCACTGCTCGCGGGATGCCACCTCGACGAACGAAAGGTCCGGCTGCAGGGCCACGCAACGAACTCTACGCGGTGAGCGACAACCGGCTCGGTGCGTCGGCGAAGGGGAACGACGTGTACTCGTGCTCGCACGGGTGACCAGCGACGGTCCAGAACGTGCTGCCGCCATCGGCGCGGAGCTCGGCGATCATCGACGCGGTGGTGGCTTCGACGTCGTCGGCATGCATGCACACACTCCAGCCGGGCTCGCCACACGAGTCGTGAGAACGGAGGTGTCGTTGCAACGCGCCGACCGAGACCGGACGGGCGGCGAGGGCGCGTTGCGAGGCGTGCCACCGGGGATCGACGAGTCGTTCGACCGGTTGACGCGGGTGCCGGTGCGCAGCATCGAACGCAGGGATCGTGGTGCGGTTCGAGATCGCACGAACGTCGAGCACCTGCTCGACCGCCCAGTCGGTGCCACTGGTGTCCAGCACGAACGCCGTGGTGGCATCGGCGACGAGGAATGCGTTCCAGTACGGTCGGCCGCGAGGGACGAGGGCGGGATCGTGGCCGCTTCCACCCTGGCCGTACCGTTCGAGGCACGATGTGATCACGTCGACCGCCCGCTCGGCCGTGTCGGCGCGTTCGAGCGCCAGACGGACGAGGTCCATGCCGGTCAAACCGACCGGCGTTCCCCGGGGGTCGAGCGTCGTGTACACGGTGGTGTTCCCGACGGCGACACCGGCCTCGTTCACACCGTGCTCGGCACCCCAGCACCATCCGGGACGTGACAGCACGCAGTTCAGCGTTCCCGTCCGGTGCGCGTCGACCTGGATGTGGGTGACCCGCAGCGACCCGCCGTCGCGCCGCGACGGCGACCATTCGATCGACTGCTGTTCGCGAGGGGGCCGGTCGCTGTTCTTGGCGAACAGCGTCACCGTGTCGGCGGTGGCCGATGGCAGCGCCACCAGGACGTCGCACATCAGCTGAAGGATTCACCCTCGGCAGGGGGTGGCGGCAGCAGGCCGGCGGGCTCGGGCCACAACGCCTCACCCTTCGCCTCGTTCGCCGCCCAATCGGGAGCGAGCAGTGGCGAGGTGACCGTGGTGGTCGGATCGGTCTGCTCCCACAGCACCGCCGGGCGAGCGCCGTGCCACCGAACGGCGAAGCTCACGGTTCCACCGAGGCCGTTGGGCAGCCCGTAGACCTCGAAGTGCTCGCCGGCCCAACCGTCGGGGAAGCCGACGGGCAACAGGGCCACGCCGTCATGCGACGGCTGCGCCAGTCGGAGCTCGACCCACGTCACCAGCCGAGCGGGCTCGTCGGGCAGCGCCGCAGGCAGGTCGGCGTCGACCTTCACGAGCGAACGCAGCGCAGCCAGGTCCTTGCGGGCCATGCCGTCGCCCGCCGCGTCGAAGACGACGTCGCTCGCGACCACCGCTGCATCGAACGCCCAGTCGTGCTGGCCTCTCTTGGCGGCCAACTCGAGGGCGTGCGCCACGTCGGGCAGCCATGGATCGGCCTGCTCGCCCATGCGCACCAGTTGGCCGACGCCGAGCAGGAATCCCACCGGGTCGTCGTCGGGGTGTGGGGGGCCACCGAGCGCCAACTCGCAGCGCTCGGCCACGATGCGCTCGGCGAGCAACGGGTCGGGAACCAGCAGCCGACTGGCTCGCTCGACCATCGCCAACCAGCCACGCACGACGCCGGCCGCGGTGGGCAGGCCGTCCGGCAGCGGGCCGGCGCCGCGACCATCGTGCGCCAGGGCGACGGTGAGCGTCGCGTGATGGCCGATGGGGAACGCCACGCTGCCGGCCGGCAGATCGATGCCCTCGATGGGTGCGGTGGGCGGACGGGGTGTCAGCAGATCGCCACGGGTGAAGGCCACGGCGATGGGGAGCGGCGACGAGTTCTCGATCTCGATGAGCGTCAGGCCACCGTGGTCGGGGACCGAGTACACACGTTGCACCGCGTCACCACTGGGGATCTTGACTCGCGTCTCGGACACCGCCGTGCCCTCGATGCGCCGCTGTCGAACAGCGGCCTCTCGCTGCGGGCTGTGCCAACGATCGTCGGCGGCGATGTGCCAGTCGAGGGTCGGTTCGTCGTGCCACGGTTCGATGCCACCCCACGGAGTGACGGTGGCTCGCCATCGACCGCCCAGCGATCCGGTGCTCACGCCGCCGGTGCTCGTGCCAGTGCTCATGCGGGTCACTCCATCTCGCTCTTCCGGGTGCGCTGCATCAACGAGGTCAGTGCCTCCTTGGCCGGGCGACCCTGGTGGCACACGGCCACGACCTGTTCGGTGATGGGCATCTCGACACCATGACGTCGGGCGAGGTCGAGCACGCTCGGCGAGCTCTTCACACCTTCGGCCACCATGTTCATCGATGCCAGCACTTCGGCGATCAGCTTGCCCTCTCCGAGCTGGAAACCCACCATGTTGTTGCGGCTCTGTTTCGACGAGCAAGTGGCGATGAGGTCGCCCATCCCGGCCAGCCCTGCAAACGTCGCCGCGTGACCGCCCATGGCGATGCCCAGGCGGGTCA
>JANMFL010000096.1:0-3076 GCA_031377945.1 Acidimicrobiaceae bacterium | reverse complement strand
GCGACTACGTGGTGGGTGACACCTACGGCGCGGACAACCACGGCCTGAAGGGGCGCACCGTGCGCGACATCGCGGCCGAACGGGGCGCTTCGTCCTTCGGCACCTTCCTCGACATCTCCATCGCCGACGATCTCCGTACCGTGTGGTGGCCCACACCGCAGGACGACGACGCCGAGTCGTGGCGCATGCGCGCCGAGCTGTGGAACGACCCGCGCGCGATGATCGGTGGCTCCGACGCCGGTGCCCACCTCGACCGCATGTGCGGGGCCCCGTACCCGACCCGGTTCCTCGCCGACTGCCTGCGTGGGCGTCAACTCGTGACCGTCGAGCAGGCCATCCGCATGATGACCTCCGCACCCGCATCGTTGTTCGGCCTGCGCGATCGAGGTGTGCTGCGCGAGGGTGCGCACGCCGACATCGTGGTCTTCGACCCGGCAACGGTCGACTCCGAGCAGGCCATGCTGGTCGCCGACCTTCCGGGCAACTCGTCGCGCCTCACCGCCGGCTCGCACGGTGTCGAGCGGGTGCTGGTGAACGGCGTGGCAATCGTCGAACACTGTCGGGCCACCGGTGCGGTACCGGGCACCGTGCTGCGGTCGGGGCGCGACACCTTTACGGTCACGGCCGCGATGGTGGCAGATTGACCATCGCTTCAGGAGGCGACCCGATGAGTGACGACGATCTGCTGTACAGCGTGGAGCGCGGCATTGCCCGCGTCACGCTCAACAGGCCCGACGCAGCGAACTCGATCACACCCGATCAACGCGATCGCATCATCGACCTGTTCGATGCAGCGAGCAGCGACCTCAACGTGCGTGTGGTGGTCCTCACCGCCAACGGCAAGCACTTCTGCACCGGCGCCGACCTGCGCGTGTCGCGCATTGCCGACTCGCCACGGCCCGAGGGTGCACCCGAGCGCACCATGGGCGATGTCGGTCGCAACATCAAGCGCGGCGCGCAGCGACTGGTCGCGTCGGTGATGGATTGCGAGAAGCCCGTCATCGCCGCAGTCAACGGCACCGCAGCCGGCCTCGGCGCCCACCTCGCGCTGGCCTGCGACCTCGTGCTCGTCGCGAACACCGCCAAGTTCATCGAGGTGTTCGTGCGCCGCGGCATCACCCCCGACGGCGGCGGCGCGTACATGCTGCCGCGGCTGATCGGTCTGGCCAAGGCCAAGGAGCTCGTCTTCTTCGGTGACGACCTCTCTGCGGCGGAAGCGGAGCGCATCGGACTGGTGAATCGCTGCGTGCCCGCCGACGAGCTGGCCGCCACCGCAACTGCCTGGGCCGAGCGCCTCGCGATCGCGCCCACGAAGGCCGTCTCGCTCTCGAAATGGTTGCTCAACCGTTCGCCCGACAGCGATCGCCGCGCCGCATTCGAGGACGAGGCGTGGGCACAGGAGCTGGCCAGCCGTACCGACGACTTCCAAGAGGGCGTGCAGGCCTTCATCGAGCGACGCGACGTGCAGTTCAAAGGCTGGTGAGTGTGCCGTCGCCGACCGGGTCGTTCCCACAGTTGCTCAACCCGGGTCGCATCGGATCGCTCGAGCTGAAGAACCGCGTCGTGTTACCCGCAATGGACATGAACCTGTGCGATGAGGGCGTCATCACCGCTGGTGAGATCGCGCACTACACCGCCCGCGCCAGCGGGGGAGCGGGAATGGTGATCACCGGGTCCGGCGCTGTCTCGTGGCCGGTGGGCGCCACGTCGCGGCACCAACCCGGCCTCTCCGACGACCGCTTCATCCCCGGTCTGCGCGCGCTCGCCGACTCGGTCCACGCGGCCGGGGGGCGACTGTGCATCCAGCTCTGTCACCACGGCAAGGTCGCCCAGGTCGACACCGCCGAGGGCCGCGCACTGCTGGTGCCGTCGGTGCCGGTGCCGGGGTTCGCGCTCGATGCGTTGGCGGACAACACGATGCCCGAGCTGCTCGGCCTGGCCTCGGCGGGGCAGGGCAAGTCGGCGAGCTACAAGGTCGCCGACGAGGACGATCTGGCGTGGGTCGTCGGTCAGTTCGCCGACGCAGCAGCTCGGGTGCAGGCGGCCGGTTGCGACGCCGTCGAGATCCACGCCGCGCACGGCTACCTGCTCTCCACGTTCCTCTCCAACGCGTACAACCATCGAACAGACCGTTGGGGTGGCTCGGCCGAGAACCGGGCCAGGCTCACCGTCGACGTGGTGCGCGCGGTTCGCTCGCGGGTCGGTGACGGGTTCCCGATCGTCGTGCGCATCAACGGGCAGGAGTTCGGCGTCGCGGGAGCAATCGACGCCGCGGACGTCGCTGCGCTCGCCCCGTTCATCGAGACCGCCGGTGCCGACGCCATCCACGTCTCGGCCAATGCGCACAACCCGTTCGCCGACTTCACCGAGGGGCCGCTGCCCAGCGTGGTCGGTCGCTACCGCGACCTCGCACGTGCGGTGAAGCGCGTGGTTGGCATCCCTGTCATCGCCGTCGGACGCCTGCTGCCGGAGTTGGCCGAAGAGATGCTCGCCGATGCCGACTGCGACTTCGTCTCGATGGGCCGCCAGCAGCTGGCCGACCCGGAGCTGGTCGACAAACTGATTGCGGGCCGGCGAGCCTCGGTGCGGCCGTGCATCAACTGCTACGTGTGCGTCGAGCAGAACTTCTTCGACGCACCGCCGCGCTGCGCGGTCAACCCGGCCCTGTGCCACGAGGAGCGAGCGGCGCTGCCGACCACGCTCGTGCAGGTCGCGCGTCACGTGGTGGTCGTCGGTGGTGGCCCTGCCGGCATGGAACTCGCCCGCCTCGCGGCGCTCCGTGGGCATCGCGTCACCTTGCTCGAGCGCCACGGTCGGCTGGGTGGAACGGCTTGGTTCTCACAGCTCACCACGCCGGCCAACCAGCCCCTTGTGGAATGGCTGGAACACGAGGTCGCGGCGGCGGGCGTCACCGTGCACCTCGACACCGCTGCCTCTGTCGACAGCGTGGGCGCGCTGCAACCCGACGTGGTGGTGGTGGCGACGGGCGCTCGACGAGGGGTGCCCGACGTCGCTGGTGCGCATCTCGCGCACGTTCACACCGGCGACGACCTTCGTGGACTCGTCGCCGGCGACG
>JANMFL010000032.1:0-20565 GCA_031377945.1 Acidimicrobiaceae bacterium | reverse complement strand
GCGCATCCAGCGGGTTGGGTCTGGGCACCGCCCGCGCCCTCGCGGCCGACGGCGCGCGCGTCGTGCTGGTGGCCCGCTCGCAGGAGCGACTCGACGCAGCGGCGGCGAGCGTCGACGGTGACGTGCACACGCTCGTCGCCGACGTCAGCGACACCGGCCAGGTCGGCGCGATGGTCGAGCAGGCAACCTCGCTGCTCGGCGGTATCGACATCCTCATCGCCAACGCCGGCGGGCCGCCGGCCGGCAACTTCGCGAGCACCGACCTCGACGCCTACCTTCCCGCGCTGCAGCTGAACCTGCTGTCGACGGTCGCCATGTGCAAGGCCGCCGTGCCGGCGATGACCGAACGCGGCTGGGGCCGCGTCGTGGCCATCACGTCGGTCTCGGTTCGTCAACCGATCGCCCACCTCATCCTGTCGAACACGGCCCGCGCAGGTGTGACCGGCTTCCTGAAGACGCTGGCGCTCGAGGTGGCCGCGAACGGCGTCACCGTGAACTCGTTGCAGCCCGGCCTGCACCGCACCGACCGATTGGTCGGGCTCTACGCCGACCCCGACGCGGTGGCCCAGGGCATCCCCGCCAAGAAGCTCGGCGACCCCGACGACTTCGGCCGTATCGCCGCGTTCTTGTGCAGCGACGCTGCGCAGTTCATCACCGGCTCGGCCATCCCGGTCGACGGTGGCGCGTACGCAGGCCTCCAGTAGCCGCGTTCACCACGAACTTAAGTTCGCGGTGTTCACCAGGAACTTAAGTTCGCGAGGTCCCGACGGCGTGGAGGGCTGCGAGCGCCATATCGGTGAGCATCGGCGCGAGCGTACGACGCGGCACCTTGCCCACGTACGGGGTGGAGTTGATCAACCCGATCGCCGCCTGCACACCGGCGGCCAGGGAGCTTCGCGACGCCGAGGGATAGCGGCGCTGCATGACGTCGACCCATACGTCGACGTACTGGCGTTGCAGCAGGCGCACGCCGTGAGCCTGGTCGGTGTCGAGGTGTCGTAACTCGCGCGCGTGCACGACGATGAGGTCGGGGTGGTCCATCGCGAACGTCACCTGTTCCTGCACGAGCGCGCTCAGAGCAGCCTCGGCGTCGTCGGCCGCAGCGACACACTGCTGCCCCTGCGCCAACAGTCGCTGGCTCACGTCGGTGAGCATCGCTGCGAGGAGCGCCTGCTTGCCCTTGAAGTGCCAGTAGATCGCCGGGCCGCTGACACCGACGGCGGTGCCGATGTCGTCGATGCCGGTCGCGCCGTACCCGCGCTCGGCGAACAGCCGGGCCGCGGCATCGACGATCTGCTCGGCGCGGCCTGCTCGACCCGTGACGGCAGCAGTCACCTCACCAGCTCCCCGAGCTGCCACCGCCGCCGAATCCGCCACCACCGGAGAAGCCGCCACCGCCACCGCCGCCCCCACTGCCGGAGCTGGACGGCGCGGTGTGCGACGACTGCCAGGCCGAGCCGTACGAGTACATCAGCAGCGGCGCCGTGTTCGCCGAGATCTCTGGCGGTGGCACCGCGCTCGCGGCGACCGCACGACCCCACGCGTCGGCTGCGCCGAGGGCGACCGCCCAGGCGCTGTACTCGCGCAGCAGGCCGTGCTTCCACGCCCAGTCGACGTGTTTGCCCTCGCTGGCCTTCAGGAAGCGGCGGAACGACTCGGACTGCAGTGCCGCAGCACTTCCCGAGGCGCTGCGCCGCGGGAGCAGCGGTCGATACGCCACCACGGCGACGGCGAGGGCGACGATGAACGATCCGACGATGCACGCCGCTGCGGCATGGCGCAGGTCGGTGAAGAACACGAAGGCCAGCACGGCCAGCATGACCACGGCGAGCGCACCGCCCGCAGAGGTTGCCGAACTGGGGGTTCCCGGTGGGTTGACCTCCCACCAGCCCGACTCCCGCGCCGCCACCACCTGCTCGGCCTGGATCTCCTTCCACAGCGTCGACAGCTTCGGCTGGTACGACCCGAGACTCAGTTCGGCGTCGTCGCCGAGCAGCGTCTCGATGCGCTGACGGGTGATGGGCGCAGCGTGCTCCAGCCCTTGGCCGGCGGTGAGCCGCTTTCCGTCGTCGTCGAGCTCGACGATGCCCTGGGCGATCTGGTCCGAGAACCATGCCGACACCGTGTCGTTGTCGACTCGTTCACGCAGCAGCAGCGCACCATGCCACGGGCGAAGGCCACGCGGTGCCTCGAACTCGGTGGTCGCCATCGCTTCCAGTTCGCGGTCGGTCACCAACCGCCCAGGGCCCGAGGGACGGCCGAACGAACCACCGAAGGCCGCGTCCGCGGGTCCGGTGCCGCCGACCACGTTTCGGCCGCGACGGCGCATCACCTGGTACGTGCCGACTCCCGTGGCCACCCCGATGAGGATCGTGGCCAGAAGGATGGGCCATCGGTTCGGGTTTCGGCGAGGAGGCGCTGCCGGCTCGGCGACCGCGGCCGGGGTGCGCGTGCCGGTGATGTCGCCGGCGACGGCGATGCCCTGTCCGGCCGGCAAAGGCTCGATGACGGCTCGGTACACGTCGCCGTCCTGCGCCAACGAACAACCACCGGCGATCTCGCCGGACGCCGTTCCCGTGAGGCACTGCGGCGACGTGAGGTCCATTCCGGCGACGACCACCTCGAAACGGACCGTCTCGAGCGTCTCATCGCTGCTGATGACGTCGAGCCGAAGTCGGCCCTGAGTGATGTTCGCGTTCGGCAACGTGTACTCGAGGATGTAGCGGTGTTGCCCCGTGATGGTCGAGTTCGCGTCACCGATGCGAATCTCGGTCTCGGCGCCGAGGTTCGAGACGGCCAGGTCGTCGGGCGCGTCGGGCGACGACGCAACGACGTCGATCGGCGCGCCGAAGTCGTTGCGGACGGTGCGTCGGTAGCCATGACGGGCCGTGTTGCCGAAGTCGATGTCGACCGTCTCACGGATGCGCACACCGTCGCCGGCCGGCGTGACCAGCACCTGCTTGGCCTCGAATCGTTCGCCGTGGAGCCCGTCGCCCGCAACTCCGAGGAGCACGAGAACGGGGATGATCGCCGCGGCCGCCGCGACCACGGCGTGATGCCACTTGGTGACGGGGTTCAGCACGGCTTCACCGTAGCAAGCACGATCCGAAGTCGGCGGCACCGCCCTTGAACGATCGTTAAGGAAGGGGTAGATTCGCGAGGTCCCGAAGCCGAGGGGGTGGACGATGACCGAGTTCAGTGACGAACACGTGGCGTTCCGTCAGGTGGTGCGCGACTTCGCCCGCCGCGAGCTGGCACCGAACGTCGACCGCTGGGAGGCCGCTGGCGAGCTGCCGCTCGACGCCGTGGCGGCGATGGCCGACCTCGGCCTGTTCGGCATCGTCTTCCCCGACGAGTGGGGCGGCAGCGACGGCGATTTCACGTCGCTGTGCATCGCCATCGAGGAGATCGGCGCGGTCAGTCAGAGCCTCGGCATCACCCTGTCGGCGGGCGTCGGCCTGGGTGCCAACCCCATTCACTCGTTCGGCACCGACGAGCAGAAGGCGCAGTGGTTGCCCGACCTGGTGCATGGCCGCCGTCTCGGCGCCTTCGGCCTCACCGAGCCCGACGCCGGCAGCGACGCGGGTGGCACCCGCACCCGCGCCCGGTACGACACGGCGACCAACGAGTGGGTGCTCGACGGCAGCAAGGCGTTCATCACCAACTCGGGCACGCCGATCACCTCGATCATCACCGTCACCGCGCTCACCGATGTCGGTGAGATCTCGTCGTTCGTCGTGCCCGCCGGCACGCCCGGCATGATCATCGAGCCCGCGTACCGCAAGCTCGGCTGGCACGCCAGCGACACGCATGGCATCACGCTGCACGAGTGCCGTGTGCCCGCGGCGAACATGCTCGGCCCGCGCGGCAGCGGGCTGCGCAACTTCCTGGCCATCCTCGACGACGGTCGCATCGCCATCAGCGCGCTCGCGTTGGGCTGCGCGCAGGCCTGCCTCGACCTCGCCGTGCAATACGCGAAGGAGCGCCAGGCGTTCGGTGGGTCCATCGGTCGGTTCCAGGGGCTCGCGTTCCAGTTGGCCGACCTGGCCGTCGCCGTCGAGAACAGCCGTCACCTCACCTACGCCGCCGCACGGCTGAAGGACACCGACCGGCCGTTCCGCCAGCAGGCCGCGATGGCCAAGCTATACAGCACCGAGACCGCGGTGAACGCCACTCGCGTGGCGACGCAGGTGTTCGGTGGCAGCGGCTTCATGGAGGACAACCCGGTGGCCCGCTTCTACCGCGATGCGAAGATCCTCGAGATCGGCGAGGGCACCAGCGAGATCCAACGCCTGGTGATCGCGCGAGGCTTGGGCCTGGAGGCCGCGCTGTGAACGAACACGAAGACCTCGAGGCGCGCTCCACGAGAGCGCGTGCGGGGAACCTGCACAGCCAGGGCGAGAAACTCGCCGCGCAGCACAAGCTGTTCGTGCGCGACCGGCTGGCGCTGCTGTTCGACGAGGGCACGTTCGTGGAGGACGGCCTGCTCGCCAACACGATGGCCGCCGATCTCCCGACCGACGGTGTGGTCACCGGACACGGTCGTGTCGACGGCCGACCGGCACTCGTGGTCGCCAACGACCCCACCGTGAAGGCCGGGTCGTGGGGTGCACGCACCGTCGAGAAGATCATCCGGGTCACCGAGTACGCGCTGCGGCACGAGCTGCCCATCTTCTGGTTCATCGACTCGGCCGGGGCGCGCATCACCGATCAGGTCGAACTGTTCCCCGGCCGCCGCGGCGCCGGCCGCATCTTCAGCAACCAGGTGAAGCTCAGCGGCAAGGTGCCGCAGATCTGCTGCCTGTTCGGCCCGTCCGCCGCAGGTGGCGCGTACATCCCGGCCTTCTGCGACGTGGTCATCATGGTCGAGGGCAACGCATCCATGTACCTCGGGTCGCCGCGCATGGCCGAAGAGGTCATCGGCGAGAAGGTCACGCTCGAGGAGATGGGCGGGGCGCGGATGCACGCCACGGTGTCGGGCTGCGGCGACAACCTGGCCGTCGACGACGAGGACGCGATCGAACAGGCCAAGCACTTGTTCAGCTACCTGCCCGAGCGGTGGCGCGATCGCCCCCCGGTGGCCGCCGGCGAGCCGCCCGCACGCGAGCTCACCCGCGCCGAGCTTCCGGAGATCGAGGCGGCCGGCTACGACATGCACCGGGTCGTCGACTGTCTGGTCGACGCCGACTCGTTCTTCGAGCTCAAGCCATTGTTCGCCCCCGAGCTCACCACCGGCGTCGCCCGGCTCGATGGTCATGTGGTCGGCATCGTCGCCAACAACCCGATGCACAAGGGTGGCGTGCTGTTCGGCGACTCGGCCGACAAGGGGGCGCGGTTCGTCTTCATGTGCGACGCGTACAACATCCCGCTGGTGTTCCTGGCCGACGTGCCGGGCTTCATGATCGGCACCCAGGTCGAGCGCGCCGGGATCATCCGCCATGGGGCGAAGATGATCACTGCCGTCACCGAGGCCACGGTCCCGAAGATCTGCGTCGTGGTGCGCAAGGCGTACGGCGCCGGCCTGTACGCCATGGCCGGCCCTGCGTTCGATCCGATCGCCACGCTCGCGCTCCCCACGGCGAAGATCGCCGTGATGGGACCCGAGGCCGCCGTCAACGCCGTCTACGCCAACAAGATCCAGGCCATCGTCGACCCTGCCGAACGTGCCGCGTACGTCGCCGAGCGGCGGGCCGAGTACGAGGAGGACGTCGACCTCTATCGCCTCGCCGGCGAGATGGTGGTCGACGCCGTCGTCCCGTTCGCCGAACTGAGGCGCGAGCTGATCACCCGGTTCGCGACGGCCGACCCGATGGACCGCGACGCGGTCCACAAGCGCCACACCGTCTACATGGGTTGAGGGTCGAGGTGTGAGGGGTGAGGGGTGAGGTTCGAAGGGGGGTGACCGGCTGAACCCCGGGCTCGGCACGGCGCGATGGGCTCAGTCCAGTGACAGGCCGAATCGATCCAGCACCTTGCCGAAGGTGTCGATGACGTCGGCGCCCCACAACTCGCCGAGCGGCACCGCGATGTACGCGACCCGCCGCCCCGGATCGCCCGGGACGTCGACGAGATCCACGTTGTACCGCTCGCCCGACGTGCGAATCACGCGCAGCGTCGTGGACACCATGTCCGTCGTGTACACGTACGCACCATCGAAACGATCGTTGCCGATGCCCCACAGCCGGTACGCACCATCGCCGTCGTAGCCCGAGAGCGTGTAGTCGCCATCGCCCAACGCCGTGGAGTAACCCTGGGGAAGCGGGAGCAGGGTGAACGGCACGTCGGCCATACCCGGTACCGGCGCGTGCACCACCAGCCCGCCGCCCTCGGGCAGCAGCGACGCAGTGGCCGTCACCTGAGTGTCCACGATGTCGTCCGCGGCGAGTTCCACGATGGGCGGCTCTGTCGTCGTGGGGCCGCTCGACGTGGTCGACTGGTCCTGGCGTTCCATGGCGATCGGTGTTGCGGTCACGGCAGCCGCCCACTCGGCCGCCGACGCCGGCCGAAGTCCGCGAGCGATGTCGATCAGGTCGAAGTCCGTCACTCCGAACACATTCAGTTCGAAGGCGAAGCCGTCGTGTTCCCAGTTGAGCGTTCGCAAGAGCGAGTCGACGATTTCGCCCTCGTAGTACGTCACACCGTCGACCTCGGTGGCATGCAGCGCACGGGTCTCGAACGCGAACGCGAGTTGCTGGTCGGCAGCATGACCGACCTGCAGGCCCACCTTGCCGTCGGTGCCACCGAAGGCGATGAACGCGACGACGGCTCCATCGTGCACAGCGCTGATCGCACTCGGTACCTCGTTGCGCCACGAACCGAGCGACGACATGCCAACGGGCAAGGAGCCGACATCCACTGCGGGGGCTCCGTCGACGACGTGCAACGTGGAGAGGACGGCCCGCAACTCATCGTCGGTCATCCCCCGTGAGTGAGTCTGCACCGACCGATCACCTTTGGCGACGAGACAGCGCTGCCAGCCGAACTCCTCCGTGCCGCAGGATCCGACCACACCGTTCGCGTCGATGCGAGACACCTGCTTCGAAGCGGCGGCCATTGCTCCCCCTTCGTTCAGGTCGCCACCGACACCCAACACGATCGTCGGAGCCAGCGGGTCGTCGGTGGTGCCGTACGCCGTCATGCGGAACGAACCCATCGTCGTCCAACTGAACGTGAACCCTGGCGGCACCATCTCGGCGGCTCCGAACGCCGTCCACCCCGCCGGCATCTGATCGAGTGTCCAGCGCAGGTCGGGCTGCGGGCCGGCCGGCCTGGCGACGCCGAGGTACCCGGGGTCGTCGCTGCGGCGCGACCAGGCGAAGCCGGCGGCGCCGGCGACCACACCGACGATGCCGAGGACCGCGAGCCACCACACCTGTCTCGGCCGTCGGCGCGGCACGACCTCGTCGAGCTCGATGTCCACATCTCTTCATCGGCAAGGGCTCGGGGGGAGATGACGTCTTTCAGCCGGAGGCGTCGGCGGACCCGTCGAGGACGGGCCGCACCGGCATGGCGGTCCATTCGGGTTCAGTGGCTGGCCGCACCGTGGCCGCCAGAGCGAGCAGCCCGTCGACGTCGTCGGCGGACCAGCGCAGCCAGAACGCCTTGCCATCGCGTCGCCACATCGCGTACGCCGAATCGTCGCCGCTGCTGACGAAGTAGTCCTGCCCGTCTGCCGCGCGCCGTTCCCACTGCACGGTCACCCCGCTGGAGGCCGGCTCCTGGCGCGCCGCGTCGCCCACCACGAGCAACGCACTGCCCTGCGACGGGCCTGCGTAGAGCACGCTCGACACCCCCGGATGGTCGGCGCTGCCATTGGGAACCAGACCGGTGCTCCCGATGCGGCCCGCAGCGAGTTGCTGCAGGTCGGCGGGCAAGGCCGTCGTGTCGAGCCGCGGGGTGTCGTCGACGAAGGACAACGCATCGACCACCTCGCGGATCTCGTCGAGCGACACATCGTTGGCGCGGAGCTGCAGACCCCGCTCGCGCTCGTCGACGTAGCAGAGCACCGTGCCGTCGGGTTGGTCGGCGCACGACGCCGGTCGGCCGGTGGCCGTGTTCAACGGCGTCATCCCCGTGGATGCGGCGAGGCTCTCGTAGCCCGGTGCGCCGTCGTCGGTGCGCCACACCAGTTCCATCGCCGGACGGGTCGGGTCGCCCGCCGTTCCGAGCAGCACGATCGCCGCGTCGGGGAACGGCGGTCCGGTGTTCACACCCTCGTCCTTCGCCGCGACCGGCCGCCAGCCGGCATCGAGGCCGGCGACGACGAAACGGAACTCGGGATGCACCGGCGCCGCGTCGGCCTGCAGCAATGCCCGACCGACAAGGATCGCCACCACCACGAGGGCCAGCGCGATGGCCACGGCGACGAGCACCCGGCGGGTCGATGGCGCGGTGTCGATCATCGGGTCGGGCGGGTCGAGCGGGGGCGGCTCGGGGAGAGGTCGGGGTTCGGGAGGCATGCGTCACGCCCATCGGGCCCCATGATCATGCCATGGCGACATCCCGGGAATATACCCAGAGGGGTATGTGTTGATGCTCAGTACAACGGTCCGTAGTCGGGCCGCCGATCAAGGAGACAGCCCATGTCCGTCGTGCACGCCGACGACACCACCACCTTCCAGACCGAGGTCCTCGACTCGACCGTGCCGGTCGTCGTCGACTTCTGGGCCGCCTGGTGCGGTCCGTGCCGCGCCGTGGCCCCCGAACTCGAAGCCCTGGCACAGCAGTACGGCGACGCCATCAAGGTCGTCAAGGTCGACGTCGACGCCAACCCGGCCGTCGCCTCGACCTACGGCATCCGTGGCATCCCCACCATCGGCCTGTTCCAGGCCGGCGAGCTGACCGGCCAGGTGGTCGGCGCCCGCCCCCGTCAGGCCATCGAGCAGGAGCTCGGGCTGGCCCGCTTCGCCGCGGCGACCTGAACTCGGCACCGCCGACCTCCCACATTCCCCCCCACGATCGAGGCGGGCCCCCACGGGCCCGCCTCTCGTGCGTCCCGACCCATGATTCTGGACAGGTGGAGAGAAATAGTCTAGATTGACCTCGACGGCGCACAGGGGGCCCCGTCGAGGAGGGACCATCATGGGCTTGACGTCGTTGCTGGATCTGGAGCTGGCCGTGCCGGCACCCACCGAACTCGAGCAGTTCTGGGTGGCCCGCGGCATGCAGGTCACCGCTCCCGGTGTACTCGGCACTGCCGATCGGCCGTCACAGTTGCGTCTCCGCGAGGGCGCCTACCGCCACGTGGCCACCATGCGCGTCGCGTGCGAGACCGAGCGCGACCTCGACGCCATCGCCTCGCGCCTTGACGCGCTCGGCATCGCGTCGGTGCGCGGCGACGGCACGCTGCGCGCCGCCGACCCGGTGCTCGACCACGACGTCGTCGTCGAAGTCACCGGCGCCGCAGCCATCACACCCCCGTCGCCGCGGCAGTTCAACCAGCCCGGCAACACCGGGCGCGTCGACCGCCGCTCACGTGCCTGCGTCGACCAACTGCCCCGGGCGCCGCGCCGAGTCGGCCACGTCGTGTTCGGCACCACCGACGTCGAGGCCAGCCGCGCCTTCTACGTCGACGGACTCGGCTTCAAGGTGTCCGACGCCTTGGGCACCTTCGCCTACTTCATCCGCTGCTCGAACGACCACCACAACATGCTGCTGGCACCGTCGAACGTGCCGGTGATGAACCACTACGCGATGGAGATGGACGACGTCGACGCGATCGGTCTGGCCGGGTCGAAGATCATGGCCGAACGACCCGACTGCAGCGTCGCCGGTCTCGGTCGCCACGTGGTCGGTGCGAACATGTTCTGGTACCTGCTCGACCCCGCCGGCGGCATGTTCGAGCTGTACACCGACATGGACCAGATCCACGACGACGACGCGTGGGCAGCCCAGCAGTTCCGTGACGACTGGAACCCGTTCGAGGTGGCCGCGTGGAACTCGTCGGGCATCAAGGCCGACTTCTTCGAGCCCGCCGACATCGCCGACATCGCCAAGGCCCGCGAAGCCGCAGGACGCTGACATGGACCTCGGCATCCGTGGCCGCACGGCAATCGTCTGCGGCTCGAGCCGCGGCCTCGGCCGGGCCTGCGCCGAATCACTCGCCGGTGAGGGCGTGCACATCGTGCTCAACGGTCGCACCGCCGACACGTTGGAGACCACGGCGGGTTTCATCACCACGACGTACGGCGTCACCGTCACCCCGGTGCTCGCCGACATCGACACCGTCGAGGGGCGCGAAGCGTTGCTGGCCGCCGTCGACGCTCCCGACATCCTCGTCACCAACAACGCCGGCCCGAAGCCGGCCGACTTCATGAACACCGACCTCGAGGCGTGGCGCGCCGCGATCGACAGCAACATGCTCGCCCCGCTCATGCTCGTGCAGGGCGTGATCGAGGGCATGCGCGCTCGCAAGTTCGGCCGCATCGTCAACATCACCTCCGCAATGGTCAAGTCTCCCCACCCGCTGATGGCACTGTCCATCGGCGCACGCACAGGACTGACCGGCGTCACCAAGGCACTGTCGAAGCAGGTGGTCGCCGACAACGTCACCATCAACAACCTGCTGCCCGAACGCTTCGACACCGACCGCCAGCGCTACATGGCCGAGCTGGCCGTCACACTGCAGGGCATCACGTGGGACGAGGCCCGTGCGCAGCAGGTCGCCACCATCGCTGCCGGTCGCCTGGGCGACCCGAAGGAATTCGGCGACATGTGCGCCTACCTGTGCTCGGTGCAGGCGTCGTACATCAGCGGGCAGAACATCGGGCTCGACGGCGGCAGCTACGACGGGCTCATCTGATGCACCTCGACCAGCTTCCCGAAGCGACCACCGTGCTCATCGTCGGTGGCGGCCCCATCGGTCTGCTCACATCGGTGCTGTTGAGCGCGCAGGGCGTCGACAACGTGGTCGTCGAACGACGCGACGAGCCGCAGGCCGCCCCCGCTGCGCACGTGGTGAACGCGCGCACCTTCGAGATCATGCGCGCCGCTGGCATCGACATGGACCGCGTGTGGGCGGCATGCCGTCCGCCGGCGGACGGGTGGGTGCGATGGATGACCTCGCTCACCGGCGACGAGTTGGGGTGCGTGCCGTTCGAAGGTCAGCACCGGGTCGACGAACTGCTCGACGTGACACCCACGCCGCTGCGCAACCTGTCGCAGCACCGGTTGGAGCCGATCCTGCGCGACCACGTGACGGCGTTGTTCACCGAGTGCGAACGGGTCGACGGGGTGAAGGACGCAGAGAGCGTCACCAGCACCATCCGCTCGGCGGTCGACGGCACCACCCGCTCCATCCGCAGCGAGTACGTCATCGCCGCCGACGGCGCCGGCAGCCGAGTCCGCAAGTGGCTCGGCATCGAGATGGAGGGCCCGCAGCGGCTGCAGGCGTTCATCGCCATCCACGTCGAGGCCGACCTTCGTCACCTCGTGGGCGACCACCCGGCCACCCTGTACTGGATGATCGACCCCGACATCGGGGGCACCTACGTCGCCCACGACATCGACGGCACCTGGGTGTACATGACCGACTGGAACCCCGACGTCGAGCAGCTCGCCGACTACACCGACGAGCGGTGCCTCGAGTTGTTCCGTCGCGGCATCGGTGCGGACCCCGGCGTGACCCTCGCCCTGCGCAGCATCACGCCGTGGAACATGTCGTGCCAGATCGCCGCGTCGTACTCGAGCGGTCGCGTGTTCCTGGTGGGCGACGCGGCGCACCGCTTTCCGCCCACCGGCGGGCTGGGGCTGAACACCGGCGCAGTCGACGCGCAGAACCTGGCGTGGAAGCTCGCCGCCGTGCACCACGGCTGGGCACCTGCGTCGCTGCTCGACACGTACGGCAGCGAGCGCCGCCCGGTGGCCGAGACCAACGCGTCCAAGAGTCTGGAGAACGCGATGCAGCTGTTCGAGGTGGTCACGGCCTTGGGCGCCGACCCCGACGCCGACGTGTCGCGGGCGAACTACCGCACGGCGATCACCACACCCGAGGGCCGCGCCGCGGTGCAGGCCGCGACGGCCAATCAGTCCGAGCACTTCGACCTGCTCGGACTGCAGCTGGGCTTCGTCTACACACCGGCCGGTGGATTGGTCGTCGACGACGGCACGCCGCTGCCCGAGGCGGCGAACCCGATACGTGACTACGTCCCCACCACGCATCCCGGTGCACGACTGCCGCACGCCTGGATCGAGCGCGACGGTGAGCGCATCTCCACGCTCGACCTGGTCCCGCTCGACCGGTTCGTGCTGCTGACCTCGTCGCCCGAGTGGGCGGCGGCGGGCCACGCAGTCGCTGAGGGCGCGGTGCCACTCGACGTCGCCTTGGTCGACCCCGGCTTCGCCGACCTCGGCCCCGATGGCGCGCTGCTCGTCCGACCCGACCAGCACGTCGGCTGGCGAACCGCCGCACTCGACGACGACGCAGTCGGCACGTTGCACACCGCGCTCTGCGCGCTGACACACTCGACCCGATGAGCACCGAGACCCGCGGCAGGCCGCGCCTGCGTGAGGACCACGAGATCCTCCAGGCCGCGCTCGAGGCGTTCGCTCGCCACGGCTACGACTCGATGTCGCTGCGCTCGTTGAACACCGAGCTCGGACTTGCCCACGGCACCATCAACCAACGCTTCAAGTCGAAGGAGCAGCTGTACTTCGCTGCAGTCGACCACGGCTTCGAGACGTTCCTGGCCGAGATCGCCCGAGTGCGGGCTCAACGGCCGACGCCCGCTGCCACGCTCGACGAACTGACCGAGACGATCCGCGCGTTCCTCATCGCCGCTGCGGCACGACCCGAGCTCGGTCGACTGATGAACAGCGAAGGGTTGCAGCGGTCCGACCGTCTCGACCACATCGTGCGCACCGTGCTCGAACCGGCCTTCATGCCGTTCGCCGCCACGGTTCGTCAGCTCGTCGACGACGAGGTCATCCATCCGGTCTCGGCACGGGCGCTGTTCTTCCTCGTGGCTCACGGGGCCGAGGCGCCGTACACGCTCACCGCGTTGAGCAGCGCGTTCGACGACAACGACGGCGTGCTCGACCCGATCGCCCACGCAGAGGCGATGACCGCGCTGATCGTGCGCGGACTCCGTCGCGACTGACGCGCTGATCCGTTCCAAATCCGCTTCTGGGGCTGGATCGTCTCGGTTTCCGAGACGATTTCGCCCCAGATCGGCCGCCCAGAGCTGCCGCTCCTCGCTCTCTGAGGGGCGAAATGGGACACACGCTCCCCGGCACCAGCTTTTCTCGGCCTGTCTGCAACAGAACGACGCTCTCGTGCGTCGAACCGGGTGATGGGACCCGAGGCGCGGCTGGAACTGGTGAAGGATGAAGCCCGCATGTGGCCGCCCGATCTCGTCGCGCTGTACCGGCAGCAGTACGCGCCGCTGGTGCGCCTGGCCTACGGCATGCTCGGTCGTCGCACCGAGGCCGAGGAGGTGGTGCAGGACGCCGTTCTGCGCCTGCGCAACCGCTGGGACCAACTGGCCAACCCGGCCGCCTACCTGCAGCGGTCGGTGGTGAACGGGTGCATCAGCATCATCCGCCGACGCGGTGTCGCCGAACGCGTTCCGTTCGACCCGCCGCCCGCCGACGTGCCCGACCGCCTGGTCGAACTGCGCGACGTGTTGCTGCGCCTGCCCGAACGGCAACGTGCGGCGATCGTCTTGCGTCATGTCGCCGGACTCGACGACGTCGAGATCGCCGAGGTGCTCGGCCTGCGCCGCTCGACCGTCCGATCGTTGGTGGCCCGCGGCCTGTCCGCAATGCAGAAGGAGATCCCCCATGGATGAGCGCTCGTTGCACGACGACCTGCTCGCGATCAGCGAGTGGGCCGACCCGGTGTCGGTGCCCGACCCCGATCACCTCGACGCCCACACCGTGGGCGACCACGACGGCGCCCCGCGCCCCGGCGACGCCGGGCGACGAGTCCTGCTCGCAGCAGCGGCGGTGCTCCTCGTGATCGGCGGCGTCTGGGTGCTGACCGGCCGCGACGACCCGGCGACGGTTGCGCCGACGCCCACGAGTACTTCGCCATCCACGTCGACGCCGGACTCGACCGACCCGGCGGGTGGTTCCGGATGGGTCGAGACACCACCTGGACCGCTGCTGCCGCGTGCCGACGCGCAGGTGCTGTGGACTGGCACGGAGTTCGTGGTGTTCGCCGGCACCGACCAGGCCCCGTGCCCGGTGTGCGACTACGCCTCGTACGGCAACACCTTGCACGACGCCGCCGCCTACGACCCGGCGACGAACACATGGCGCACCATCGCCGATCTCCCCGATGCGTCGTCGTACATCGGTACGTCGGCGGTGGTCGACGGCGACGTCTTCTGGCTGTCGGTGCGCGACCCGTCGACGAACTCGTCGGGGATCGACGCGACGTTGCAACGGTGGTCATCCACCAACGACACCTGGACCGAGATCGCCCTGCCGGCGGAGGTGCCGGGCAACCCGCGGCTGGCCGGCGTCCTCATGAGCGGGTTGGTGCTGTATCCCGGTACCGACGAGGTGGGCGCCTTCCCCGACCAGCTCTGGGCCGCCGGCAGTTGGACCACACTGCCCGACGACCCGCTGGGCCCCAGCTACGACCGCCAGATCGTCGACGGTGGCGACGCCGTGATCCTGTTCGCCAAGAGCCTCACGGAGGCGCAGAACACGGCCACGCCCTCACTGGTGCAGGGTGCCTCGCTGTTCTCGGGGACGTGGGAGACCATCCCGGTGTCGGACCAGCTGTACACACCGATGACTCGTCTCGGTGACGCGCTGTACGCGCCGTTCGGTGGTGGCGCAGACGGCGGCGAGGTCGGCAACTGGGGTCGCACGGTCCCCAATGGCGGCAGCTACGCGCTCGACACGCACACGTGGTCGGCCTTCCCCGCAACCACACCCGAAGACCTGATGGGCGTCGTCTCGTCCGACGGCACCGCAGTGCTGGGCGTGAAGGGCCACGTCCTGCATGCCGACGCCGGCAGCTACTCCGTCATCCCCACGCTGCCCGACGGGCTGGGCGACCAGTTCGGGCAGGCCATCGCCAACGGTGACGGCACCGTGTTCACCTTCGGCGGTGGGCTCGGCAATGTTCGCGGCGGCCCCGGCGTGCACGGCCGCGGGTTCGTCTGGCGACCCGGCACGGATCCGGAGCCACCGTCGGGGGACCCGGCCGCGCTGGACCGTGCGCTGGCCATCCTCGGCATCGACCCGGCTGGCGCTCCCTCCGGATCGCTCGACCTCGCCGGTGGCACCTTCTGCGGCTACGAAGTGAACACCCTCGACGATTCCAGCCAGCACAACGAGACCGGCCGGTCGTGCTTCGCCGACGCGCTCGACAGGCGCGCACCGGCGATCTTCATCGAGCAACTGGTCACCACCGAGGGACAGCCGGTCGCAACGGTGTGGCGCACTGTCGACGGGCGAGGCATCTACTCCGTCGACGAGACGAGGGAAGCGCTCGGCTCGCGCGCGTGGCGCATCGGCGAGTGCGTGCTTGCGCCGACGAACGGGGCCGTCGCCTTCGTGTGCGTCGACAACGGCATCGACGTGAACCCCACGCCGACCACGTGACGACTCAGGCGATCATCGGCTCCGTCGCCGCGTTCAATGACGCTGATTCGCGGCGGTACACCTTCCAGGCCAGCCAGATGAAGAGGAACTGGAACGGGAGTCGAGCCCAGGCGATGAACTGCTCGCCAGCGGGACGGTCGCGCCAATCCCACAGCATGTAGAGATTGGCCGGATACACCGCGACGAACAGCACGATCGCCGCGAGCGCGCCGAGCCGTCGAGTGCGCGGCACCAGCAGCATGGGCCCGACGATCAGTTCGGTGACGCCGCTCGCGTACGTCCAGAACCGTTCGCTGGGCGGCAACCAGGGCGGCACGATGTCGTCGAAGAACGGCGGGTTGGCGAAGTGCGTCACCCCGGCGAGCGTGATGAACGACCCGAGTCCGAGTGCGATCCAGTCACGCTGTTGCGGACCGTTCACCGACGATCAGCTGGCGAGATCGGCGTCGAGGGTGATGGTGGTGCCGGTGAGCGCCTTGCTGACCGGGCAGTTCTCCTTCGCGCCTTCCGCTGCGGCGATGAAGCCGTCGCGGTCGAGACCCGGAACCACACCTCGCACCGTGATGACGATTCCCGTGATGCCCTCGCCCGGCTGGAACGTGACCGCGGCCGAGGTCGTCAGCGACGTCGGCTCGTTGCCATCCTTCGTCAGCGCGTTCGACAGCGCCATCGAGAAGCACGACGAGTGCGCTGCGGCGATGAGCTCCTCGGGGCTGGTCTTGCCGTTCGCGGCTTCCGAACGCGCCGGCCACGACACATCGAACGTGCCGATGCCCGAACTCTCGAGCGTGACCTGACCCGAACCCTGCAGCAGCGAGCCCTGCCAGACCGTGGTCGCATTCCGAGTGGTTGCCATGCTGATCTCCCATGTATCGGTAGGCGGCAGATCCTACGGCACACGCCGACCCGACGTCCGACGGCAGCCGTCACGCAGAACTCGAGTTCCGCGTGACGCGCCACGCGTCAACCGGATCGGGTGCCGTGGCGAGTAGGAAGTGTGACCATCGGACGGGAAGCGACGCACGAGCCGGCCTCGACGGCGATGACGTTCGACGACTTCTACGCGTCGACGTCGCAACGCACCCTTGCGTTGGCCCACGCGCTCACCGGCAACTGGGGCGACGCCGAAGACCTGGCGCAGGACGCGTTCGCGGCAGCCGCTCGTCGCTGGGACCAGGTGGGCTTGTACGACGACCCGTCATCGTGGGTTCGCCGCCTGGTGCTGAACCGGTCGGTGTCGAGGTGGCGACGGCTCCAGCGTGAAGCCCTGGCGGTCGTCCGCCTGGGCAACCGCACGACCGATGGGACTCCGGACACCGACCCGATGGACCCGCGTTTCTGGGCAGCCGTGCGACGGCTGCCGGCGCAACAGGCCCGGGCGGCGGCGTTGTTCTACGTGGAGGACCTTGCGGTCGACGAGATCGCCCGCCAGTTGGGGTGCTCCACCGGCACCGTGAAGACACACCTTTCGCGAGCACGGGCCAACCTCGCCGACGACCTGCAGATGGAGGAGAACCGATGAGCGACGTCACGATCATCGACGCCCGCGGCCGCGCTGCGGGTGCAGCACTGCGCGAGGCCGCTGCGCGACGGCCCATCGTCGCAAGGTCGGCATTTGGCGCGTCGACCGCCACCCACGATCACCGACCGACCCGCCCGAGCCGGCTGCGGCCGGTGCTCATCGCCGCCTTCATCGTGCTGCTCGTCGCTGCGCTGGTGGCCCTCACGAATCGTGACCCGCAGCCGGCCCAGCCGACAGGTCCAAAGGACCTCCGCTATCTCGTTTCCGACGTTCCAGAAGGGTGGGCCGTGGTCGGCGCCCGCGACGGTGGCGGCGTGGCCACCGACCCCTTCCCCGGTTTCAGCGCGACGCTCTATGGCACGGTCGCCGACCCGACGGCGCCAACACTGG
Organism: Acidimicrobiaceae bacterium; assembly: GCA_031377945.1. Lineage (GTDB taxonomy): Bacteria > Actinomycetota > Acidimicrobiia > Acidimicrobiales > Ilumatobacteraceae > UBA668. Next base: position 3,095 of record JANMFL010000032.1, on the reverse strand, counting down.
TGTTGCAGTGGGTCGATCACAGCGTCGAGGGCGGCATGACGTTCGGCACAGAACGCTTCGAGGGGCTCATCGGCACGACGGCCGTCGAGCAGTTCGAGGTGAATGGTCGCATGGCCGGCTGTGGCGATCGACCGTCGGGTCAGACGCTCTGCATCGTCGACACCGAGCGGTCGTACGTGTCCACCCAGTCGCGCGGCATCTCACGCTCCGAACTCCGCACTGCGCTGGCCACGCTGACCTACGACGGCAACGTGGCCGCCATCGACGATCGGTCGCTTCCGACCAACGTTCGTGAAGTGTCGACGGACGGGGCGGACAGCATTCTGCGTGTCAGCGACACCCTTGCCCCGGAGGCATCAGCAGTTCGGTGGACGGGCAGCGATGGCGGCGCGGTCGACGTCACCGTCATCCACGACGACGGCTCGAGCATGACGCGGTATGGCAACCAGGCTGGCTGGGAGCCCGCCCGGATCGGTACCTCATCAGGGTTCCATCTGCACGCGGCGATCGATGTGACGACGCTCGTCTGGCTTCGTGACGGCAAGGTGTTCACGGTGGAGGCGAGCGTCGGGGAGGACCCTGCGCTCGACTCCGACGAACTTGCGATGTCCTTCGCCGAGGGGCTCCGCCCCGCCGGCGACGAGGCGTGGGAGGCGCTCCCCGACTGGAACTTCGACCCGATCGTCCAGACGCCGCCAACCGCGGCCACATCGACTGCAAGCACGACACCGACGACCGGTGAATCGATCGACGATGGCAGTAGCGGTGGCGGAAGCGGCGGTGACGTCGCCGTGGGGCTCGAGCACGATCCGGAACTCGGCAACGTGGTCACCGTGTGGAACACCGGCCATCGCGTGGCCGACGATCGAGTCTCGGTCGGCCTGGCGCTCGACACGTTTCGGATCACCGGGTCGGCCGGTGGCGTGTCGGGGCGACTGAAAAAAGATCCGGTGCTGAACCTCGTACCGGTCGACGGAGGGCGAGGGGTGTTCGTGATCACACCGGTGGACGGTGAACTGGTGGTCATCGGCCAGGACGGCACCCGCTACCTCGCCACCCCGGAAGACCTGTTCGAGCGACCGGAGGCGCGCTACGCGATGGTGATGCTTCCGGTCGCCTACTCATCTGCCCAGTTCGTCGGCAAGGACGGCGCCGTCCTGGCCGAGACTCCCGGTCCCGGCTGACACCAGCGTGCCTCGGGAACTGGCGTTCGCGGAGCCGGTGGGGTGCAGGTTCAGGCGTCGGGGATGTTGACGACGACGACCGTGCCGGCGGCGCCGTCGACGCGGACGATCGCGCCCTGAGGGATTCGGCTCGTTGCGTTGACCGTGCCCACCACCGCGGGGAAGCCCATCTCGCGTCCCATGATCGCAGCGTGCGAGGCGAAGCTGCCGTGATCGGTCACGATCGCGCCGACCAAGTGCAGGAACGCGTTGAACGACTCGCCCGTGGCCGACGTGACCAGCACGTCACCCTCCTTCAGCTCCCACAGGTCGTCGAAGTTGCGCACCAGACAGGCCGGTCCCTCGAACTGGCCGGCCGAACCGCCGATGCCCATCACCAGTTCGTGGTCGCCGGCCGGCGCCTCGGCTTGGCCGAGGATTCCCTGGATGGCGAACCCGAACGCCGTCATGACGCGCACGATGGACGGCGGCAGACCGTCGAGCGGCGGCGGCGGGTGCGGCGGGTCGCCCAGGAACGGCGGCGCACCGGCCGCGCTGAGTGCCTTGCGGCGAGCGACGCGTGCACTGAGCTCCTCGGCAGTCGGCGTCGGCGCACCGGTGAGCAGCTGGTCGATCTCGGCGACGGTGACGTCGAGCGTGTCGTACATGAAACCGATGCGGCCGCGGTCGAACATGCGCCGGCCCAACTCGATGAGCGCCAGGCGCAGCAGTCCGATCGACGCAGCATCGCTGTAGATGCCGCGCTCGTCGCGCAGGCGGTACATCAACCGTGCGTCGGCGAGGCGCTCGTCGAACTCGTCGTGGAGCTCGGGCGGCGTGGCGGCCTTCAACTCGCGCACCAGTTCCTCGGCACGCTCGAGCGAGGTGTCGTGGTCGTGCTCGAGCGCAGCGCGAATGCGACCACGGATGAGCTCGGGGCGTTCGCCGATGGTGGGGTTGGTGAGGTCGAAGCCGGCCGCGAGACGGAACCCGCAGGCCTGGATGTACTCCTCGACCTCGGGCACGCGCGCACGCAATGCGGCGACGGCGGCCGCGTCGTCGAGGTCGCCGGTGACGACGGCGCGAGCCTCGTCGTCGGCGCGCAAGACCACCATCGCGGGCTGCAGTTCGATGGGCACGATGCCCGACACGGGCGACCAACCGTCGAACACCATGAACAGCGGCACGGGCGGGCGCTGCGCCCACTCGGCGGCCTGCAGCACGAAATCGGTGACCGGCACCAGCGCGGCACCGTTGTGACGGTGGTGTTGCGCCCACATCTTCGCGGCGTGGTCGAGGCACGCGTGCAGGTGTGCACGCAGGCCTTCATCGTCGAGTGACGGCAGGTCGACAGCGGCGAGTGCTCGGTGCTTGGCGACTGCGGCCGGCTTCGTCTCGTTCTCCCAGCGCTCCATGATGCCGCGCCAGATCTTCTGCTCGAAGGCCGCCGCCGCGACGCCGGCCCGTCGACCGATCTCTGCGCCGAGGTACTCGGGGGTGCGCGGACCGTCGGGGCCGGGTGCGTCGAACGGCAACGGCTGCATGTACGGGAACCCGTTGACGAACACCTGCTGCATCGAGTCGAGCAGCGTGCCCCACTCGGCGAACGCCTCGCCGAACCCCTGGGCCATGCCGGCCGGATAGATCTCCTGGAGGATCGCCGTCGTCGAAGCAGGAAGGTGCGACGCGTCCTGCATCCACGTTCCCGGACCCGGTACCGGCCACTGCACGTCAGACATGTGATTCCCCGTTCTGCCACTCGATTCCCCGTCGGCTGCGGCGCGGGAACCGTAGCGCGATTCATCAGCCCGTCCGTTCCGAACAATTCCATCATCGTGGTTGACAGTCGAACATATGTTCGATACACTGCATTCCATGGACGAGATCCTCGAACTCCTCGAGAACGCCGCACAGGCCGCCACCGATCTCGTC
>JANMFL010000028.1:0-5453 GCA_031377945.1 Acidimicrobiaceae bacterium | reverse complement strand
CAGCCGACTTCGAGGAGGCAGTCCGGGCCGGCCATCGCCACCTGGCGTCCGGCGACAACGTCGCCGCGCTCAGCTGTTTCGACGAGGCGTTGTCGTACTGGCGAGGCGCGGCATACGCCGAGTTCGCCGACGAGCCCTGGGCGATCGCCGAAGTGGTCCGGCTCGACGAGTTGCGGGCCACGGCGGCAGAAGGCCGGGTGACGGCCCGCCTCGCCACCGGTGACCACGCCGAACTGGTCGGAGAGCTGGAGCGGTTGGTCGCAGAGCGTCCCTACCGTGAACGTCCTCGCGAGCAGCTGATGACGGCTCTGTACCGGTGCGGGCGGCAGACCGACGCGTTGCGCGCTTACCGGGACTACCGCGAGATGCTCGCCGCCGAAGTGGGCCTGGAGCCATCTGCAGCGATGCAGCAACTCGAGCTACGGATCCTTCAGCAGGACTCGACACTTGCGGCGCCCGCTCCCCAGCCCATGCGTCTCAAGAGCTACGACCTGATCGAGAAGATCGGCGCGGGCTCGTGGGGTGAAGTCTGGCGCGCCCGTCAGGCTTCCGTGGACCGCGACGTCGCGGTCAAGGTGATCAGTAGCGAACTCGCAGACGACGAGGCCTTCATTCGCCGGTTCGAGGTCGAGGCGAGAATCGTCGCTGGGCTCGAGCACCCGCACATCGTGCCCTTGTACGACTTCTGGCGCGACCCGAGTGGCGGCTACCTCGTGATGCGTCTGTTGCGTGGCGGCTCGGCCGCCGAGCGCACCCATCACGGCGGGCCGTGGCCGTTGACCGCCGTCTCCCTGCTCGTCGAGCAGTTGGGTGGCGCGCTCTCGGCGGCGCACCGGGCAGGCGTGATGCATCGCGACGTGAAGCCATCGAACGTACTGCTCGACGAGGATGGCAACGCATACCTTGCCGACTTCGGAGTTGCCTTCGAGGCAGCGCTCGGAGCTCCGGGCGAGCCTGCAGGCTCGCCTGGGTATGCGGCGCCCGAGCAGCTGGCAGGCGCAACCGTGGGCCCCGCCGCCGACGTGTACGGACTGGCAATGACGGTCCGCGACCTGTTGTGTGGCGGCCTCACCGACATCACGCAGTCGATCGGGTCGCTGCTGGACACGGGTCGACCTGCCGAAGTGCGGTCCGTTCGCGTCGTGCGTCCTGATGTTCCGGCCGCCATTGACGACGTGCTGCGAGTTGCGACCCACCCCGAGCCGTTGCATCGTCAGCAGTCGATCGGCGACTTCGTGGAGGCCTTCCGGGTGGCGGCCTCCACCACACCCGTGGGCGCACTCTCAGGCGTGCCCGTGCAGGTCGTCGGCGGAACCTTCGTGCCGGGACGCGATGTCGTGAACCCCTACAAGGGCCTTCGCGCGTTCGGGGCCGGCGATGCGGCGGACTTCTTCGGACGCGACGACCTCATCGATCAGATCGTCGACACCATCGACCGCCACCCATTCGTGGCCGTCGTGGGACCTTCCGGCGCTGGAAAGTCGTCCGTCGTGCGTGCCGGTGTTCTGCCTGCATTGCGGTCCGGCCGGCTGCCCGGCTCGGCGGAGTGGTTCGTCATCACCATGCAGCCGGGAGCGAAGCCGTTCGAGGAGTTGGAAGCAGCGTTGCTGCACGTCGCGGTGAACCCACCCGCAAGCCTGCTCGAACAGCTCGAAGGGGGACCAACGGGTATCGCTCGCGCCGTGAAGCGGACGCTTCCGGGTCACGGCCGTGAGCTCCTGATCGTGATCGACCAGTTCGAGGAGCTGTTCACGCAGAGCGATCCTGCCGTGGCCGGCCGATTCATCGATGGCATCGCTGCGGCAGTGCGCGACCCGCACGCGGCGGTACGGGTGATCGTCACGTTGCGGGCCGACTTCTTCGACCGCCCCCTCACAGATCACAGGATCGCATCGCTGATCGTGGACAGCACGGTTCCGGTCGGAGCGATGTCACTCGACTCGCTCGCGGCAGCGGTCACAGGTCCCGCGGCGCGTGCCGGCCTCGTCGTCGAACCGAGCCTCGTGGATGCGCTCGTCGCCGATGCCAACGGTGAGACCGCTGCATTGCCCCTCCTGCAGTACATGCTCACCGAGCTGTTCGACCGACGATCAGGCGCAGCCCTCCAACTCGACGCCTATCGGTCGCTGGGCGGTGTGACGGGTGTGATCGCCCAACGAGCCGAGGAAGTGTTCGCGGACCTCTCCGAGTCGGGACGCGAGGCGGCGCGCCGAGTGTTCGGTCGGCTGGTGACGGTCGGCGATGACGTGCCCGACAGTCGGCGGCGAGCTCGTCGCGCCGAGGTCCTGGGAGATGCGTCGTCGGTGGAGACCGGTGAGGTGCTGGACCGATTCGGCGGAAGCCGGCTGCTCGGCTTCGATCGCGATCCGACGACTCGAGAGTCGACCGTCGAGATCGCACACGAGGCGATGTTGGTCGCATGGCCTCGCCTGCGGAACTGGATCGACGATGACCGCGAGCTGCTGCGCACGATGTCGTGGATCGGTGCGTTGGCAACCGAATGGCAGCGCGAGAGCTGCGACAGTGGTGCACTGCTCCGTGGCGCGCGACTGTCAGCGGCCGTCGAGTTCGAGTCGAAGTTCGCCGAGCGACTCGCGCCGATCGAAGCGACCTTCATCGACGCCAGTCGCTCGACCCTCGAGCACGACCGCCTGCGTGAGCGACAGCAGAACCGTCGGCTGCGTGCCGGGCTGGTGGGAGTCGCTCTCCTGCTCGTCGTTTCGGTCGTTGCCGGTTCGGTTGCTCTTCAACAGCGTGCTCACGCCCGGTCGACGGCATTCGATGCCCAAACTCGACGACTTGTGGCTGAGTCCGCACGTGTCGCCGCGTCGGATCCGCCGTTGGCCGTCCTCCTGGCTGTCGAGGCGGTCAAGCGCGAACGCTCGCCCGACACGCTGGGCGCACTCCAGCGCGTCTACGCACACCTTCCGCCAGCATCCCTCGGCTCCTTGTTTCTGGGGGAGGACAACGATGCCACGTTCTTGCCGGACGGATCGTTGGTGTCGGCGACGAACCTGGCGCTCAGCCGGATCGACATGCAGACTCGCTCCACGGTGTGGTCGCTGCCGCGCGCGTACAAGCTCGTCGCGGCTTCGCCGACGCGCGACATCATCGTGGCGATCGAGAACGGGAGTGGCGGCGACCGATGGTCTGTGCTCGATGCACCGACGGGTGCACTCCGCAGCGAGGGCGCGCTGTCGCCGGGGGAAACGATCACAGCGGTGACGCTCACCTCCGACGGCTCGCAGATCGTGCTCGCCACGACGACCCCCGGCGACGACCCGCCCGGGAGCTCGTCGTGATCGCCGCCGATGGCGACATCGATCGGCGAATCGATGCGAGCGTGTTGGAGAGTGAGATCCACACGATCGCCGTCGACGAGAGTCAGACCCGGATTGCCGCCGCCGGAAGCGGCGGAGCGGTCCAATTCGACCTCGCATCCGGCGAACTGGTCGGGCAACCGATTCGAGTCGCAGCCCAAGCTGTCGGTGTCTCCTACGCGCAGGGTCGCCTCTGGGTCGCGACAGATACGTTGCAGGCGTACGACGTCGAACTCGGCTCGGCCCTCGGGCCTCCACTTCCGTTCGATCTTCCCGTCGTCGAGCAGCAGCGGCTGGTCGTTTCTGAGGTCGGCGGCGCGATCGTCGTGGCCTCACCCGAGGGTGCTGTGGTCATCGACCTCGCTGACCAGGAAGTCCGTTCGATCCCGTTGCCGACGAGGACCCTCGTGTCACGTGTGGTCATCGGCGCCCAACAGGGTGTGCTCGCGCGGATGGGCGGCAACCTGGAGTTCTGGGCCCTCGACGGCAGCGGAATTGGGGTGGCCGCTGCCGTTCCTCAGCTCGGCGATCACAGCCAGATCACCTCGAACGGGCGAACGCTGGTCGTCCGGGGACCGGGCCAGTTCGACATCTGGGCCGTTGGCGAAGACCCGGAACTCCTCGCTCACGTCGCTCGTGGAAAGGTCGACAAAGTGCTGGTCGTGGAGAACGACATCGTACGATTCGTCCAGGACGAAGGCGATCCATCACGTGAGCGGGTCGAGCTCTGGACGGAGACGACTCGGAGGTTCGACCTGCTGACGACCCTGCCGTTCAACACCATGGCGACATCCATCGCCGTGAACCCCGAGCTGGTCGCGGTCGGCCGGCTCGACGGCACCGTCGACGTCTTGGCAAGAGATGGTGGCGTGCCTGTGGCACAGCTACTCCTACCCACGGAGAACAGCGGTGACGGCGAACGGGGGGTGTTCGATGTCGAGTTTGCGCCCGACGGCAGGTCGCTGGTCGCAGCGACGGTGACGAACGCAGTCGGCATCTACGACACCACGACGTGGGCTGCGACCGAGTTGCTCCCTGCGATGCCCGAGCAGCTGCGCTTGACGGGGGATGGGTTCGAGGAACTGGCCTTCACGCCGGATGGCCGGTTCGCCGCGACCCAGTCGGTGTTCACGGGACTGCAGATCCGAGATGTCGACGCGATTGCAGTCGCGCCCACCCGCGCCGTGCGCGTCGCACGGCCGCTGCACCTGACGCGGGTGGTCGACATCAGCTCCGACGGCCACATCGTGGAGGTCTCCGGGCCGGACGGGGTGCGGCTGGTCGACTTCGACACGCTGCAACCGATCGGTGACCCGTATCCGAACGACGCCGGAACGACGAGCTTCGCCCCGGCCGCGACCTACGCCCGAGAGGCAGATCTTCTCGCGACAACGGTGGGCGACAGCATTGTCATCTGGCACGTCGATCCCGAGAGATGGCTCGCCGACGCATGCAGCATTGCTGGTCGCAATCTCTCCCGCGAGGAGTGGGACCGATTCGGTTTGGGCGACACGTATCGCCGAGTCTGTCCGCAGTTCGCGGATTTTTCGTGATGTCCAGCGCTGAACGTCCGACGATCGTTGTCGTCGTCCAGACGCAGGGCCGACAGCCGCTCCGCATCGTGCTCGCCGATCGACTCGAACTCGGTCGTGAGTGCGACGGACTGCTCGTCGCCGATCCGCGGGTTTCTCGCCACCACGTCGAGTTGACGATCGATGGTGAAAGCGTGATCGTTCGAGATCTCGGCAGCGCGAACGGCACCTGGGTGGATGGTGGCCGGCTCGACGGCCGACGAGTGATCGATGTGTCGGACGTCCTCCACATCGGTTCGACCACGGTTCGGTTCGAGCGGGTCGCTCCTCCGTGACTCCCCGTCAGCCCGCCAGCTGAGGGCGTTTGGTCCACCTCGCCGAGCTCAAGCGCCGGCCGACGAGTGGCGTGGCTCGGAACGGCACACCCCGCTGCGCCCAGTGGTACGCCATGTTCAACGCACCGCCACCGGGCAGGTCGCGCTGCTCGTCGAGGTAGCGGTCCACGCTGAGCGGACCGAACAGCAGGGTCTCGCTCACAGCCCGGCCAACGGGTCGTCACGCAGGTACGCGGGCAACGCGAGGAACCGGTCGTAGCGCACCT
>JANMFL010000005.1:0-3803 GCA_031377945.1 Acidimicrobiaceae bacterium | reverse complement strand
GCCGGCGAGCGCCGCGGCGTCACGGGCCACCTCCGACGAGGCGGTGGCGAAGTGCGCGTGGATGTGCTGGTAGCCCTCGCGGCGCGCCCGGTCGGCGACCAGGCCGGCCTGGGCGAAGCGGCGCCACTGCCCGCGGCGGCGTGCCTGCCACGCGCGGTGCAGCCAGCGGGCCGGGTGACGAAGGCCGACGCGGCAGTGGGCCAGGACGACGGGTGACGTGAGGCGGGGCTTGCGGGGGAGATACCGCACGTCGGCTCGCACGGCCTCGATGTCGGCGTGTCGTGGGCCGTCTTCGGGTGGAAGGAGCGCGTCGATGCCGAGGGTCACGCCCGCCGCCTCGAGCCCGAGCAGTTCGCGCACCACGAACGTCTCCGAGAGCCGCGGGTAGCGCTTCAGGACGTAGAGCACACGCAGCCCGGCACCGTTGCCGGTTCCGTCCAACCCGGGTTCCTCCGCGCCGGTGGTGCCGTTCGAACGTTCGTCGAGGGCGGTCATCGTGCAACTCCGATTCGATCGGCGGCGAGCTGCCGCTCCATTTCGAGCAGGCGGATCTCCCACGAGTTGCGCACGGGCGCCGGCTGGCGGAACCGCCGATACACGCCGTCGCGGGCCATCAGCGATGCGTGGGTGCCCTGTTCGGCGATGCGGGCCTTGTCGAGGACGACGATGCGGTCGGCGTGCTCGATCGTGGTCAGTCGATGCGCCACCACGACGGTGGTGCGTTCCCTGGGCAGGTTCCGCAAGGCCTCGATGATGAGCTCCTCGGACGTGGGGTCCAATGCACTGGTGGGCTCGTCGAGCAACAGAATGGGAGCGTCACGGAGGATCGCTCGGGCGATGGCGATGCGCTGCCGCTGGCCACCCGACAGGTTCGCTCCGCGCTCGCCGATGAGCGTGTCGAGACCATCGGGAAGCCGCGACGAGAACTCGTCGACCAGTGCGAGGCGGGCTGCGCGCTCGATCTCGAAGTGGCCTGCCCACGGCCGACCCACGGCGATGTTGTCGCGCAGGGTGCCGCGCAGGAGTGTGCAGTCCTGCAGCACCATCGACACCTGGCTGCGGATGGAGCGGATCGTTGCCTGGCGCAGGTCCGTTCCGTCGATGCAGACCATTCCCGACGTGGGATCGATGAGGCGGGGGATGAGTGAGGCGAGGGTGCTCTTGCCGGCGCCCGTGGGCCCGACCAGCGCAACGGTCTCGCCCGGGAGGATCTCGAGGTCGACGTCGTCGAGTGCGAGCTCACGTCCGTAGTCGAAGCTGACGCCGAGGAGCTCGATGTGACCACGGGCCGGCGGCAACATGGTGGCGCCGGCGCGGTCGCGGATCTGCGGTGCCTCGGCCAGCACGTCGCGGATGCGCTCGACCGACGCGAGCCCCTTGGTGAAGGTGTGCGACAGCTTCGCGAGCGCCTTCACCGGCTTGTACATCGAGCCGATGTAGCTGACGAAGACCAGCAGTTGGCCCACGGTCAGCGTGCCGTCCATCACGCGGGCGGCACCCACGCCGATGACGAGCGCCGTCGAGATGACGGCAGTGACATCGACCGCGGGCCCGAACAGCGCCTGGTAGCGGTTCGCCTCGAGCCCGGCCTGGAGGCTGCGATCGGTGATGGTTCCGAAGCGCTGCTCCTGCTGATCCTCCAGCGAGAACGCCTGCACCAGCTGCATCGCCCCGAGGTGTTCCGTGGCTGCGGCTGCGACCTCTCCGTCGGCCTTTCGGGCGCGCCTCGTGGCCCGCTTCAGCCGCTTGGTGAACGTGAACACGACGAAGCCGAGCACCGGAGTGGCGGCGAGTGCCACGAGCGCGAAGAACGGGTCGAGGACGAACATCACGGTGGTCATGCCCACCAGCAGCAATGCATTGGGGAGCAGCACGGCGAGGGTCTGCACCACCAGGTCCTGAGCGCGATCGGCGTCGCCGGTCACTCTGGTCGTGAGGTCGCCCACCTGGTGTTCGCCGTGGTAGCGAAGCGAGAGGCGGCCGAGGTGGGCGAACACCTTCTCGCGGATGTCGTTCGCGATCCGCAGCCCGGACGACGCCAGTAGCCGGGTGGCCCAGTAGTCGAAGAACGCCGCGATGGCGACGATGGCGATCAGCGCGACGCACGCCCCGACCAGCAGGCCGACGTGGCGTTCGCCCTTCGCCGCCGGTGCCAGCACACGGTCGATCACGTAGCTGAGCGGCCACGGCTGCGCCAATCCGGCAACGACCTCGATGATCGCGAACATGCCGCCGAGGGCGAGGGTGGCGGTGTACGGGCGTGCGTGACGCAGCAGGAAGCGGGTGGTGCTCATCGACCCGCACCGACTGCGGTGAAGGTGCGGGTGTTCGCGGAGGCCATCGATGCAAGCACTCGCGCTGTGTGCTCCGCTCCGGAGAGATCGATGCCGGCGTCGGCCAGCGAGGTGGGCTTGAGGCGCCGTGGGCGACGCAGCATCCACGAGAGTTCATCGACGGTCGTGTCGGTGTCGACCACGTCGGCGATGCCGAGCATCGCCAGCCTCGTGGCTCGGATGGCCTGTTCGCGGCGCGGTCGGCGTCGTGGCGCCAGCATCGGTCGGACACCGGCGGAAAGTGCCTCGACGGTGGTGTTGTAGCCGGCCATCTGCAGCGACGCGGCTGCTCGAGACAGCAGTTCGCCGCAGTTCGCGACCGCGCCCACGACGTCGAGACGGGTCTCGCCCTCGGCGGCCGACACGTCGCCGAGCGGGCCCACGATCATCGTGCCGCGCCATTCGGGGTTGCGGCGGATCAGTTCGGTGCCGAGCGATCGCACGTCGGCGCCGTCGGCACCGCCCCCGGCGGCGATCACCAGCAGGCGCTCGTCGACGGTGGGCTGGCGCCGCGGCTGCATGGGCTGGGCGTTCACCCATCCCACGTACTGGGGCGTCATGGGCAGGCCGTACTCGGCGCGATGGTCGCAGACGTGCTGTGCCCCGTAGACCAGCGTGTGGTCGAAGGTGTCGGCTGCCCCGCGCCACCGCTCGCCGGCGAGTTCGGCATGGACCGACGGGGCGTCGTCGAGGATGTCGCGCAGTCCGAGGACGGTGGCGATTCCGAGTTGGTTGCACCGCTCGAGACCGGACCGCAGTTCGCCCACGGTGCCGAACGGGTGGCGGTCGACCACGACGACATCGGGGCACACGGTGTCGATCACCCGACGGAAGATGGCCGAGCGGCGTTCGGTGACCTGAGCGAGTGACATCTGCTCGTTGCCGTAGCTGCCGTCGGTGTCCTTCACCAGCGAGGGCACGCGCACGATACGCATGTCGCGTCGACGGAGCCAGGGGAGATCGGCAGTGATGCCGGTGACGACGTTGATGTCGGCGTGAGGATCAGTTCGCAACACTGCTTCTGCCAACGAGACGTTCCGCCGAACGTGCCCCAAGCCGAATCCGTCGTGCGAGGTGAACACGTAGGAAGCCATGGGTGACATCGTGCACGAGCACGTGGCGCTCGCAAATTGGTCATTCGGGGGGGTCCTACGCCATCCTGGTACTAGTACCGATGTACACCCCTGTTCACCAAACGTTCAGCCACTGTTCGTCGTTGCGTGGCTCGTTCACGCACCGAGTCGAAGGTCGAGTGACCCGCCGCTCGCCGCCAGTGACTCCGACGTCACTTCGATCGGACCGTAGGAACCGATCGTGATGCTGTAGGTCTCGAGTGCCGGGAGCGGAGTGAGCTGCACCGCGCGAACGCATGCAGCGCCGGTCGCGGAGCCCTTGCCCAACGAGCCCGTGGTCAGCAGGTTGCCGGTGCCATCGCTCACCTCGACGGCCGCGCCATCGACGAGATCAGGG
>JANMFL010000509.1:0-2581 GCA_031377945.1 Acidimicrobiaceae bacterium | reverse complement strand
TTGTTCCTCGGCCGCGAAACACGGTTGGCGAACCGGGCACAACGCCGCGCGCTACGCGTCCTCTACCGGACCTGTGCGCTGTGCGACGTCCCGTTCGAACACACCCAAACCCACCACGTGTCCTGGTACGGGCTGCAACAGGGTGTGACCGACATCGACAATCTTCTGCCGCTCTGCTCGAAGCATCACCATCTGGTGCACGAGGGCGGCTGGCAACTGATCCTCGCCGCCGGCCGCACACTCACCGTCATCCGACCCGGAGGACACATCACCACCACCGGACCACCCACCATCCGCGCCGCCTGACGGCGGCGACGGTCGTCACCAGGAACTTAAGTTCGCGGTGGTCAGTCGTCGGCGAACTGGGTGAGTTGCTTCAGCTTGGGGTTGTTGCTGAAGACCTCGATGGGCGGTGTGGGGTCCAGCCGCATCGCACGCTGCAGGATGCGCACCTGCGTGTGCTGGTTGTACTCCGCCATCGTGATGGCCCAGCCGTCGCGTCCTGCACGGGCCGTGCGGCCGCTGCGGTGGAGGTAGTCCTTCACGTCGCCCGCGGGCTCGTAGTGGATGACTGCGCCGATGTCGTCGATGTCGATGCCACGGGCGGCCACGTCGGTGGCCACGAGCACGCTGAGTTCACCATCGGTGAAACGCTTGAGCGCCCGCTCGCGCGCCGCCTGAGCCAGGTCGCCGTGGATGGCAGCGGCACGCACGCCGAGGTCCTGCAGGTTGCGCTCCACTCGATCGCAGGTGCGTTTCGTCTGGCAGAACACGATGGTCTTGTCCATCGACGAGGCGATCGTCGCGACCACGCGGTCCTTGTCCATGTGGTGCACGGCGAGCCACAGGTGATGCATGGTGCCGACGGTGTCGGTGGCCGCGTCGATGGCCACCTCTTCGGGGTCCTTCATGTACCGGGCAACGAGATGCCCCACGTCGCCGTCGAGCGTGGCACTGAACAGCATCGTCTGGTGGTCGCCGGTGATCTTGCGCATGATCCACTCGACCTGCGGGGTGAACCCGTCGTCGGCCATGCGGTCGGCTTCGTCGAGGACGAGGATCTCGACGTGGTCGAGCTGCAGCTCGTCCTCCTTGAGGAGGTCGATGAGACGCAACGGCGTGGCGACGACGAGGTCGACACCCGCGTCGAGCGCATCGATCTGCTGCTGACGCGACGCGCCGCCGTACACGGCGAGGACGGTGCGACCGCATGCGATGGCGACCGGCGACAGCACCTCGGCAACCTGCAGGGCGAGCTCGCGGGTGGGCACGAGCACCAACGCCGCCGGACGACGGGGCTCGCCTTCCTTGGTGAGGCGGGCCAGCAGCGGCACTCCGAACGCAAGGGTCTTGCCCGACCCGGTCTTCGCCCGGCCGCACACGTCGCGACCGGTGAGCGCCACCGGGATGGCGAGCGTCTGAATGGCGAACGGTGTCGTGAAGCCGGCAGCAGCCAGCCCCATGTCGATTTCGCGAGGGACGCCGAGATCGACGAAGCCGGTCGGGACGTAGTCGTCGGGGTTCAGTGTGAGGGCGGGGGGCGGGGGCGGCGTGCGGTGCTCGGCGGGCCTCGACGAACGCTGCCGGGGGCCGCGGCCACGCGGCGGGCGAGAGTGATCAGACATGTCGCGCCCCAGGGTACCGCCGGTCCCCAGGTGAATCCGCGATGCGGAATCGGCAATGATGACGCCATGAAGGTCGCCCTCACCGTCAACGACTTCCTCCGCCGCGCCGAGGAGATCTACCCGAACCGCATTGCCGTGGTCGACGAGCCCGCGCAGCCCGCCGAGAGCTGGGGCGAGTTCACGTACGCCGACATGGCACATCGCGCCCGTGCGTGGGCCGCCTGGCTGGACCGCAAGGGCATCGGTACCGGCGAGCGCGTCGCCGTCGTCAGCCACAACTCGGCCCGCCTGCTCACCGCACTGTTCGGCGTCAGCGGCTCCGGCCGAGTGCTCGTGCCGATCAACTTCCGCCTCGTGGCCGAGGAAGTGAAGTACATCGTCGCCCACTGCGGTGCGCGTGCGCTGTTCGTCGACCCCGAACTGGAGGCCGCCATGGCCGACGTCGAGTGCGAGCACAAGCTGATCATCGGCAACGACACCGATCCCGGCCTCGAGCACCTGCCGCCGACGCTCTGGGAGTACGACGAGGATGCCACGGCGACCATCAACTACACCAGCGGCACCACCGCCCGCCCGAAGGGTGTGCAGTTGACCCACCGCAACATCTGGCTCAACGCCACCACGTTCGGGTGGCAGCTCGGCATCGACGACCGCGACGTGTACCTGCACACACTGCCCCAGTTCCACTGCAACGGTTGGGGTGTGCTGTACGCCGTCACCGGCATGGGCGCCCAGCACATCATCCTGCGCAAGGTCGACGGAGGCGAGATCCTGCGCCGCGTCGAGCAGCACGGCGTCACGGTCATGTGCGCCGCTCCGGCCGTGGCGAACGCCATCCTCGATGCCGCCGTCACCTGGGAGGGTCCCATTCCCGGGCGAGACCGAGTGCGCATCGTCTGCGCCGGAGCTCCGCCGCCGACGAAGACCATCGAGCGCATCGAGACCGAACTCGGCTG
>JANMFL010000007.1:0-1798 GCA_031377945.1 Acidimicrobiaceae bacterium | reverse complement strand
GATCAGGCCGCCAAGGACCTCAGCGGTGCGGTGGCCATGCTGCAGGAGCGCAGCGGTGCCGAAAAGGTGGGCGTCGTGGGCTACTGCATGGGTGGCGGCTTGGCGTTGGTCGTCGCGGCCAGTCGGCCCGACGCGGTCGCCGCATGCGCCCCGTACTACGGCGTCATCCCGTGGGCGAGCGCCCAGCCCGACTGGGCCGCCATCTCGGCCAAGGTCGAGGGCGAGTACGCCGAGTTCGACGACTACGCCGGTCCGGAAGCGAGTGCGGCGCTGCAGGCCCAGTTGCGTGAACTGGGCAAGGACGCCACGCTGCACGTGCATCCCGGTACGCATCACGCGTTCTTCAACGACGCTCGGCCCGAGGTGTACGACGCTGCAGCGTCGGCCGAGTCGTGGGAGCGCACGACCGCGTTGTTCCGCGACACGCTCTGATGTCGTGACATAGGTCCCTGCCGACGATACCCCTTGGGGTATTACGATGAAGGCATGCCGCGGACCCCCCGTCCACACCGCGCCGTTCGACGCGCGCTCGTCGTGGTCTCCCTGGCCGTGACTGCACTGCTCGTCGGTGCCGCATGCAGCGCGCAGCCCAGCTCGGCGGGCGGCGTCCCGTCGCAGGGCGGCGCGGCGCAGGCCCTGACCGGCGAGGACGTGTACTTCATGTCGTGCGCGCGCTGCCACGGGCCGGACCTGATGGGCAAGAAGGATGCGCCGAAGCTCGACAGCGTGCGGATGAACTCGCTCGGCGAACAGCCGTTGCGCATGCTCATCCAGTACGGCAAGGGTCGCATGCCCGCCTTCGGCAACCTGACACCCGAGCGCGTCGACGCCCTGGTCGAGTACCTCCGCAACGGCGGCTGATCCCGGACGCGCCGATGCCCGCGCCATGGCGCGGGTTCCCTGGTGGGTGTTGCACGACCGGCTGGTGGTGGTCGGTGTGCTCGGCGCGTGTTGGTCAGGCCGCCGCCTGGCTTGTTCGCCCGGGTGGGTGGTCCCCGAACAGGTTCCTCTGTTCGGGTTGTTCTCGCGAACTGAAGTTCCTGGTGCCGGTGTTGGGTGGGCAGTTGATGATCGTGCCGTCGGCCAGCTGGAGTTGCAGGTTGTGGGCGTTGCCGCTGACCTTCACGCCGGGCCGGTGCTTCTCGTGGTGATGATGGCTGCACCACATCACCAGCTCGTCGAGGTCGGTTGCACCGCCGAGGATCCAGTCGGTGAGGTGGTCGATCTCGCACCATGCGGGTGGGATGCGGCATCCGTCCCATCGACAACCACCGTCGCGGGCGACGAGGGCGGTGTACTGGTGGAAGGTCGCGTAGCGTTCGGAGCGTCCGAGGTCGAGGACGTGTGTGCCGGTCGTGAGCAGGCGTTGCAGGTTGGCGTGTTCGGCGAGGCGTCGGACGATGTGGGCGGGGATGCGGTCACCCCACGACGTCACACCGGGCTCGTTCGAATCACCCAGCAAGGATTCGACGGAGATGGTGATGAGCAGGTTGGGGTTCTCGCGTCCGCCCTTGACCTGACCCTTCGCGTACGCAGTCGCCAGCTGGATCAGCCCGTCGGCCAAGCGTTGTTCGTTGGTGCGCGTGTCGTTCTTGGATTGTTCGCCGGCGATGTGGTTGACCGACGCGTACACCTGCCGCGCTTCGAGCGTCGGCAGTGTGGCGTTGATGGTGACCAACCCGTCACACGGGGCCGTCATCCGCAGCGACCGTTTCTGGTAGCGGCGTTCCTCGGCTTCCTCTTCCGTTTCCGCGGCGTGGATCTCGCGCCAGCGGTTGGCCGCGTCCTTGGCCTCGCG
>JANMFL010000496.1:0-2653 GCA_031377945.1 Acidimicrobiaceae bacterium | reverse complement strand
AAGAACGCCCGATACGTGAGCGAGTTGCCGTCGAGCAGGAGGAGCTTCATCGACAGCGACTCTAGGTGAGGGGTGTCACGGGCGAAGACTGCCGTCGAGCACCCGCTCGGCGACTTCGCGCATCCGTGAGCGCTCGCTCATGGCAGTGCGCTGAATGAAGGTGAACGCTTCGCTCTCCTTCAGGCCGCACTCGTCGATGAGCAACCCCTTGGCACGGTCGATGACTTTGCGCGCCTCGAGCTGCTCACCCAGTGCGTCGACCTCGACCGAGAGCTGCTGCAGCTCGCGGAACCGTCCGATGGCCACCTCGATGGCCGGGATGAGATCGCTCTTCTGGTACGGCTTCACCAGATAGGCCAGAGCACCGGCATCGCGGGCGTCCTCGACGACCTCGCGTTGACTGAACGCGGTGAGCATCAGCACGCCGCAGATGCGCTCTTCGCTGATGATGCGCGCCGCTTCGAGGCCGTCCATGTGCGGCATCTTGATGTCGAGGATGGCCAGATCCGGCTGCAGAGACCGGACCAGCTCGACCGCCTGGTCGCCGCGACCGGTCTCGCCCACCACCTGGTAGCCCTCTTCTTCGAGGGTCTCACGCAGGTCGAGGCGGATGATGGCTTCGTCTTCGGCGATCACGACTCGGATCGTCATGTGGCGTTCCTTTCCGGTGGCCCGGCGACAGTCTGGCAGGGAGGAGGGGTCAACCGGAACCCAACTGGTCGAGGAGCGCGTCCTGCTCGGCCTGGAGGCGGGCGATGCGTTCACGCATGACGGCCCGATGGCGGTCCATGGCCTCGAGGTCGGGTTCACCCTCGGCGATGTACATGGACTGCTCCTCGCTGACGGCGAGCTCTTCGCGCGCCGCACGCAACTGCGCCACGTTCTTCGACAGCTTGCGTTGCACGAGCCAGGAAGCCATCCCGCGAGTCTACGAACCGGCACAATGGCGGGGTGGACGAACTCCCCGAGCCCTCGAACGAGTACGGCATCGCCAACGGCTACCACGACGTGCATGGCACGTGGCACGACACGCCGGGGGCCACCCGCGACCTGCTGCGCGGCTTCATGGGCGAGCCGCAACCGGCCGACCCGTTGTGGTTCGTCGACCAGGGCACCGACCATCAGTTGGCGGGCCGCTGCCACCTCGTGCTCGAGGACGGCACAGACCGAGGCGACCTCGACGCCCTCCCGGCCGACCTGCCCATCGGCGTGCACCGCCTGACGCCACTCGACGGTGGACCGACGACCACGCTGTTCGTCGCGCCCGGCAGTTGCCCGCCGGCACCGCACGGGTGGGGCGTGGCCGCGCAGGTGTACTCGCTGTGGCGACCCGACGGGTGGGGTATCGGCGACCTGCGCGACGTCGAGATGCTCGGCCAGGCAGTGGCGGCGCGTGGCGGCGCGGCGGTGCTCCTCAGCCCGCTGCACGCACCCGCGCCCACTCGGCCACAGGAGGCCAGCCCCTACTACCCGAGCTCACGACGCTGGCTGAACCCGCTGCACATCCCCCTCGAGGGCGATCCGCCGGGTGAGGTGCCGAATGCACCGGGCGGGTTGATCGACCGCGACCGTGTCTGGGGCGCGAAGCGGCAGGTGCTCTCCCAGCGCTTCCACGACGAGGTTCAACCCGGCGATTGGCGCGGCTGGGCGCGCGCCCAGGGCACCGAACTGTGGCGCTTCTGCACGTGGAACGCGCTCGCCGACCGGCACGGACCGGCATGGCGCACGTGGCCCGACGAGCTGCAGCACCCCGACTCCCCCGCAGTGCTCGATCTGCCGTTGCAGGACCATCAGTTCGCGGCGGACTGCGAGTTCCACGCCTGGCTGCAATGGTTGGCCGACCGCGAACTCCACCGTGCGTCGACGGGCGCGGGTGTCGCGCTGATCGGCGACCTCGCCGTGGGATGCTCGTCCGACGGTGCCGATGCGTGGCTGCACCAGGACCAGATGGCACTCGGCGTGTCGGTCGGTGCGCCGCCCGACCCGTTCAACGCCTCGGGCCAGGACTGGGGACTTCCCCCCTTCGTGCCGTGGAAGCTGCGCGCCGCCGCCTACGCGCCGTTCATCGCCATGGTCCGCGCCGCGTGTCGTCACATGGGCGGACTGCGCATCGACCACGTGATGGGACTGTTTCGGCAGTACTGGATCCCTGCTGGCGGATCACCCGCCGACGGCGCCTATGTGCACCTTCCCGCGCACGAACTGCTCGCCATCATCCGAATCGAAGCCACTCGGGCAGGGACGTTCGTCGTGGGCGAGGACCTCGGCACCGTCGAGCCGCACGTCCGAGATTCGTTGCGTTCGACCGGCATCCTGGGTACCAAGGTGTGGTGGTTCGACACCGACACCGAGCAGTGGGGCGCTCCAAATCTGGCCACGGTGACCACGCACGACCTGCCCACGGTGGCGGGCGTGCACGTGGGTTCCGACGGCAGCGACGAGATGCGGTCGGCGTTGCACTCGCTCACCTCGACCACCGACGCCACCGAGGCCGCGGTCGACGTGCATCGCGCCGTCGCCACCAGCCCGTCGCAACTGGTCCTGGCCACGACCGACGACCTGGCGGGGATGGTCGAGCGTCCGAACCACCCCGGGACCACGAACGATCAGCAACCGAACTGGTGTCGACGACTCCCGGTGCCCGTCGATGCGC
>JANMFL010000069.1:0-2937 GCA_031377945.1 Acidimicrobiaceae bacterium | reverse complement strand
CACTCACGTCGAGCGCCGACACCGGCTCGTCGAGCACGATCAGCTTCGGGTCCAGTGCAAGGGCCCGAGCGATGCCGATGCGCTGTCGTTGGCCACCGGAGAACTCGTGCGGGTAGCGGTTGCCGTGCTCGGGGTTCAGCCCCACCAGGCTCAGCAGCTCGGCGACACGGGTCTCGTTCGCCTTGCCGTGAGTGCCCTGCACCGCGAGCGGCTCACCGATGATCGCGTTGATCTGCCAGCGCGGGTTCAACGATGCGTACGGGTCCTGGAAGACGATCTGCATGTCGCGCCGCATCACGCGCAGTTGGTCCTTGGACATCGCCGTCACTTCACGGCCGTCGAACATGATCGTGCCCTCGTCGGGCTCGTGCAGACGAAGGATGCACCGCGCCGTCGTGGACTTGCCGCAACCGCTCTCACCCACCAGACCGAGCGTCTCACCCTTGTCGACCGAGAACGAGATGCCCGACACCGAGTCGACGACGGCGATGGTGCGGCCGAAGAAGCCGCCCTTGATGGGAAAGCGCTTGGCGAGGCCGGTGACCTCGAGCAGGGGCTCGCTCACAGCACCACCTCCGGGGCGAACAGCGACCGCACGTCGGTGGTGAGCACCTCGGCCTGCCGATGGCAGGCCGCAACGTGGTCGGGGGTGTCGAGTGCATCGAGCACCGGGGTCTCGGTGCGGCAACGGTCGATCACCATCGGGCAGCGGGTGCTGAACGGGCAGCCGGGCTTCATGTTGATCAGCGAGGGCGTCGTGCCCTTGATCTGGCGCAGCTTCTGACCGTCGCTGGCATCGCTGGGAATGGCACCGAGCAGGCCGATGGTGTACGGCATTCGCGGGCGGTAGTAGATGTCGTCGACGGGGCCGATCTCGACGGCCGCACCGGCGTACATGACCATCACGCGATCGGCCATGCCGGCCACCACACCGAGGTCGTGGGTGATGAGGACGATGGCGATCTTGGTGCGTTCCTTGATCTCGAGCAGCGTCTCGAGGATCTGCGCCTGCACCGTCACGTCGAGCGCCGTCGTGGGCTCGTCGGCGATGAGGACCTCGGGGTCGTTGGCCATCGACATCGCGATCATCGCTCGCTGACGCATACCGCCCGAGAACTCGTGCGGGTAGCTGTCGGCGCGTGTGGCCGCATGCGGGATGCCGACCAGATCGAGCAACTCGACTGCACGCGCGTGCGCCTGCTTCTTGCTGGCGTCGTTGTGGGTCCGGTACGCCTCGGCGATCTGCCAGCCGACGGTGTACACCGGGTTGAGCGACGTCATCGGGTCCTGGAAGATCATGCCGATCTCGCGACCGCGGAACTTCGACTGCCGCTTTCGGTCCAGCCCGATGAGCTCGTTGCCCTTGTACAGGATGGAACCATCGATGCGCGTGCTCTTGGGGAGCAGGCCCATGATGGCCATGTTGGTGACCGACTTGCCCGAACCGGACTCGCCGACCACGCCCAACACTTCGCCCGCGTCGATCGAGAACGACACGTCGCGCACCGCGTGCACCACACCGTCCTCGGTGGGGAAACGGACGTTCAGGTTCTTCACTTCGAGCAGTGCCATGGTTAGGCCTTCACCCTGTTCTGCTTGGGGTCGAACGCGTCGCGCAGACCATCACCGATGAAGTTCACGCACAGGCAGATCAACACGATTGCCGCCGATGGGAACCAGAACAGCCACGGCCGGGTCTTGAACGCCGACAGGCCGTCCTGGATGAGGAAGCCGAGCGACACGTCGGGGGCCCGGACGCCGAGGCCGAGGAACGACAGCGCCGTCTCGGTGATCATCGTGCCGGCGATCGCCAGCGTGGCGGCCACGATGATGGGGCCGGCCAGGTTCGGAAGGATGTGCTTGAAGATGATCCGTCGGTCACGCGCGCCGACGGCGCGAGCCGCCTCGACGAACTCCTTCTCGCGCAGCGACAGGAACTCGGCACGCACGATGCGGGCGAGCGTCGTCCAGGCGAAGATGCCGAGGATGATCGGGATGACGTACCACGGCGCCTTGGGATAGCCGACCGATGCCACGGCCACGATGATGAGCAGCGGGATGGTGAGCACCAGGTCGGTGAAGCGCATCAGGATGGCGTCGATCCAGCCTCTGAAATAGCCGGCGATGGCACCGACGAACACGCCGATGCCGGTGATCAGGAACGATGCGATGAACGCGATCTCGAGGGACCGCTGCGTGCCGCGCATGACCCGCCCGAGGCCGTCCTTGCCCAACGCATCGGTCCCGAACGGGTGTTCCCAGGACGGCGGTTGGCTCAGCGCGCCCTTGTCACGCAGCGTGTAGGGCCACTTCCACCAGATGGGGAAAAGGAACACGAACAGGGTGATGAGCACCAGCACGACGAGCGAGATGATGGCCGGACGGTGACGGAAGAACCGACGGACGACGGTCTTCCACTGCGAACGCGCCTCGACGGAGAACTCGCGCTCGTCGGGAGCGGGAGCCGATTGGAGTGTGGTGACGTCAGCCAATTCGGATCCTCGGGTCGAGTTGTGCGTAGATGATGTCCGCGATCAGGTTGAAGACCACGACCGATACGGCCGTGATCATCACGAACGCCAGCAGCGACCGGGGGTCGCGCTGCGTCAACGCATCGGTGAAGAATCGACCCATGCCCGACCAGCCGAAGATGGTCTCGGTGATGATCGCGCCGCTCAACAGGGCGCCGAAGTCGAGCGCGACAATGGTGACGAGCGGGATGAGCGCGTTGCGCACGCCGTGCAGCGTGGTGACCCGGCGCTCGCTGATGCCCTTGGCGCGTGCGGTGCGCACGTAGTCGCTGCTCATCACGTCGAGCATCGAGGCACGCATGTAACGGCTGTAGCCGGCGAACCCGATGAGGATCAGCGCGGTCGACGGCAGGAGCATGTGCCAGAAGTAGTCCTGGGAGGTCTCCCAGAAGTTGCCCACGAAACC
>JANMFL010000110.1:0-8951 GCA_031377945.1 Acidimicrobiaceae bacterium | reverse complement strand
CCATGTGTGCGTTGACGCGGCGGCAGCGCAGGTCGTAGTCGAAGACCGCGATCGCGGCCGGCGACTGGTCGAGCAGCGCATCGGCCAACTGTCGCTCGCTGTGCTCTCGGTCGCGGGTCTCAGCCAGCCGGATGACCAGCGCCACCACGCCGACCAGTGCACCGAAGAACACCGCGACGTCGACGGCGTCGCCCACGGTCGCGATCCGCCACGACCGCAACGGCGGCGTGAACCTCCACCACAGGGTCACCGTGCTCATCACGGCGCAGAGCAATGCCGAGCGGGTTGTGGCGAACGCCGCAGTGATGACACAACCGAGAAGCAGCAGTCCGGCCGGGCGAAACCCTCCCAGCGCCTGCGACCGCGAGAGGGCGAGCAGGACCACCAGCGGCGCGAGAACGCCAACGAGCAATTCGCGCAACGTCCAGCGCGGCTGTGTACGCACGCCGAGAAGATGATCGAACATCCCGACCGTCGCGCTGCCGCCATCGTCGTCGGGCGACGGGTCGCTGCGGTCGGCCAGCCGGATCGCGGCATCCTCGACGAGTCGCCGCTGCCGGGCGTCGAAGGCCGGCTTCCCCTCGCCGGCCGTCGCGACCAGAAGTCCCGTGTCGCCATCGTCGAAGAGGGCGGAGGCCGAGATCGTGCGCAACGGGTCGTCGACGGGCCGGCTCTGCTCGGGTCCTGAGGCGCCGAGAAGCGTCGTCTGTCCCGTGGCGGTCGCAATTCGACTCCACGACACGCCGACATCACCGAGCGAGGAAGAGACCGCACTGAGCAATGCCGCCGACTCGTACTCCGGATCGTTCCACCACGCCTCGGGGTCATGGCGCGGCACACCATCGACAGTACCCGCGCAATGAGCGATTGTGAAGCGCCCGACCAGCGTTGATGCCGTCCGACGAGCCAGAGGTGTGGCTCAGGCCGGGTCGGGGTATCAGAACGTCATGATCATCCTCGGCCTCGTACTTCTCCTGATCGGCGCGCTCGCGTCGATTCCCATTCTCTGGACCCTCGGCGTCATCCTGCTGATCGTGGGGGTCGTCCTGATGATTCTGGGCCGCGTCGGCCATCAGGTCGGTGGTCGCGCCCACTACTGGTGACGCAGATCGAGGTATGACGAGCCGGTCGTTGGGGCACTCCGTGAGTGTCAGCAGCGGCTTCGCTGTGTGCCGTCGGTCCTCGGCGGCGGACCAGTGGAAAGGCGTCGGTCATGACCGCTTCCATTCGTCGAAGTTCCTTCATCGCGTCGTGCGCGGTGCTGGGCCTCTCCCTCATGTCCCTCGGCGGCAACACCGTCGCCGCGGCTGGCACGCCGATCGGCCTCGGCACCGCTGCGAGCTACGCCGTGCTCGCCGGAACGACGGTGACGAACACCGGCCCGAGCACCGTGCAAGGCGACCTGGGTGTGAGCCCAGGATCTGCCGTCACCGGGTTTCCGCCGGGTGTCGTGAGTGGCGGCGTCATCCACGCTGCTGACGTCGTGGCCGCATCGGCCCAGCTCGATGTCGTCTCGGCGTACAACGCGGCAGCCGCACAGCCCAGCTCCGGGAACATCTCGGCAGATCTGGCCGGCACCACGCTCTCCCCGGGTGTGTACACCGGCGGCGCATTGGCGTTGTCCGGCACCGTGACCCTCGACGCGCAAGGTGACCCCAACGCCGTCTTCGTGTTCCAGGCCGCGAGCACACTCGTGATCGCCGGTTCCAGCCAGGTGTCGCTGGTGAACGGAGCCAGCGCGTGCAACGTGTTCTGGCAGGTCGGCAGCTCGGCCACCATCGGCACCAACGCCACCTTCGTGGGCACGGTGCTCGCGCTCACGTCGATCACGGCGACCACCGGCGCGTCCATCGCTGGGCGTCTCCTCGCTCGCAACGGCGCCGTGACGCTCGACTCGAACACGTTCACCGGCGCCGCCTGCAGTCCGTCGGGCACCCCGAGCAGCACTGCGACCACCACCCCAGGCGGCGGCACGAGCCCCACGAGCCCCACGATCCCCGGCACGGGTTCACCGACCTCGGTGACGTTCGCTGCGGCCGTTCTGTTCACCGTGCTCGGCCTCGCTGCCGTCCTCGGTGTGCGTCGTACCACCCGCACCCGGCACCTCGGCTGAACCGCACGAAGAGCGGTGACCTCGACACGTCCCGGCCCAGACGGGCCGGGACGTGTCGCGTGGTCACTCGGGGCGACCGTCGATCTCTGCCAGTACCTCGCCGATGATGCGGGTGGTGGTGTGCGGCGGCAACTGGTCACCGCCCTCCGCCTCGGCCACTTCGCCGGAGAACGCAGTGATGGACGGGGTTCCACCCACGAGCACGTGCCGGAGCGCCTCAGCACCGGCCGCAGCGTCGTCGAGTGCATCGACGGCGTCGGCCACGTGCGTCGGGTCGTCGGCCACGGCATGCACGACCGCCATCGCCTGTTCACGGCCCGACGCGGTGGACACGGCCTCGCCCCGCTCGGGGTGTTGTTGCTGCTCCCACGCCGCGAGCGCTTCGACGTAACCGCCCTCACCGGGGCGGATGACCCTGGTGCTGGGCTCGGGAGCGCCCACCTCGACGCCCACCTCGGCGTCATGGGCTGCGTCGCGGTCGGCCTCGTGCCGGCCCACCAGCACCTCCACTGTGAGTGATCCGTCGTCATGTCGAGTGATGTTCATGCCCACGGACTACCCATTGCAGACCCATCGCGGACATCGATTCCACCGCGACGAACCGTCCCCGCTTCGCCGGCCCTGCGAAAACGAGCAATGCCCGGCCTGACGGCCGGGCATTCCTCATTGGAGCGGACGACGAGATTCGAACTCGCGACCCTCACCTTGGCAAGGTGATGCTCTACCAGCTGAGCCACGTCCGCAATGCGGGTGACAATCTAGCGACGGGTCCCTGAGGCGGCAACCTGTCAGCTGCGCTGATCCGGCGGACGAAGGTCGACGCGCAGCACCAGATGGCCGTCCTCGATGGTCGCAGCGGCGTCGCCAACCATGGCGAAATCACGGAAGTCGACCTGCGCCTGGCGCACGAACATGGCCCGTTCCTCGCCGGCGACCGGCGGCAGCGGGCGTTGCTTGACGGCGTGGGCGCGTTCGCGAAAACGGGCGATCATCGCATCGGGATCGAACTGTTCAGCCATTCCCCCACCGTACCGGCAGGTCGACGCACGGAGTGCTACTCGGGCTGAAGGCGCAGCAACGGGTCGATCGGCACGGGCGTGGGGTCGGAGTCGACCGCTTCGGGCCCGAGATCGGACAACGTGTCGCGTGGTTTCGGGGCGGTGTCGATGACGATGTTCCGCGGCACGACCGCAACAGGCTCGAAGGTCAGTTCGGGCAGAGCGACGTCGGGCTCGGACGGGACCTCGATCGCGAGCGCAGGCTCGACCTCGGCCGCGGGCTCGACCTCGGGCGCGGGCTCGACCTCCGCCACCTCGGCTTCCCCATCCTCGGCGTGCTCGGCTTCCCCATCCTGGACCTCAGCCGGTTCATCGACCGGTTCATCGACCGGTGCATCGACCGGTGCATCGACCGGCGCGTCCACCGTCTCGCCGGGATCGGCCAGGTCGTCGAACGTGTGCGGGTCGTCGCGGGCCATCACCTTGTCCAGGTCGACCGGAACGACCGGTACGGCGTCGTCGCCCTCACCCTCGTCGTGCGCCGGCCGCACCTCGTCGAGCCGGCGACGTCGCTCGGTGAAGTCACCCTTCCACCAACGGCGCATGCCCATCACCTCGAGCGGCGCGAGTGCGGGGTGTTCCACCTTCGCGGCGCGCCACCACAGCCAGGTCCCCACGCCCAACAGCACGGCGAGCAACAGCAGGCCGCCGACGGCGAGGTAGATGATTCGCGCATTCCGAGGGTCGTCGAAGGAACCGTCCGCGATCAAGCCAGCCGTCGTCCACACGCTCACGGCCCACAGTGTCGCACGCGAGCAGGGGTTTCCCTGCGCCAACCCGTGCGAAACCGCGGCAGTTCCGCCATGCTGTCGCCCGTGGATGCCCTGTGGTTCGTGCTCTTCGTGGTCGTGATGGCCGGCCTGTGGTGGCTCGCATATCGCATGGATCCGCACTACTCGTCGAAGGACGGCAGCCGTTTCCTGTGCCACGGCCAGGAATTGGTCGACGGTCAGGCCAACGGTCGCCGGAAGGAGACCCGGGTCACCGTGCTCCCCGATGGCGTCCTGACGTGCACCCAGAAGCGGTACATGCGCCGCAGCGAAGCCCAGTGGGCCATCGTCGGCAAGGCCCCCCAGCCACCCAAGGGCAAAGCGGTGTATCTGGTGCGCCAGTTCGAGAACGGGGCATGGTTGCCGCCGATGTTGTCGTTGTCGGTGCCGGCCAAGAGCCGGGTCGTCCCGGTGCTCGACGCGGCGATGGCTCGCCGCGGCGTCAGCCCCTAGCGCGGCAACTGCTCGAGGAAGTCGCGCAGCGGTGCAGCGACCTGGTCGAGATTGATCAGGAACGCGTCGTGGCCGTGCGGCGAATCGATCTCGACGTACTCGCTCTTGGTCCCCGAAGCGATGAGCAGGTCGTGGATCTGCTGTTGCTGGTACGTCGGGTAGAGGATGTCGCTGGAGATGCCGATGACCAGCGCCGGCGCGGCGATGCGGTGCATGGCAGGCACCACACCGTTGCGGCCACGGCCGACGTCGTGCAGGTCCATCGCCTTGCCGATGATGAGGTAGCTGTTCGTGTCGAACCGCCGGACCAACTTGTCGCCGTGGTAGTCCAGGTATCGCTCGACCTCGAATCGTTGCCACAGGTCCAGCGTGTCGTGGAGCGTCGAACCATCGGCCAGTTCGCGGCCGAACCGGTCGGTGAACGCGTTGTCGCTGCGGAAGGTCACCTGCGCGACCATGCGTGCGGTCGCCAGCCCTTCCCACGGCCCTTCGCCCTCGGGGGCGTCGTAGTAGTCGCCGCCGCGCCATTTCGCGTCCATACGGATGGCACGCCGACCGATGGCACCCCACGCGATCTGTTGCGCGCTCGCCTGCGCACAGGTGGCGATGGGGGCGATGGCAGCGACCCGATCAGGAAAGGTGATCGCCCACTCGAGCACCTGCATGCCACCCATCGACCCGCCCACCACAGCCGCCCAACGACGAACCCCGAGATGATCTGCCAGACGCGCCTGAGAGCGCACCATGTCGCGAATGGTGATGACCGGAAAGCGACTGCCGTACGGCCGGCCGTCATCGGGATGCGCCGACGCCGGACCCGTCGAGCCCTGACAACCGCCGAGGACGTTCGAGCAGACGACGAACCAGCGGTCGGTGTCGATCGCCATGCCGGGCCCCACGACACCTTCCCACCATCCAGGAGCTGTGTCGCCCGCACCCGGTGCGCTGGCCGCGTGGCTCTCGCCGGTCCACGCATGGCACAGCAGGATCGCGTTGCTCGCGTCGGGCGCGAGCGTTCCCCAGGTCTCGTAGGCGATCGTGACGGGGTGCAGCGTGGCGCCACCGTCGAGCGCAACCGGACGGTCGAAGGTGTGCAGTCGACGCGCCCCAACAGGGTCGCCTGGCTTCCAGGCTCCCGACACGGGGTGTGCGCGAGAGGGGCGTGGCAGCCCGGTCATCGGTTCCTCCCTTCTCGACGCAGTCGTGGTGCTGGTGTCACGCTGCACGAGGGAAGCAGTTGTTGCCGGGCCCATACGGGTCTGGCCACATCCCCGCCTCCCCCTGAGGAGAGACGAGAAGGCACCGTGGGGCTTCCACCCCGGTTGCCGGATCCCGGCCCCCTGACGGAGGTGACGGGCTCGCTCGTGATGCGTATCGGCACGCACCATAGCAACGATCAGGCCTGGAAGCGCTGCTCCATTTGGTAGTGACCGTCGAGGTCGACGATGCCGCCGAACTCGTCGAAGTCGACCAGATACCCGAGGTGGTCGCGCAGACTGCCCTTCTCGCGCAACACTTCCAGCGACCGTTGCACGGCCTTGGCCATCGTGAACAACGCCGACACGGGCGACACGACCAGGAAGAAGCCGAGGTCGCTGAGCTCCTTCGGCGTGAGCAGCGGCGTTCGGCCGGTCTCGACCATGTTCGCGACGAGCGTGATGTCGGGAAGCGCCGCGGCGATCCGCTCGAGTTCGGCGATGGATTCGGGCGCCTCGACGAACAGCGCGTCGACACCGGTGTCGCGGGCCATCTTCGCTCGCTCGATGGCCTCGTCGAGCCCCACCGCAGCGCGGGCGTCGGTACGCGCCGTGATGTGCAGGTCGTCGGCCGCGTGCACCGCAGCACGCAGCTTCGCCAGCCAGTCACTGGTCGAGATGACCTGCTTGCCGGCCATGTGCCCGCATCGCTTCGGCCACACCTGGTCCTCCAGGAAGATGCCCGAGGCACCGGCCTGCTGCCACAACTCGACCGTACGGATGGTGTTCAGCGGATTGCCGTATCCGGTGTCGGCGTCGACCACGACCTCGAGTCCGGGGTTCGAACTGCACACCCTGCGGGCGACTTCGGCCATCTCGGTCTGCGTCAGGTAGCCGAAGTCGGGCAACCCGAGCAGCGTGCCACTGACGGCGTAGCCGCTGAGGAAGACGGTGCCGAAGCCGGCCTGCGCGGCGAGCCGTGCGGACAGGGCGTCCCAGACACCGGGCATCAGGACGGACTCGCTCGCCGACAGCCGCCAGCGCAGGGTGGTTCCACTCACACCGCCAGGTTAGTCCCACCAACCCGCTGCGAGCCCCGGTGGCTGACCGGTCGGTCAGGCTGACTGTGATCCGGGTCAGTTCGGCTGATCCATCAGAGAGTGGACGAGGCCTCGCCACGCCGACAGGATGAACGGCCATGGCCGTCAGTTACCTCACTCCGAAAGTGCGCACCGCGCCGCAGACCCAGGGCGGTCACGGCTCCTTCGCGCTCGAGTTCATCGCTGCCGGCGAGGTGATCGCCGCGTTCGGCGGCCGGTGCGTGACGCGCGACGAGCTCGACCTGTTGCCGGCCGACCAACAGTCGCGCAGCATCCAGATCGAGGACGCACTGTTCCTGGCGGGCGGCCCCGAGCCCGAGCCCGCCGATTTCGTGCGTCACTCGTGCGCGCCGAACTGCGGCATGCGCGGCAACACCGTCCTGGTCGCGCTGCGCGACATCGAGGCAGGCGAGACGGTCACCTACGACTACGCGATGAGCGACGGCAGCGACTACGACGAGTTCGAGTGCCAGTGCGGGACCGCGGCGTGCCGCAGCAAGGTCACCGGCAACGACTGGATGCTCCCCGAACTGCAACTTCGCCACCGCGGCTCGTTCAGCCCGTACCTGGCCACGCGGATCGCTGCGCTGGTCAGCGTGGGCGCCGAGCGGCGCGCCTTCGCGCTCTGAGCCTCGCGATCGCCCCTCCCTCCGTGACGCGGCTACCGTCCGGGCATGCGATTACTCGTCGTCGGCGCGGGAGGTGTCGGGTCGTCGATCGTGTCGATTGCTGCCCGACGTGAGGTGTTCGAGCAGATCGTGGTGGCCGACGTGGATGCCGGCCGGGCCGCCCGAGCGGCGGCCCGCACCAACGATCCGCGGGTGATCGGCACACGCGTCGACGCCAGCGACACGATCGACCTCATCGAGTTGGCGCGCACCTCGAAGGCCGATGTCGTCATCAACGCGTGCGACCCGAGGTTCAACCCGCCCATCTTCGCAGCAGCGTTCGAAGCCGGGTGCCACTACCTCGACATGGCGATGAACCTGTCCGTCCCCCACCCCACCGACCCGTACAACACCCCGGGCGTCATGCTCGGTGAGGCGCAGTGGGCCATGGCATCGCAGTGGGAGGATCGCGACCAGCTCGCACTCGTCGGCATGGGCGTCGAGCCGGGATTCAGCGACGTGGTCGCGCGGTACGCCGCGGATCACCTGTTCGGCCGGGTCGACGAGATCGGCGTCCGCGACGGCGCCGACCTGGTCATCGAGGGGTTCCCCTTCGCCCCCACGTTCAGCATCTGGACGACCATCGAGGAGTGCCTGAACCCGCCGCTCATCTGGGAGAAGGATCGCGGCTGGTTCACGACCGCACCGTTCAGCGAGCCCGAAGTGTTCGACTTCCCGGCCGGCATCGGCTCGCTCGGTTGCGTGAACGTCGAGCACGAAGAGGTGCTGCTCATGCCGCGCTGGATCGACGTCGGTCGAGTCACGTTCAAGTACGGCCTCGGCGACGAGTTCATCGACGTGTTGCGCACCCTGCACCTGCTCGGCCTGGACTCCACCGCGCCGGTCACCGTTCGCGGCGTGGAGGTGTCGCCCCGCGACGTCGTCGCTGCGGTGCTGCCCAACCCTGCCGAGTTGGGCGACCGCATGCGCGGCCGCACCTGCGCCGGCTCGTTGGTGACGGGCCTCGACAAGGACGGCAACCCCCGTCGCACCTACCTCTACCAGGTCGTCGACAACGAATGGACGATGCGCGAGTACGGGCACCAGGCCGTGGTCTGGCAGACCGCGGTGCACCCGGTCGTCGCGCTCGAACTGCTCGCGACCGGCGAGTGGAAGGGCAACGGGGTGAAGGGTCCGGAAGCGTTCGACGCCGTCCCGTTCCTGCAGTTGCTCGACGAACACGGTGCGCCGTGGGCCATGGAGGAGCGGCCGCTGTGACGAGCCTGAAGAAGCGCGACGTGGAACGCATGCACGTCGGCTACGAACGCGACCCCGAGGCCGCGCTCACGGCGGCACTGCGGATCGTGCTCGATCGCCCCGACCTCGACTTCACGGCGCTGGTGAAGCTGGCCGGGTTCTCGTGCGCTCGGCGCATCCGCCTTCAGGCCAAGGACGAGGGCGCCCTCGACGGGCTCTTCGCCGAGCTCAACGAACTCCGCGACGTGTCCCCGCGAACTTAAGTGGCTCTACGCGTTTGGCCGGGGTCGGGCTCGGTGTCGTGTGACGTGAGGAGCTTCGCGTCGGTGGTGGCTGGCGAGCAAGATCCGGTGGCGGTAGTTGGTGAAGTTGCGGAACCCTCGGCCGGAGCGTTTC
>JANMFL010000472.1:0-3641 GCA_031377945.1 Acidimicrobiaceae bacterium | reverse complement strand
CCGTCGCCGAGCCACACTCGGCCCCCGTGCTGGTGCACGAGGGCGCGGGTGATGGCGAGGCCGAGCCCGGCATGGCCCGATCGGGTGGTCCGGGCCGGATCCGCGCGGGTGAACGGGTCGAACGCGTGGTCGCGGAACTGCTCCGAGAAGCCGGGACCGTTGTCGAGGATGCGGACCGACACACCATCGGCCGCATCCACGACGTGGACGTCGACGAGCCCACCGTCGGGTGCATGCCCGATCGCATTCTCCACCGGGTTTCGGATCACGCGCGCGATGTCGAGCGATCGGGCGATCACGAATCCGGGGCCGTCGGCGGCGAGCGTGATGCGGATACCGCGTCGCTCGGCCAGGGGGGTGAGGGCCTCTGTCGCCTCGTGGGCGACCTCAGCGACCGAGACTCGTTCGGTTCCCCCTGCTGGTGCTCCGGATTCGATGCGCGCGTACTCCAGGAGTTGGTCGAGCAGTGCTTCCACGTTGTGCAGTTCGGCACCGATGATGCCCATGTATCGGTCCGGATCGGCGGCGATGCCGTCCTGCAGGCTCTCGACCGCCGCTCGGATTGCGGCGAGTGGAGTGCGGAGGTCATGGCCCACGCTGGTGAACAACATCGTCCGGGCCGCAGCGAGACGCTCGCGCTCGACGGCCGCTCCTCGCAGCGCGTCGACCATCTCGTCGACGGCGTGCGCGGTACGGCCCACCTCGTCGGATCGGCGGACGCCCGTCCGTACAGTGAGGTCACCACGTGCAACTCGTTCGGCCACCTCGCCCAACCGGGCGATGTCGCGGGCCAGCGGACGAGTGAGTTGGGACCCAACGACGAGAGCGATGCCGCACGACAGGACGAGCACGACCAGGAAGAGGCGATAGTCGTGTGACGACAGGAACATCGCGTTTGATGCCGCCGACGTCGTGACGGCACCGAGTGCCAGCGAGCACAACCCCACCACCAGCGCCGCGCCGGCGACGCTGGCACGGCTGCTCACCCAGCGCTGCAGGAGCGGCACCAGCGCAGCGGCGACGACTGCGGGCGCCGCGAGGATGATGATGAGGTGGAAGCGTTCCCCGCCATCGGGAGGCTGGAGCAGCAGCTCCGCGAGCAGGCTGGCGCCGACCACCAGGCCGGCCAACCACAGCAGAAGTCGGGTCCTCATGGCTCGAACCGATAGCCGACACCCCACACGGTGGTGATCCAGCGGGGAGTGTCCGGGTTGTCCTCGATCTTGTTGCGCAAGCGGCGCACGTGCACCGTGACGGTCGCAGGGTCTTGGTAGTCGGGCGACGAGTCCCACACGTGCTGGAGCAGCTGTGCCCGCGAGAACACCTGGCGCGGTGCCTGCGCGAAGAAGGCGAGCAGGTCGAACTCCTTTGCGGTGAGGGTCAGCTGTCGACCGTGGAGGATCACCGTGCGCGACTTCAGGTCGACCTCGAGGCCACCGTGCCGGATCGACTCGACGGGCGGAGGTACCGACTGCGCGCGCCGAAGCACACTGCGCACCCGGGCAGCGAGCTCGCGAGGCGAGAACGGCTTGGTGACGTAGTCGTCGGCACCGAGCTCGAGTCCGAGCACACGGTCGGCTTCGTCAACGCGGGCGGTCAGCAGGATCACGGGTATCGCGTCGGTCGTGCGGGAGCGCAGCAGATCGAGGCCTGATGCGCCGGGGAGCATCACGTCGAGCACGACGAGGTCTGGACGGAAGGTGCGAACCGCACCAGCCACCTGGTCACCGCGGTCGAGTTCGAGTACTTCGTATCCGTCGTGTCGCAGGTAGCGCGCCACCACCTCACGTACCGTCGGCTCATCGTCGACCACGAGAATGCGGGCTGTCGCCATTGGCGTTCACCATAGGGACGTCCCGTGCGCTCGTGAACGACCAAGCCGCGGAGTTTCGCGGATGTTTCGCACGCTGTCAGGGATCTGACAGAGCCCTTCCGCAGGATCGTCGATGGGAGGAACCGACCTCCCCACGCTGCAAGGAGTTCATCGTGAACACACCCCGTCGCCTTCTCGTCCTGCCGCTCATCGCTGCCGGCGCACTGCTCGTCGCTGCGTGCGGCGACGACACCACTCAGCAACCGGCGACCCCGGTCACGACGGATGCTCAGATGACCGAGACAACCGACGCGATGATGACCGAGACGACCGACGCTCAGATGACCGAGACGACCGACGCGATGATGACGGAGACGACCGACGCGATGATGACCGAGACGACCGGAGGCTGAATCGTGGAGCCGTCCGTGCGTCATCGGCTGCGCTGGTTGACCTGGGTGGCTGCGGCGTCGCTCGTCGGCGGTGCGGTGTGGGTGAGCCGGGGAGTGCAACCCGACGACGTCACCCGCGCCGCCGGTGCGTCCAGCGGCTCAGCCCTCGTCGAGTCCGATCTTCCGGTGCTCGACAGTGGTCCGCTTCCGTCGATCGAGAGTGCACAAGGTTGGTTGAACGCTCCACCGCTGACGGACCTCGATCTTCGTTCCAAGGTGGTCTTGGTCGACTTCTGGACCTACGGCTGCATCAACTGTCAGCACACCCTGTCCCACGTGAACGCATGGCACGCCCGTTATGCGCCGTACGGGTTGGTGTTGGTCTCGGTGCACACGCCGGAGTTCGCAGCAGAAGCCGACCCCGACAATGTCGCCGAGTACGTGCATCGTGAGGCG
Source organism: Acidimicrobiaceae bacterium (assembly GCA_031377945.1). Lineage (GTDB taxonomy): Bacteria > Actinomycetota > Acidimicrobiia > Acidimicrobiales > Ilumatobacteraceae > UBA668. Next base: position 980 of record JANMFL010000472.1, on the reverse strand, counting down.
ATTCAGTACCCCGTGGCCCTCGATCCGGCACGAACGGTCTGGCGAGCCTGGGACAACCATGCCTGGCCTGCGTTCTATCTGTACGACACTTCGGGCCGTCTGCGCCTGTTGCACCTTGGGGAGGGTCGCTACGAGGCCACCGAGGATGCAATCCGTCTGTTGCTCGGCGTGGCATCGAGCGTGCCGCGGGCCGACGTGTGAGTGGCCTCGTCGTCGCTCTCGGCCTCTACGGCGCCGGCGTGGCGGCGTCGCTGAGCCCCTGCGTACTGCCGCTCGTTCCCGGGTGGCTCGCCGTCGTGGTGGACTCGGCGGGTGGAGCGAGCCGCTGGCTCCGCGTGAGCGCGTTCTGCGTCGGAGCGGTGCTCACGTTCGCAATCCTCGGCTCGGTGGTCGCAGGCTTGGGATCGGTGACCCTGGCCGCTGACGGAGTGCAGCGGATCGCGGGCGCTGCACTCATCCTCGCCGCCGTCGCGGCCGAGGCCAGCCGGCGCGGGAAGTTCCCGTTCACCTGGCAACTCGCCCCGGCACTCCCGCGCTCGCCGCTGCCGCGTGCCGCCGTGCTCGGCGTCGCGTGCGGGGCGGCGTGGACGCCCTGCGTCGGGCCGCTCCTCGGCGCCGCCCTCACGGCCGCCGGCAGCGGTGGCTCGGTGGCTCGCGGAACGATGCTGCTGACGCTGTTCGGCGCCGGCGTGGTGACACCGATGGTGGTGTTGGCGACGTTGCCGACCCCGCGCCTACCGCGGATGTGGCGACAGATCGGCGTCCACCTCCAGCGCGGTGTGCCAGTGATGCTCGGCGTGCTCGGCGTGCTGCTGGTGACGGGACGGTATGTCCCCTTCGTTCAGCGGTTGTCGATCGCGGTGTAGTCGCGCGGCTCGGAGCCGGTGTACCACTGGCGAGGGCGGCTGATCTTCTGATCCTTGTCGCCGAGCAGTTCCTGCCAGTGCGACAGCCAGCCCACGGTGCGCGGGATGGCGAAC
>JANMFL010000444.1:0-5512 GCA_031377945.1 Acidimicrobiaceae bacterium | reverse complement strand
TGGAACGGATCACCGAGTTCGTCGACCGGGTCGGCTCGTAGGTGGCGCGGTACTGGTGCGAAATGGCCTGGCTCGGCGGCGAGTCGGCGACCGCCGACGTGCTGGTCGGCATGCGCGACGACCGGATCACCGAGGTCACCGTCGGCGGCGCGTGCCCGCCCGATGCGACGCGCCTGGCTGGCCTCACGATGCCCGGAATGGCGAACGCGCACAGCCACGCCTTCCACCGGGCGTTGCGCGGCCGCACCCACGGAGGCGCCGGTTCCTTTTGGACCTGGCGCGACCAGATGTACGGGTTCGCGGCGCGGCTCACGCCCGACACGTACTTCGCGCTGGCTCGTGCCACGTACGCCGAGATGGTGCTCGCCGGCATCACGTCGGTGGGTGAGTTCCACTACCTGCATCACGGGCCCGGCGGCGTGCCCTACGCCGACCCGAATGCCATGGGGCACGCACTCGTCGCTGCGGCGAACGAAGCCGGCCTGCGGATCACGGTGCTGGACACCTGCTACCTGCACGGAGGGTTCGGCGTGGCGGTGAACGAGGTGCAGCAGCGCTTCAGCGACGGCGATGCCGCGGCGTGGGCCAATCGGGTCGACCGGTTCGTGCCCTTGCCGGGCACGGCCAGAGTCGGTGCGGCCGTTCACTCGGTGAGGGCGGTCGACCCGGCGGGGATGAGCGTGGTGGCCGACTGGGCGGCAGCGACCGACTCGCCGCTGCATGCGCACGTGTCCGAGCAGGTGGCCGAGAACGAGGCGTGCATGGCTGCGTACGGCGCAACCCCCTCGGAGTTACTCGCGTCCCGCGGCGCACTGGGCCCGCGCTTCACCGCGGTCCATGCAACGCACGTCTCGGAGCGCGACATTGCGTTGCTCGGGGGCAGCGGCTGTGCCGTGTGCATGTGCCCCACGACGGAACGCGACCTCGCCGACGGGATCGGACCAGCCGCGGCGCTCCGGAGCGCGGGGGCGGCGATCACCGTGGGTTCCGACTCGAACGCGATCATCGACCTGTTCGAGGAGTCGCGAGCGGTCGAGCTCGACGAACGCCTGGCCGCACAGGTGCGCGGCCGTCACCGTCCGCACCACCTCCTGGAAGGAGCGACCGCCGACGGCCACCGGAGCATCGGGTGGCCCGAGGCCGGGGCCATCGCGGTCGGCGCGCTCGCCGACCTGGTGTCGGTACGCCTCGACACGGTGCGCACCGCCGGCGGAAGCTCGGAGTACGCACTCGAAACAGTCGTGTTCGCCGCAACAGCGGCCGACGTGCACCATGTCGTCGTCGGCGGCGACGTGAAGGTGCGCGAAGGTCGGCACGTCACGGTCGACACGGCTCGTGAGTTGGCCCGCTCGATCCAGGCGATCACGGAGGAACCATGACCACCGTCGTACTGGACCACATCGGCCTCCTCGTCACGAACGACCCTGCGCTCGGTGACGGCCCGCTCGGGATTCGTCGGGACGCATCGGTGGTCTGGGAGGACGGCGCGGTGATCGCGGTCGGCGATGCCGGTGCGCAGGCCGACGAGCGCATCGATGCCGAGGGCCGATGCGTGGTTCCCGGCTTCGTCGACAGCCATACCCACCTGGTCTTCGCCGGTGACCGCAGCGACGAGTTCGCGGCGCGGATGGCCGGACAACCGTACGCAGCCGGCGGTATCCGTGTGTCGGTGGAAGCCACTCGCGCAGCATCGGACGAACTGTTGCGCCAACTCACCACTGCGCGCCGCGACGAGGCTCGGCGTGCGGGCATCACGACGGTCGAGATCAAGAGCGGATACGGGCTCGATGCGCGTCACGAGGCACGGTGCCTCGCCGTCGGACGGCACTTCACCACCGACACGACGTTCCTCGGCGCGCACGTCGTGCCGCCGGAGTTCGAAGGTCGAGCCGACGACTACGTCCACCACGTGTGCACCGACATGCTGCAGGCAGCACTGCCGCACAGCCGATGGATCGATTGTTTCTGCGAGGTCGGCGCGTTCGATGTCGATCAGTCGCGCGCGGTGCTCCAGGCAGGTCGCGACGCGGGGTTGGGTCTGCGGCTCCATGCGAACCAGCTGGGTCACGGCCCCGGTGTGCAGCTCGCCGTCGAGATGGGCTGCGCCTCGGCCGACCACTGCACGTATCTGTCGGACGCCGACGTCGAAGCCCTCGCCGGAAGTGAGACCGTCGCCACGTTCCTCCCCGCGACCGACTTCAGCACTCGGCAGCCGTACCCCGACGCTCGCCGGGTCATCGATGCCGGGGCCACCGTCGCCATCGCCACGAACTGCAATCCGGGCAGCAGCTACACGACGTCGATGTCGTTCTGCATCGCGCTCGCGGTGCGCGACATGCACATGACACCGGCCGAAGCCATCCAGGCTGCGACCCTGGGAGGTGCGCGGGCGCTCCGCCGGGCCGACATCGGTGCACTCGCCCCAGGAATGCGCGCCGACCTCTGCGTGCTCGACGCGCCGAGCTACACGCACCTCGTCTACCGCCCGGGCGTTCCGCTCGTCCACCGGGTCTTCGACTCCGGACTGTGATCCGCTTCCGCGAACTCCTGCCTGGCCTGGTGGTGGCGTTGGCCGTATCGGTCATCGCCTTCGTCGTCCACGCCAGGGTCGACGTCATCTCGCCGCACGTCGTGTCGGTCTTCTTCGGGATGCTCGGGGCCACCTTCGGCAGGATCGAACGCTCCTTCGATCCGGGGTTGAAGTTCTCGGCGAAGCGGGTGCTGCGTGCGGGCATCGTGCTGCTCGGGTTCCGGCTGTCGCTGTCGGAGTTGGGAAAGCTCGGTCCGCGGGCGCTCATCGCGGTGGTCGCCGTCGTGGTGGCCACGTTCTTCGGTACGCAATGGCTGGCCAAGCGGCTGGGTCTCAGTCGGTCGCTGGGACTACTGATGGCCACCGGCTACAGCATCTGCGGGGCGTCTGCGATCGCTGCGGTCGAGCCGTTCGCAGATGCCGACGAGGAGGAGGTGGCCTACTCCATCGCGCTGGTGACGTTGTGCGGCACGCTGGCCATCGTGGTGCTCCCATCGTTGGGGTCGCTGTTCGGCATGCCCGACGGCGCGTTCGGTGCCTGGGTCGGGGCCTCGGTGCACGACGTCGGACAGGTCGTCGCTGCCGCGTCCACCCACGGTCCGAAGTCGCTGGCCGCGGCAGTGATCGTCAAGCTCACCCGCGTGGCCATGCTCGCCCCGCTGCTTGCATTCGTGGCCATCGGGGCCCGGCGTCGGCAGGGGAGCGAGGTGATCGACGGAGCCAAGCTGCCGCCGATCCTGCCCCTGTTCATCGTGCTGTTCCTGGTCGCCGTCGCGATCCGATCGACCGGAGCGATTCCGGCGGCGTGGCTGAGCCGCATCAAGGATCTCGAGACGATCTTGCTGGGCATGGGCCTGGTCGGCCTCGGCAGCAACGTCGATCTGCGCAAGCTGAAGGCGGTCGGCGGGGCGCCGCTGGTGCTGGGGCTGGCCAGCTGGGCGCTCGTCGGGCTCGTCTCACTTGCTGCGGTCAAGCTCTCGGGCCTCTGACCGCACCCACTAGGGTCCCCACCCGTGGCACGAACTCCGGATCTCGAGCGCCGCCAGGAACTGTTGGACCGCATCGTCGTCTACTTGGCCGAGAACGGCCTCGCGCAGGCCACCCTGCGGCCGATGGCGAAGTCGCTCGACGTGAGCATCAACCGGCTCGTGCATCACTTCGGGACGAAGGAGGAGTTGCTCGCGACGGCGATGCGGCGTGCGATCGACCAGCAGATCGCAGTGCAGAACAGCTGGCTGCGCCGAAACCCGAACCTCACCAACGCCGACCTCTACCGAAAGTGGTGGAAGTGGATGAACGTGTCGCCGGCGAACCTGGCGACCGTGCGGCTGAACTACGAGGCAGCGGCGCTCGACACCAAGGTGACCGGCCTGGCCGGCGACCTCCGTGCCGATCAGATCGGTGTGTGGCGACACGAGGCGGAACTGCACCTCAAGCAGGACGGCGTCCCGGACGACCGAGCCGAGCTCGAGGCCTCCTTGGTGAAGGCGACGTTCACCGGGCTGGTGATGGATCTCATCGCCACGGGTGACCAGCGTCGTCTCACCAAGGTGTTCGAGGAGTTCGTCCTTCGCCTCGACCGCCTCGTCGCTGCGGCCAAGGAGTGAGTGGACCGTTGCTCCCCGCGCTCGCCGGACGATTCGGCGACGGGTCGGCGGCGGTGCAGGTCGCCGGCGACGTGGTGTCGTGGGCAGAACTGGCTGCCAGAGCCAATGCGCTGGGTCGGGCGATGGCCGGCATGCCGGCGGTGGCAGTGGATGCGGTGCCCACGCTCGACACGATGGTCGCCATCGGCGCGGCGTTGGCCGCCGGAGTCCCCGCAGTGCCGCTGCCACCCGACGCCGGTCCGGTCGAGCGCGAGCACATCCTGCGCGACTCGGGGGCATTGCCGGTGCCGTTCGTGGCGCCCGGTGGCGACGACGGCGCGTTGCCCGAACCTTCGCCCCAGGCGACAGCGCTCATCATCTACACGTCGGGTACCACGGGGGCGCCCAAGGGGGTGCGGTTGTCGCGCCGAGCGATCGCCGCCGGCCTCGACGGACTTGCTGCGGCGTGGCAGTGGACGCCGGACGACGTCGTCGTCCACGGCCTCCCGTTGTTCCACGTGCACGGCCTGGTGCTCGGTGTGCTCGGCCCGCTGCGCACCGGGTCCCGGCTCGTCCACACGGGGCGTCCCACGCCCGAGGCGTACGCTGCGGCGAACGGCAGCCTCTACTTCGGCGTGCCGACGGTGTGGGGCCGAGTCTGCGCCGACGCTGCGTCAGCCGCGGCGCTGCGTGACGCGCGACTACTCGTGTCGGGCAGTGCGCCCTTGCCGGTTCGAGTGTTCGAGCACCTCACGGCCCTCACGGGGCACGCGCCGGTCGAGCGGTACGGCATGACCGAGACGCTGATCACGCTGAGCACCCGCGCCGATGGCGAACGTCGTCCGGGGTGGGTGGGTCTTCCGATCGACGGGGTGAGCACTCGGCTGGTCGACGACGACGGCAACGTCGCCGCCCACGACGGCGAGTTCATCGGCGAGTTGCAGGTGCAGGGATCCACGCTGTTCGACGGTTACCTCAATCGGCCCGAGGCGACCGCCGAGTCGTTCGACGGGGCTTGGTTCCGAACTGGCGATGCGGCGGTCATCGACGCCGATGGGTTCCATCGCATCGTCGGCAGGCAGTCCATGGACATCATCAAGACCGGTGGTTTCAAAGTCGGTGCGGGCGAGGTGGAGGCTGCGCTGGCGGCGCACCCGAGCGTGCACGAGGTTGCGGTCGTCGGTGTGCCCGACGACGATCTCGGCCAGCGCATCGTGGCGTACGTGGTGGGCGAGGGGGTCGATGACCGGGTGCTGATCGAGCTCGTCGCGTCGACGCTGTCCGTGCACAAGCGGCCTCGTGAGATCCGGGTCGTCGCAGCGCTTCCCCGCAACGCGATGGGCAAGGTGCAGAAGAACCTCCTCCCCTGACACCCCTGGGGGTATAGTGGGCGAAT
>JANMFL010000435.1:0-11432 GCA_031377945.1 Acidimicrobiaceae bacterium | reverse complement strand
GGCCGCCGTTGCCGGCGGCCCGTCCAGGTCTCACGCCACACGAGTGTGTGGCTGCCTGGTTCTGCCATCAACGAACACTGCCCCAGCCGCCGTGGCGGTCGAGGTCTTGCGTGTTCTCCGGTCAGCGTTTCGAGTCTCCGGTCGTAGCCCGGCGACTTCCGACCCGGATGGGTCGGCTTGCTGTTGAGCGTGGAGCCTGACGGCTTCACGCTCGATGTTGCGTGCAGCGTTCACATCACGGTCGATGTGGGCACCGCAGGTGGTGCAGTCGAAGGTTCTCTGACTGAGGGACAGCTTGGCTGTCACGGTCCCGCAATTCGAGCAGGTCTTCGACGACGGGTACCATCGATTGACGGCAACGAGGTCGGTGCTTCGGTCGGTGCATTCGGTGGTGATGATCGTGCACAGCTGGCCGAGGCCGGCGTCGGCGAGCGCACGTGCCAGCGGTCGGTTGTGTGTCATCCCTTTCACGTTCAGATCTTCGATCCCGACCAGATCGAACCGTGCCGTAAGTTCGTTGGCGAGCAGATGCTGGGCCATCACCCGAGTCTTGGCGATGCGGCCGTGCAGCCGGGCCCGGCGGCGGATGAGCTTGGCCCGGTTCTTCGACCCGTCCTTGCAGCGGGCGATGCACCGGTCGAGGTTCTTCAGCCGTTCAAGCTGGCCGGCCAACGGATGCGGGTTGGGGACGTGCCCGTCAGAGTTGGTGAGATCGGGGACCGGCCGCGAAAGCGTGGCCAGATGGGTGAGACCGAGGTCGACACCGACCGTGCTGCCGAGTTTGGTGTGGCCGCGCTTCACGGGGCGGACCGCGTGCTGGTAACGCACGAGGAACGAGGCCTGCCAGCGGCCCCCCGAGTAGGAGATCGTGACCTTCTGGATGCTGGCCTTGCCGGTCTCGACGAGCCGGTACAGGCGGCGGCTCGACTGGACCGTGTGCAACCAGACGAGCTGTTGCATCTGGGCGCGCACGTGCCGGTTGTTCGACTGCCGCAACGCTTGGGGGAGCATCAGCCGGACCGCGTGCCGTGACGGGTGGAACCACGACAGCTGATGGTTCAGCTCGACGAACGACACGGACAGCTTCGCCGTCTTGCGTGACTTGAACGACGGGAAGCCCATCCGCGCACCAGCACGATCACCGTTCTTCGAGGCCGACCAGTTCTTGAACGCATCCGCGGCCTGCACGATCCCGGTGTCAAAGCAGTGCTTGGCCACCTCGTCCGACCACGGGGCGACCTTGGACTTCACCTGGTTGAACTCTTTGCGCAACGAGTATGGGGACCACGACTGCGCCGGTGTCAGCTCGGTCTCGGGGACACCTGCGGCACGCTCAGCCGTGCGTATCTCGAGATTGACGACGATCACCTCGCGGGCCCAGTTGTACGCACGGCGTGCTGACCCGCAGTAGTTGCGCAGCATCCGATCCTGCGCCGGCGAGGCGTCGAGCGTGAACACCACCGCTCGCGTCACAAACCCCGCGTCCGCTGCACCCATGCTTGACAGTGTCGTCACAGGGTGTGACGGAGTTTCCTACCATTCGCCCATGCTTGCTGCCGAACACATCGCCCGCTGAGTTCGGTCAGCCGAGGGGGAGGCGAGCGTCGGACATCGCCTGCAGCGCGCGGCCGGGCCGCGACGGTGCGACCAGGAACGACTGCACGTGGATGGCTCGACCCTTCGGGTCGACCTCGGTGGCCGGGAACACGGCGAGCACCATCTCGCGTACGGCGATGTCCAGCGCCATGCCGCCGGCGGGACCGGTGAGGTCGGCGGCCTCGGTGCCGGCGAGCGCCAGTTCCGCGTGGGCGACGTTGGTGCGTTGCACCATGAGGGTCTCACCGAGCATGACGGGATCGCGCACGACGACACCGGCGGGCACCAGCACCAACCATCGTTGCGAGAAGCGGTGGAAGCGGCTGACGAGGAACCAGGTGAGCACGACGAAGACGGCGGCGAACGACAGACCGGCTACCCAGGCGGCACGGGCCACGAACACGACCGCGGCCAGCAGGGTCGCGCACCACACCGACCACGCCAGTGCGATGGGTGGCAGCATGGCCGCCGGAACTCGCAACGGAAAGCGACGCTCGTGTCCGTACGCGGCGCCCTGGACCAGTGCCTCGCCGGCCTCGCCCGACATCGCCACGAGCGTGGTGACGACCGCCAGCGCCGTGGCTGGCCCGGCGAGCACGGCGTTGCTGCCCGCCACCCAGACGATGACCGCGACGGGCACCGTGGCGGGCGAGAGCAGTCGCACGACGGTGAGTCCGGCAGGTCCCTGCACGACGAGCGCCACGACGACCGCCGCGACCCCCAGCCACCACACGCTCGAGGGGACCTGGCCGGCCACGCCGTCGAGGTCGCCGGTGGCGTCGCTCACGGCGAAGCCCATCACCACGGCCGTCGCCACCCACAGGATGCGGAGCAGCCACAGGAACAGGGTCGGCGCGAACAGATTTGTCGGACGCGGAGGCACCGGACCAAGGTATCGCCACGCTTCGCCCGTCACGGCATGCCCGTGGAACGATGTTTGCTCGGATGCGCCGAGCAGGAAAGGAGGGCCCGAGCCGTGTTGCACATCGACATCCCGGGTGGCATCGCCACCGGCATCGGCGGCCTTCCTCATCGTGACGCCGGAGAGGCGGCTGCGTTCTCACTGCGCGAGATGGAGCTCCCGGCGATCCCGTCGCTGCCGCGGCGCAGTCCCGCCGAGAGCGCGGTCGCGCAGGCGATGGTGGGCATGCAGGGCATCACCGTCGGGCAGTACGGCAGCCTCTCCGTGCATCCCGATCAGGTCGACCCGCTCGCGCCGGTCGTCACCGACCTCCACCACGACGCCTACGCCGGTTTCCGAGCGTTCCTCGAGGCGGCGCAAGGTCGCCAGGGCTGGGTGAAGTGGCAGTTCATCGGCCCCGTCACGTTCGGCATGGCGCTGGTGCGTGCCGGCGTACCCATGAGTGAAGCGTTCGAGAGCGCGGTCCGCTGTGTGCGGGCCAAGACCGAGTACCTCATCCGCGCCGTCGACGCGGCGTTGCCGGGTTGCAAGCAGCTGGTGTTCATCGAGGAGTCCGACCTCGGTGAACTGATGAACCCCGGGTTCCCCATCGCCCCCGATACGGCCATCGACCTCGTGTCCGGCGCACTCGCCGCGATCGAGACCGATGCCGTCGCCGGCCTGCACGTGTGCGGTCTCGCCGACATCCCGTCGCAGTTGGCGGCCGGCCCCGGTGTGCTGTCGTTGCCGGTTCGCCCCGAGGTGGTCGACAGCGCCGGCTATCTGGTGCGGTTCATGGAGCGAGGTGGCTACATCGCCTGGGGTGCGGTCCCCACGTCCGGGCCCATCCTCGGCAGTGCCGAGCGGCCCTGGCGCAACCTGTCGCAGGTGTGGTGCGAGCTCGTGCAGCGCGGTGCCGACCCGGCCATGCTGCGCCGCCAGTCGATCATCACCCCCGAATGCGGACTGCAGTCGCACACGCCGGCCGTGGCCGAGCGGGTGCATCGCATCGCCGCCGACGTCAGTCGGCGGGTACGCGACCAGGCCAGCGCCAGCCGCTGGGTGCTCGGCGCCTGACCCGTCGCCTGATCTGGTCGCCCGATCTGGTCGCCCGATCTGGTTGGCCGATCTGGTTGGCAGTCACGTGAGGGTCGTGTCACACCCATCGGGCACACTGGTGGCATGACGCCCGCCGACCGCATTCGAGCGCTTCGCGACGAGATCGCCCATCACGACCAGGCCTATTACGCGAACGATGCGCCCGAGGTCAGCGACGCCGAGTACGACGTTCTGGTCCGCGAACTGGTGGCGCTCGAGGCCGAGCACCCCGAGTTGGCCGACGATGGGTCGCCCACGCAACGCGTCGGCGCCGGCGCGTTGTCCACCGCGTTCGCTCCGGTCACGCACGCCGAGCCGATGACCAGCCTCGACAATGCGATGGACGGCGACGAATTGGCGGCATGGGGCGAGCGCGTGTCGAAAGGGTTGGCGGGCGCCGCTGCCCGCTTCGTCTGCGAGCTGAAGATCGACGGACTCGCCATGAGCCTGCGCTACGAGGATGGCCGATTCGTGCAAGCGGCCACCCGCGGTGACGGCCGTGTCGGTGAGGACGTCACCGCCAACGTCGCCACCATCGCCTCGGTGCCCAAGGTACTGCCCAAGGAGCTGCCCAAGGAGCTGCCCAAGGAGCTGCACGGTGCCCCGCGCGTGCTCGAGGTCCGGGGAGAGGTGTACCTGCCCATCGACGCGTTCGAGCGCCTCCAGGCCGCGAAGGAGGCCGAGAACGCCATCCGCGTGGCGGCCGGCAAGAAGCCCGACCCGGTGCCGGTGAACCCGCGCAACGCCGGTGCCGGCAGCCTTCGCCAGAAGGATCCGTCGGTCACCGCCGGTCGCGATCTCGCCTTCTGGAGCTATCAGTTGGGCCAGGTGGTGGGCGGTCCCGAGTTCACGTCGCACCACGACACGCTCGACGCGCTGGCCCGGCTCGGTTTCCCGGTGAACCCCGAGATCCGTCTGGTCGACTCGCTCGAGCAGGTGTACGAGTTCTGTCGCCACTGGCAGGAGCATCGTCACGATCTGGGGTACGAGATCGACGGTTGTGTCGTCAAGGTCGACGACCTCGCGCAACGAGAGCAACTCGGCTTCACGTCGCGCGCGCCGCGGTGGGCCATCGCGTTCAAGTTCCCGCCCGAGGAACGCACCACCGTGCTGAACGACATCCAGGTGTCGGTCGGCCGCACCGGTCGCACGACACCGTTCGCGGTGCTCGAGCCGGTCTTCGTCGGTGGGTCCACGGTCGGCATGGCCACGTTGCACAACGAGGACCAGGTGCGTCTGAAGGACGTCCGTCCCGGCGACACGGTGGTCGTGCGCAAAGCGGGCGACGTCATCCCCGAGGTGGTCGGCCCGGTTCTCGCGCTGCGGCCCGAAGGGCTGCCGGCGTGGGAGTTCCCCAAGGTCTGCCCGTGCCCGCTGCAGACCGAGCTGGTCCGGCCCGAGGGTGAGGCCGACACGCGGTGCGTCGAACCCGATTGCCCGTTCCAGCGAGACCAGCGGATCATCTACTTCGCCTCGCGGGGCGCGATGGACATCGAGGGGCTGGGCGACCAGACCGTCGTGCAGCTCAGTGAGGCGGGTCTGGTCACCGATCCTGCCGACATCTACACCCTCACCCGCGAGCAGCTGATGGGGCTCGAGAAGTGGGGTACCACCAAGGCCGACAACCTCCTTGCAGCCATCGACGGCTCGAAGTCGCGGCCGCTGCCGCGGGTACTCACCTCGTTGGGGTGCAGGGGGCTCGGCCCGTCGGCCAGTGAGGCGCTGGCGCGTCGCTTCGGCACGCTCGACGCCATCATGGCCGCCTCCGAGGTCGAGTTGTCCACCACCGACGGGGTCGGCCCCACGATCGCGGCATCCATCGTGCGCTGGTTTTCGCGCCAGCCGAACCGGGTGATGGTCGAGAAGATGCGCGCCGCCGGGGTCGACTTCGGGCGTGTCGACGTCAGCGTCCTGCCGCCGGTGCTCGCCGGAAAGGCGGTCGTCGTCACCGGCACGCTCGGCGGGTTCAACCGCGAGGAGGCCGAGGCCGCCATCAAGGACCGCGGGGGCAAGAGCCCGGGCAGCGTGAGCGCGAAGACGTTCGCCGTCGTCGTCGGTGCCGAGCCCGGGGCCAGCAAGATCACCAAGGCCGAGGCGCTGGGTGTCCCGGTGCTCGACGAAGCGGGCTTCCGCCTCCTGCTCGACACGGGCGAACTGCCCACCTGATCGTCAGAGTCGTTCGTCGAGCGTCACGTCGAATCGCTGCACCTCGTGCAGCGCGGAGGCACCAGGGTGCAAGGGATCGATGAGCACGTTCCGCTCGTCGCTGCGCGCATCGACGAGCGCGCTCGGCACGGTGAGTGCGAGCGATCGGCCGGATCTTGCCCACCCATCCCCGACCCTCGCGGTGGCGTCGGGGTGGTTGGCCCACGATCTGCGGAGGTCGGCGACCTCCAACGAGTCGATCAGGTCGTCGGGCACGTCGACCTCGATCGCCGTGAACTTCATCCGGGCACCGGTGAGGTGGACCGACAACTCCAGTGTGGCCAGTGCCAGTGAATCGGCGGTGTACACCATCCGTCGCCCCACCGGATTCCAGCGGCCGCCGAACTCTGCTGCGCCCTCCCCGCTCATGGCCCGGGCTGCGTGGCGACCGGCCACGAGACGCCAGACCCGCATGTCAGCCGAAGACGCCGTGGTCGATGCGGCCGAGCAGTTGGAAGACGGTGTCGGCGCCGACCTCGGTGGCGGCGACCTCGAACGGTGTGCGGCGCTGCAGCGTCCGGTTCGGGGTGGTGAGCCACGCCGTCGCGTCGGTGGCGTTGCCCAGGACCTGGGTCGCTCGACGGACGAGGCGCCCCAGCCGCGCGACGCGATCGCTCTCGAGCGTGTCCAACAGCCCGGTGTGCTTGCGCCGAGCCCAGGTGCGCGGCGAGATGCTCAGCCATTCGAGCAGATCCGGCACGCCGACGCCCAGGGTCTGGGCCAATGCCGAGACCGTGGTGACGGGGACGCCGCGGCGGACGTCGCGCTCGGTGAGGGCCGTGGCCGGCGCGGCATCAGCTGCCATGTGGCATACGATATCACGCCAGGTGGCAGTCCCGACCGTCAGTGTTCGGCGCGCGTGCGCGACCAGCGCACCGTGGCGAGGACGCCGATCACGAGTGACGTCGCGATGCCGTACCAGAGCACGTCGAGGGCGTCCTTGCCGAGCACGAGCTTCTCGAGGAACTTGATCGCAGCGACCAACTGGATGACGTCGATCAGCTTGCCCTTCAGGTCGCCGAGGTTGTCGATGACCAGCCACTTCGGCAATCGGAGCGGGGTCACGAAGAGCTCGATCATCCCGGCTGCGAAGATCAGCAGCACCGTGCCGAGCAGGTACAGGTCGATGACCTCGAGCAGCCGGACGATCGCTGCCGGGCTGTCGGCGCCGTCGTCGAGAAGGAGGCGGACGAACGACCACACCCTGGCGCAGCCCCACACGAAGGTCACCACGGCGGTGACGAGCAGCGCGAACGCGGGCACGATGGCCACCAGCAGCCCCGCCTCGCTGGCCCGGGCGATCCGTTCCCGTCGGGGCAATGCCGGGTCGTCGTGCCGGTCGTCATGCCGGTTTTCATGGGAGTCTGTGGGTTCGTCGTTCATGGTCAGAAGACGTTGAACGTCCATGTGAACGAGCGTGCCGTGTTCCGGCCGTCGATGATCTTCCAGTAGATGACCTTCACGATGTGCTCACCCTGCGTGAACTCCTTGATCTCGGAGCCGTCGGAGGGATCGAAGCTGAGCGTGGCGTTGCCCGGCTCGTAGATCGTGGTGGGCGGCAGGGTGATCTGCGTCCCCGGCTTGTTGCCCGAGTCCTGCAGTTCCTCGATGTTCACCGTCTCGAGTTCGAGGCCGTCGACCACGAACACCCCGGTGAAACCGGGTTGCAGGTCGACGAACACCGAGGTCTGGGCCGGCACGCGCACGGCTGCGGGCACGGGTTCGATCTGCTCGATGACCGGCGGCAGGTTCAGGGCGTCACGGCCCGTGATGGCGCTGGCCGCGGCATACGCCATGGCGACCAGGCAGACGGCGATGGCGAGCGCAGCGAACAAGTTCGGCCACGAAGGGCGGCGCAGGGTGAAGGGCACCCGCACATTCTCGCCGGTCCGCGCGGATTTCGCACCGCGCGTACCGCCCCGAGCAAGGTGCAGCTAGCGTCAGTTCCCGCCATGTCGGCCGAAGATCAGGTTCCCGTGCAGTCGCCCCCCACTCGTCTGGTGGCAGGTCGTTACCGCCTCGCCGCGCGCCGTGGCACGAACATCGACGCCGCCCTGTTCGAGGCGTTCGACGAGGAGCTGCAGCGTCCCGTCGTCGTCAAGCTGCTGCACCCCGATGCCAGCGCCAGGCCCGACGTGCAGGCCGAGTTCCGTACCGCCATGGACCTCGCCGGGTCGGTGCACCACCCGAACATCGCCGTCGCGCACAGCTGGGGTATCACCGACTGGAACGGCCATCGCGTGCTCTTCGTGGTCAGCGAGCAGCTCACGGGTGGCAGCGTGCGCGACATGCTCGACCGCGGTCGTCTGCTCACGCCGTCGCAGGCGCTCCTGGTGGGCCTCGACGCCTGCAAGGCGCTCGACGTGTTGCACCGGAAGGGCCTGGTGCACGGCGACATTCGGCCGGGCACGCTCGTCTTCGGCGACGATCGCCGACTGCGCGTCGTCGATGCCGGTCTGTCGCAGGTGCTCGCCTTCGCCGACGACAACGTGCACCGCAGCAACGACCTGGCCAAGTACGCGTCGCCCGAGCAGGCCAAGGGCGATCCCCCCGGCCCGAAGAGCGACGTGTACTCGTTGTGCCTCACGCTGTTCGAGACCCTCACCGGCTCGGTGCCGTTCGCCGGCGATTCGACGGTGGCCACGCTGGCCAACCGGGTCGACCGATTGCTGCCGGTCTCGGCCGACCTCGGTGCGCTGGCATCGGTGCTCGAACGCGCCGGCCGCCCCGACGAGTCCGATCGCTACACGGCGGGTGAGTTCGGCCGCGCGTTGGTCCAGGCTGCCGAGCGGTTGCCTCGACCGGCCCCGTTGCCCATCCTGGCGAACTCGTTGTTCGGCATCGACCCCGGTGGTGGCGACCAGACCGACCCCACGGGCGTGATGCGAAACCCGACGATGGTCCAGCCGGTCGTGGTGGCCGCCGCGGCCGTCGCTGCGGCGGCGGGTCCTGCGCTCGCCACTCCTGCTCCTGCTCCTGCTCCTGTGGCGGTTGCTCCGACGATGCCGGCTGTTCCGGTGATGCCCGCGCCGCTCACCGCCGCCGCTCCCACCGAAGTGCTTCCCGCGAGCATGGCCCCCACGACCTTGGCGCCCATCGTCCCGCCGGCGCCGGCTTCGGTCGCGTCGACCGATGACGACTTCGACCCGCGTGACGAGTTCCCCGAGCACCCACCGTCGACGGGCACGACGCGCAAGTGGTTCGTCCTGCTGCTGCTCCTGCTGGCCATCGCCGGTGGGGCATTGGCGTGGTACAACTCGCGACCTGAGATGCGCACCGTGCCCGAGCTCGCCGGGATGCAGGAAGGCGTCGCCTTGAACGCCATCGCCGGCGATTTCCAAGGGGTGCTGGCACAGGAGTCGAGCGAGGTCGTCGACGCCGGCGACATCATCCGCACGGATCCACTCCCCGGCACCGAGCTGAAGAAGGGTGCCGTGGTCACGCTCTATGCCAGTACCGGACCCGCGCCACGGGTCCTCCCCGAACTCGCAGGGATGACGGTGGTCGAGGCGACGGACCAGCTCGACGGGCTCGGCCTGGTCGTCGAGATCGGCGAGCCGGTGTTCGACGAGACGGCCGTCAAGGACGTCGTCCTCACCTGGACCGTCCCCGATTCGCCGACGCTGGTCGCCGGCGGCACGGTCACCAAGGGCACCGCAGTGCGCCTGATCGCCTCGGCGGGGCCGGCCCCGCGAGCCGTTCCCGATCTCACCGGCCTGACGCTCGCCGATGCGACGAAGGCGCTGGCTGCCGTCCAACTCGGCATCAAGCAGGCGCCCGACGAGTTCAGCGACACCGTGGCCTCGGGCCAGATCGTTCGACAGAATCCGGCCACCGGTACCCAGGTCGAGCGCGACAGCGCGGTGGCCGTCGTGGTGTCGAAGGGCCACACGCCGATCGTCATGCCTGCCGACCTCGGTGTGCCGCTCGACAAGAAGTCGATCGTCACCGCCTTGAGGGCGCTCGGGTTCGGCAAGGTCACGACGAAGGGCGACCCTGCCGCCGGGTTCGTCGGCCTGACGGTCGGCGGCAAGCCGACGGTGGCCGGAGCGGAGTACCCGTGGGGCTCGGCGATCGTCGTGGAGTTCGCACCGACCCCACCGCCCACCATCCCCACCCCCACGACCTGACCCGATCCGTCGGTTCTGCGCCGGCGCACGTGCCTCACTAACGTGCGGCGCAGGCAACCAGGAGGTCGCACCACATGGGTTCACTGGACGGCCGCGTGGCCATCATCACGGGCGCGGGGCGCGGCATCGGCCGAGAGCACGCGCTGTACTTCGCTGCCGAGGGGGCCAAGGTCGTGGTCAACGACCTCGGCGGCGCGAACGACGGCAGCGGCGCCGACATCACCCCGGCCCAGCAGGTGGTGGAGGAGATTCGCGGGCTCGGCGGGGAAGCCGTCGTGAACGGCGACGACGTCGCGTCCTGGGAAGGGGCGCAGCGAATGATCAACCAGGCGATCGAGACGTTCGGCGACCTCGACATCCTGGTCAACAACGCCGGTATTCTGCGCGACCGGGTCCTCGTGAACATGACCGAGGCCGAGTGGGATGCGGTCATCGCCGTGCACCTGAAGGGACATTTCGCTCCCAGCCGGTGGGCAGCCGCGTATTGGCGCGAACAGGCCAAGGCGGGGGTCGACAAGCCGCGCAACATCGTGCACACCTCCAGCACGTCGGGTCTGTTCGCCAACCCGGGCCAGAGCAACTACGGCGCGGCCAAGACCGGTATCGCCACCTTCAGCCAGATCATCGCCAAGGAGCTCGCCCGCTACAACGTGAAGAGCAACACCATCGCGCCCGGGGCGCGCACCCGGCTGACGCTGGCCACCCCCGGTCTCGAGGAAGTGATGAAGCCGAAGGAAGGTGTCTTCGACCCGTGGGACCCCGCGAACATCTCGCCGTTGGTCGCGTATCTGGCGTCGGTCGACTGTGCGTTCAACGGTGCGACGTTCCTCGTGCAGGGCGGGCAGGTGACGATGATCGAGAGCTGGAAGCGCGGCGAGGGCGTCGAGCGCGACTCGAAGTGGACCGTCACCGAGCTCGCCGAGGCGTTGTCCCCGCTCGCACGGCCATGAGTTCTCGCCGGTGACCGGCGAAGTCGAGGTCGCGCCCTGGCCGATCCTGCTGCGCCGCCGATTGGCGCAGAAGGTGGGCATCCCGCACCGGTGGGCTGTCCTGTGGGTGGTCCTCAGCGGACTGTTCACCACCGGCTTCACGATCACGCTGCTGGTGGTGTCGCTGGAAGGCATCGCCGAGGAGCTGGGCACGACCGCGCAGGTGCTCACCTGGGCCATCACGGGCCCGATGCTCGCGTTCGGTGTCGTGGGTCCGGCGTTCGGCAAAGCCGGCGACCTGTGGGGGCACAAACGCATCTTCACCGGCGGGCTGTTGTTCGCGGCGCTGTTCGCACTGTTGTCGGCCCTGTCGTGGAACGCGGCGACGCTCATCCTGTTCCGCACGCTGTCGGCCACGGCGGGGTCGGCCTGTGGACCTTCGGCGATGGCGTACATCAACCGCATGTTCGAGCCGTCCGAGCGGGTGAAGCCGCTCAGCTACTGGAGTTTCGTCACCGCGGGATCTCCGGTCATCGGCGTGGTCATCGGCGCGCCGCTGGTCGATTCGATCGG
>JANMFL010000419.1:0-13892 GCA_031377945.1 Acidimicrobiaceae bacterium | reverse complement strand
ATGGGCATCGCCGGGGCTGGCAACAGCGGCGCTGCGTTCGCCGTTCTCCTCGCGCCGCCGCTCGCCAAGCTCTATGGCTGGAGAACGGTGTACGGCCTCGCCATCGCCCCGATTCTCGTGGCCATGGCGCTGCTCCCCCACTTCGCCGACGGCTCGCTCGAACTCACCCGGCCCGTGGCGCACTACATCCCCGAGTTCGGCCACCACGCCAAGGACGACGTGACGGTGCTGCAGTTGCTCACCATGCAGGGTGGCTTCCCGCAAGCGCCCATCGGCCCCGACCGCTGGGGCGACAGCGAAGGTCGACGCGCCGCGTTCGCCGGCTGGCACCTCGACTGGCCCGCTGGTTCACGCACCGAGTACCACCCGGTCGCGGCGCACTGGGTGATCGCCGAACTGCTCGAGACGTTGAACCCCGGCAGCTCGTACATCGAACTCGTGCACCAGCGGGTCACCACCCCGTCAGGCGTCGGCGCCGTACTGGGGCCCGACGCCGCAGCCCACGGTCCGATCACGATCCGCGCCATGGGCGAGTACCCCACCGACGAGGCGCTGCTCGTCGCCACGTACGGCCGAGCCGACCTCGTGCCGCTGGCCTCGGTGGGACCCGAGATGCTGCTGTCGTTGAACGACGTTCGAGCACAGGCAGCGGCCATCCCGGGTGGCGGCGGCATCGCCCGGGCCACCGACATGGCCCGTATCTATCAGCACTTCCTGCACGACTTCGGCGACACCCTGCCGAAGGACTGGCTCGCCGACGCCGTGGGCACCATCCGCAACGGCAGTGTGAGCGCCACCGACGGCGTGCCCGCCAACCGCACCATCGCCGGCTACGTCGCCGGCAACGACGGCTACCACCTGCATCGCTGGATGCCCGCCGCGCCTCGAGCGTTCGGCCATGCCGGCGCAGGCGGCCAGCTGAACTGGTGCGACCCGGCGTCCGGAATCAGCTTCTCGTTCCTCCACGACACACTGCACCAGGACCCGCGCGTCGAGTTCCGACGCGCCGCCGACCTCCACGGCCTCGTGCTCGACGCCATTCATGGCTGAGCATCCGGAACAACGGCGCGGCATCGTCGCCGGCCTCACCGCGTACTTCGTGTGGGGGCTGCTCACCATCTACTGGAAGCAGCTCCACCGCTTCAACGCGTTCGAACTCATCGGCTGGCGCATCACCGCGTCGGCGATCATCATGGCGATCGTGCTCACGGCCACGCGTCGCTGGGGTCAACTTGCCGTGCTGCGCCGCAATCGACCACTGCAGCTGCGTGTCGCCGCTGCCGCGCTGTTGCTCACCGTCAACTGGACCGCGTACGTGTGGGCGGTCGTGCACGACCACGTGCTCGAGACGGCGCTCGGGTACTTCATCGCTCCGATCGGCACGGTGATGGTGGGCGTGGTCGTGCTCGGCGAGCACCTCCGCACGGCCCAGCGAGTGGCACTCGCGTTCGCCGTCGCATCCGTGATCGTGCTGACGGTGTCGTACGGGGCGGTGCCGTGGCTGGCCGCGCTCATCGCCGTCTCATGGACCATCTACGGCTACCTGAAGAAGCACGTGCCGCTGGCCCCCACCGAGAGCATGGCGGCAGAGTCGTTCTTCCTCCTCCTGCCCGCCATCGTGCTCGCCATGGCCATGGCCGGTCGCGCCGGCAGCATTCCCAACTCGGCCGACACCCGTGAGGTCGTGTTCGCCGTGTTCACCGGGCTCGCCACGGTGGGACCGCTCATGCTGTTCGCCTACGCGGCACAGCGCATGCCGCTGAGCATCATCGGGCCGATGCAGTACATCGTGCCGACGATGAACTTCCTCATCGGGTGGCTGATCTACGACGAGGCGCTCCCACTGTCGAGGGTCGTCGGCTTCGCACTGGTGTGGATCGGGCTGGCCATCATGACCATCGACAGCGCCCGGCGCATACGGGCCGCACGAGCATCGATCCCTGCGGACCCGGTACTCGCGTCCTGATGCGGTGATCAGCGCTGCAGCGACCCGGGATCGATCGGCATGCCGAACTTGATGCGGTTGTGGGCGTGGCCGAGGTGCTGCAACGAGAAGGCGGCCCGAAGTGCGGTGAACTGGCCCTGGGCATCGAGCGTCTGGTTGACGCTCTCCTTCGCCAGCCGCAACGCGAAGGACGGCCGCTGCGCGATGCGGGCCGCCATTCCCATGGTGAACGCGCGCAACTGGTCGGCGGGGACCACCTGGTTGACCATACCCAGGCGGTGCGCGTCGGCAGCCGTCACCCAGTCGCCGGTGAACAGCAACTCCTTGGCCTTGCGCGCACCGAGCTCCCACGGATGGGCGAAGTACTCGACGCCGTTCACCCCCATGCCCACCACCGGGTCGCTGAACAGCGCGTCGTCGGCAGCGACGATGATGTCGGCGACCCATAACAGCATCAGCCCTCCGGCGATGGTCTTGCCGTGCGCAGCCGCGATGAGCGGCTTGGGGAGGTTGCGCCACCGCCAGCACATCTGGAAGTAGAGCTCCTCCTCCCAGGCGAGGTGACCCTCCTGGCCCTCGGCGGAGAACCCACCGTTCGGTGACACGAGGTCGAACTCGCGGAAGCTCTCGTCGTCGCGCAGGTCGTGTCCGCTCGAGAAGTGCGGCCCGTCCGCTTGCAGGACGATGACCTTCACGTCGGTCCGACGCGAGGCGTCGTCGAACGCGGCGTTCAGTTCGTACGTCATCCGCTTGTTCTGTGCGTTCCGCGATTCGGGTCGGTCGAGCGTGACGACGGCGATCCCGTGCTCGCCCGGGTCGACCACGTCGTAGCGAATGGTCGACAGTTCGTCCAACGACACCGGCATGGCGCCTCCTTCCCCTCGGGCGCACCGACAGTAGCGCCGAGACGCGGAACGACCCGCCCCGAAAGGGCGGGCCGTTCCAACGGTCGGCGACGGTGTGTCGTCGTGGACTACTTGGTCTCGAACTCGGTGATCAACGAACCGATGTCGGTGAAGGTGGCCGTCGGCTGGGCGTACTGCAGCACCTGCAGCGACTCGGCCAGGAACGGATCGTCCGCACCGTTCATCGTGTCGACCACACCGTCACGGGCCAGCGACGGCGTGTACGTGAAGTTGCGAGCGGCGTTGATGATCGACGCCCGGCTGAGGCCGTCGGGAGACTCCATCGCCTGCTTGATCATGGCGATGGTGACCTCGGCCGTGGTCCAGCCGGCGGCGGCCGTGGCGGCGATCTCGCCCAGGCCCTCGGCGTTCATGAAGTCGAGGTACTCCTTCACCGCGGGATCCGCGGCGTTCGACGGAGCCGTGACGTCCTTCAGGTTGCCCGAGGTGTACAGGCCGTCGGCCGCGGGACCCGCAGCGCCCAGGATGAGGCTGCTGGCGCACGTGTTCGTGATGAACGTGGCGGGTGTCCAGCCGGTGTTCTGTGCCTTCTTGGCGGCCAGCTCGGTGAGGAAGCCGATGCAGCCGGCGCCCAGCGGCACCGCCATGACCACGTCGGGCTTCTTGTCGGCGATGCTCGTGATCTGGGCAGTCGGAGGCGCGGCGTCGGTGGCCTCGATGGTCTGCTCGTCGACGATCTCGAGGTTGAAGTCGGGGGCGAGCTCCTTGAAGGCGTCGGCGTAGACCTGACCGAACTCGTTGTTCACGTAGAACAGAGCGACCTTGGCGCCATCGGGGTACAGCTCGGCGAGCTGCTTGGCGTACACCCTCGACTCGACGTTGTAGGGGACGAGGATGCCCGTGGTCCACGGGTAGTTCTCGACGTCGCCCCAGGCCGGCGAACCGGTGAGCGCATTGAGCTGCGGGATGCACTCCTCGTTCAGGGTGTCGCGCACGGCAGCGTTGTTCGGCGAACCGATGATGCCGCTGAACAGGTTGACGCCGGCGTCGATCTGCTTCGAGATCGCGCCCGGGGTGAGGTCCTTGTTGTACTGATCGTCCTCGATGGTGGCTTCGATCGTCAGGTCGCCGAGCAACTTGTTGTCGTTGGCGTACTTGATGTAGGCCTCGAAGCCGCCCTTGACCGGGGCGAAGGCCGCGGCAGCGACGCCGCCGGTGAGCGGCATCGCCGAACCGATCTTGATCGTGCCCTCGATGGGGGCCTCGGCAGCGGCCGGGTCGATGCAGTCGTCGGTGTTGACCGCCCAGGCGTCGGAACCGGCCACGGTGGTCTCGACCGCGGTGGTGTCGGTGCCGTCGGCCGTGGTCTCCGAGCCGCTGGTGTCGGCCGTCGTCGTGTCCGCAGCGGTGTCGGTAGAGCTCGAACCGTCGCTGCTGCACGCAGCGACGAGGAACGAACCGGCGACCAGCGCGGCGAGCAGACGGGCAGAAGAAACTCGCTTCATCCCATTCCCCCTCAGGTTTGGTGTTGTGGAATCAGGCCTCGGCGGGAGCCGCGACCGGTTCGACGATGGTACCCGTCCCGGCCGGGCGCGGGACAACCGTGACGAAGCGCGCCTGGAAGCGGCGCCACATGCCGACGATGCCGAACGGGGCCACGAACATCAGCACGATGAGGATGATCGAGAAGATGCCGGTGCCGGGAGGCGTGTTCGACCAACTGAAGAACGGTCGCAACACACCGGGGATGGCGTCGGGGTCGCTCCAGTCGCCGGTTCGTTCGGTGATGAACACGAACAGGACCGAGCCGATGATCGGCCCCCACAGCGAGCCGGCGCCGCCGACGACCATGACGATGAGGAACGTGATCGATCCCTGGACCGTGAGGTTCGTCGAATCGGGGGTGACGTTGCCGGTGCGAATGGCCGACAGGCATCCCGGCAGCGAGCACAGCGCCGCCGACAACCCGAACGCCAGCGCCTTGGTGCTGGCCAGGTTGACGCCCATCACCGCAGCCGCCGTCTCGTTGTCGCGGATGGCGACCAGCGAACGACCGGCGCGGCTCTTCACCACACCGCGGCAGGCGAGGTAGACGATCACGACGATGACCATGGCGATCCAGTAGTGGAACGGCTTGACGTTCTCGCCGCGCAGCGAGCCCCACGGGTTCCATCCGAAGATCTCGTAGGTGGGGTTCTGCTTCGTGAACTTGAAGCCGGTGTTGTCGAGGCCGCGTGCACCGCCGGTGAGCCAGACGAGCTTGGGCCACTTCATCATCTGGGGGAACACGAGCGCCAGTGCCAGCGTCACCAATGCCAGGTACACGCCCTTGATGCGCAGCGCGGGGAGCGAGACCAGCGCACCGACGACGAACGCGACGATGAACGCGACGGCGAAGGTCTGGAACGGACTCCATCCGTAGCGTGACACCAGGATGCCTGTGGTGTACGCGCCGATGCCGAAGAAGGCCGAGTGGCCGATGGAGATCTGGCCGGTGTAGCCGAGCAGCAGGTTGAGCGCCATCGCCGCCGCCATGAGCGTCAGCGCGGTGATGCACGTGTCGATCACACCATTGCTGGCGGAGGTGGGAATCCAGAACGCGAGGTACACGAGGATGGCCGCGCAGACCAGGCGAATGGCCCAACTTGCGGCGCTGCCGGAGCGGATGGCGATCGGCTTCATACTCGTTCCACCTTCGCCGTGCCGAACAGGCCGGACGGTTTCACCATCAGCACGATGAGGATGACCGCCAATGCCACGCCCACCTTCATCTCCTGGCCGATCCATCGCGGGGCGTACCCGGCGGCCAGGTTCTCGATGACGCCGATGATCAGGCCGCCGAGGACGGCTCCTCCGGGGCTGTCGAAGCCACCCAGCGTCGCCGCCGCGGAGGCGTAGATGAACACCCCGAACATCAGACTGAGGTTGACGTTCGAGTTGATCCCGGCGAACACCACGCCACCCAACGCACCGATGGCCGCAGCGAGGCCCCAACTGGTCATCAGGACCATGTTGGTGCGGATGCCCACGAGCTTGGCGCTCTCCGGGTTGCTGGCGACCGCGTTCATCGACAGCCCGAGTTTGGTGAAGTTGAACAGCAGGTACAGCAGCCCGAACAGCACGATCACCAGCAGGAACACGCCGATGGACTGGATCTTGATCGCTGCGCCGAACACGTTTACGAAGTCGGTCGGCTCGTTCGGGAAGAGGCTGGGGAACGACTGCTGCACGCTGCCGACGCCGCTGTTCGGCAGGGGTTGGTCGCTCCAGATCGCGCCGTCGAGCCAGTTCAGGAACTGGAACAGCCCGATCGTCACGATGAAGACCGCGAACGCCGACTTCTTGGCGATGGGCCGGATGAGCGCGACCTCGGTGGCCGCACCGAGGGCGAAACCGACGAGCATGCCGATCGGCAGCGAGACGCCGATGGGCAGGCCCCATTCGCCGAGTTGGTACACGACATAGGTGCAGAACAACGCCATCTCGCCCTGGGCGAAGTTGAGGTGGCCGGTGCCGCGGTAGATGATCACCAGGCCGAGCGCGATGAGGGCGTAGACGCTGCCCTGGCTGAGGCCGTCGAAGAGTCGCTGCAGGAACAGTTCCATCAGAACCCCAGGTACGCCTTGCGGATGGAGTCGTCGGCGCTCAACTCGTCGGCCGAACCGGAGGCCACGATGCGACCGGTCTCGAGCAGGTACACGCGGCTGGCCATGTGCATGGCGAGGTTCGCGTTCTGTTCCACCAGCAGCACCGAGAGGCCCTCCTCCTTGTTGAGACGCTCGATGACGCCGAACAACTCCTGGGTGATGAGCGGCGCCAGACCGAGGCTGGGCTCATCGCACAGCAGCAGCTTCGGGCGGCTCATCAGCGCCCGAGCGATGGCCAGCATCTGCTGCTCACCGCCGCTGAGGCTGCCGGCACGCTGGCTGCGCCGCTGATCGAGGCGCGGGAACTGGCCGTACCAGAGTTCCATGTCGCGGGCCACGGAACGGCTGTCGTTGCGCGTGATCGCACCAGCCTTCAGGTTGTCCTCGACCGTCAACTCGGGGAAGGTGCCTCGACCCTGCGGCACCTGCACGAGACCGCGCCGGACGATGCTGTCGGGCGACGACTTGGTGATGTCGTGACCATCGAACTCCACCAGGCCCTGTCGGGCGATCGTGCCGCTGACGGCACGCATCGAGGTGGTCTTCCCGGCACCGTTGGCGCCGAGGATGACGACGATCTCGCCGACGTTGACCTCGAGGTCGATGTCGTGCAGCACGGTCACGGGGCCGTAGCCGGCGCGGAGGCCCTGGGTCCGGAGCAGGCTCATGTGCTCGTCCCCAGATAGGCCTCGATCACGCGTTGATCGCTCTGCACCTCGGCGGGCGTTCCATCGGAGATCTTGCGCCCGAACTCCATCGCGACGACGCGGTCGCTGATGCTCATGACCATGCTCATGTGGTGCTCGACGAGCAGCACCGTGAGGTCGAACTGTTCGCGGATGGCCTGGATGGTGTGACCCAACTCGTCGACCTCACCGTGCGCCAGGCCACTGGCCGGTTCGTCCATCAGCAGGAACGTCGGCTTGGCGGCCAGCGCCCGGGCGATCTCGAGGCGCTTCAGCGTGCCGAACGGCAGACCGGCGGCGGGTCGGAACGCAAGTGCGCCGAGTCCGAGTTCGTTCAGCAGATCGCCGGCGAAGTTGCGGGTGCGCTCGTTCTCCTTCGCTGCGCCGAGGCGGAGGATGCCGCGAGCGAATCCCACCTTGCCCTGACTGTGCGCCCCGACCATCACGTTCTCGAGCAGCGTCATCGTCGGGAACAGGGCGAGGTTCTGGAACGTACGCGCGATGCCGAGGTCGGCGATGCCGTGCGCCGGCACGTCGAGCAGTTCACGTCCCTTGAACGTCACCGAGCCGCCCGTCGGTTGGTAGATCCGGCTGACCACGTTGAACATCGTGGTCTTCCCCGCACCGTTCGGCCCGATGAGGCCACAGATGTGGCCCTCCTCGATGCTGAAACTCAGGCGGTCGAGCGCCACGATGCCGCCGAAGCGCACCGTCACGTCATTCACGTCGAGCAACACCACGTGCCTCGGTCCCTCCCCCTGACGACTGGACGGGACACAACGTAGCCTGTCCTCGATGGCGGTCGCGCACTCCCACTGGACCATTCCCAACTTCTCACTCGACAGGTGGCGAACCGCGGTCGATCCGCAGTGTGCCGCCGACGAACTGATGGCGATGTGTCACGGCGTCGGGTTCTTCACGATCACGGACCACGGCGTGCCCGCCGAGTTCATCGAGCACTACTTCGATCTGCTCGAGCAGTTCTTCGCCCTGCCCGACGAGACGAAGGCGCGAATCGACAAGCGCGGCTCGCCCCACTTCCGAGGTTGGGAGCGTGTCGGAGCCGAACTCACCAACGGGTTGGTGGATCACCGTGAACAGATCGACCTGAGCACCGAGAACCCTCCGTACCCGCCCGACGTGCAGCCCACCTACCTGCTCCTCGACGGCCCCAACCAGTGGCTACCCGACGACGTGCTGCCCGACATGCGCGCCGCGGTCACGCAGTGGTTGCAGTACATGGGCGACCTCGCGTGGGAGTTGATGGAGGTCATGTCGGTGGGTCTCGGCCTGCCCCAGCAGTACCTCCGCGAGGCGTTCGGCGAACGACCGCTCAGCCTCACCAAACTCATCCGCTACCCGCGCACGCCGACGGGCGAGGCCGGCGTGAACGCCCACAAGGACGCCGGGTTCCTGACGTTCGTCGTGCAGCACGGCGTCGGTGGGCTCGAGGCGCTCGCCCTCGACGGCGAGTGGATCGCCGTCGACCCGCCCGCGGACGCGTTCGTGGTCAACGTGGGCGAGATGCTGCAGGCGATGACGGGCAACTACTTCGTCGCCGCGACGCATCGCGTCGTCGCGAGCGAGCCGCGCTGCTCGGCCGCGTACTTCCACGGCCCGGACCTGCGCACCGCGGTCGAGGCGCTGCCGTTGCCGGCGCGGTTCGGCGACGCCGTGGCCGCGAGCCCGCGGCATCGCGACGCCGGATTCATGGCGAAACGACACGAGATCCTCGACGGCGACATCCAGATCCGGAGCGAGGTGGCACCCGTGTTCGGCCAGATGCTCTGGAACTACTACGTGCGCAGCTACCCCGACGTCGTCGAGGCGCACTTCCCCGGCACCGTCTGACCGCGCAGATCGCGCTGACCGCGCGAACTTAAGTTCCTGGAGAACACCCGGACGCGCTCAGTCGTGCCAGTTCAGGACGGTGCGCATGGCCGCCTCGAAGTCCTCGAAGCTCATGCCCGTCTTCGCGCCGATGACGAGGTCGGCGTCCGCTCCCACCGGATGTCGCAGCACGCCGGGTCGCTCAGTGGCTGCGGCGTAGATGGCCTCGACGACATCCTGCGGATCCGCCGGGCC
Source organism: Acidimicrobiaceae bacterium (assembly GCA_031377945.1). GTDB lineage: Bacteria > Actinomycetota > Acidimicrobiia > Acidimicrobiales > Ilumatobacteraceae > UBA668. The sequence continues at coordinate 4,663 of JANMFL010000419.1, read as the reverse complement.
GCCGGCGACCAACGACTTCTGCGCAGCGCGATAGCTCTGCCACCGCACGAAATCCTCCGACTCGGTCGTCATCGCTGCGACGGTTGCGGCATTGGTGGACAGCTGGGTCGGGAACTGGCCCGGCTCGACGACACACACCCGGATGCCTCGATGGGCCAACTCGAAGTGCATGGCCTCGGTGAGCGCTTCGACCGCGTGTTTCGTGGCGGCGTACATCCCTCCGTACGGCGTGCCCACCCGTCCGGCAACCGAGCCGACGTTGACGATCGCCCCACCTCCGTTGCCGAGCATGTGCGGCACGACTGCTCGCACGACGCGCACGACACCGGTGACGTTCGTGTCGAACTGCCACGCGACCTCTTCGTCGGTGAACAGGTGCACCGCCCCGAACGACTCGACGCCGGCATTGTTCACCACGACGTCGAGGTTGCCGACCGCGGCGATCGCCTCGGCCACCGCAGCATCCACGCTCGCCGTGCTGGTGACGTCGAGCGGGATCTGACGAATCTCGGGTCGGGCGTTGATCGCTGCCGATTTGCCCGGCGTGCGCATGGTGGCGACCACCGTGTGCCCCCGATCGGCGAAGGTGAGCGCTGCCTGTTCACCGAAGCCGGTGCTGCAACCCGTGATGAGAACGTTCGACATGGCCACCGACGCTAGCGAACTGGTCGGGCTCGTCGGGCTGGGTGGGCTGTTCGGGCTGGTCGAACTGGTCGGGCTGGTCGGGCGAGCCGGACGACCGGGTCAGCCCATCAGCTCGCGCAGCGTCTCGATCTGCTTGACGGCGTCGCCGCCCACCGGGTTGACCGACAGGATCGTGACGCCGGCCTCCTTGTACGCCGCGAGGCGCTCCTTGATGTAGCTCTTGGAGCCGACGAGGTTGCTGTTCTCGAGCATCTGCGCCGGCACGCGTGCCGCCGCTTCGTCCTTCTTGCCGTCGAGGTAGAGATCCTGGATGTCGATGGCTTCCTGCACGTAGCCGTACTTCTGGCAGATCGTGTTGTAGAAGTTCTTGTCGCGAGCCCCCATTCCGCCGATGTACAGGGCGGCGTTGGGGCGAGCGAAGTCGAGGATCTTGTGGCGGGCTTCATCGTCGATCTTGTCGTCGATGGCGAGCATGCCGCCCGCCGAGATCTGCAACTGCCCGAGCGACGGGTCGCGCTTGGCGAGACCGGCCTTCAACTCGTCGCCCCACACGTCGTGGAACTTCTCGGGGTCGAAGAAGATCGGCAGCCAGCCGTCCGCGTGCTGCGCGGTGGCGGTGACGCTGAGGCCCATCAGGCTGGCCCACCAAATCGGGATGTCCTTGCGGACCGGGTGGTTGATCAGCTTCAGCGGCTTGCCGAGACCTGTGCCGAGCCCCTCGGGCAGGGGCACGTTCACGGTCTGGCCGTGGAACTCGAACTTCTGCTCGCGAGCCCAGATCTGACGGCAGCTCTCGATGTACTCCTTGATGCGGACCATCGGCTTCTCGTACGGCACACCGTGGAAGCCTTCGATGACCTGCGGGCCCGAGGCGCCGAGGCCGAGGATGAACCGCCCGTCGCTGACGAAGTCGCACCCGGCAGCAGTCATCGCCATGAGCGCCGCGGTGCGCGAGTACACGTTGAGGATGCCGGTGGCGATCTCGACCCGCTCGGTGATCGCGGCGAGATACCCGACCTGGCTGATCGCGTCGAAGCTGTACGCCTCGGCGATCCAGACGACGTCGAGCCCGGCCTTCTCGAGTTCGACGACGCGCTGCGCCGCCTCCTTGAAACCGCCGGAGTAGTTGATGGCCATGGAGAGCTTCATGGCGCTTGACCCTATTCGTCAGCCGTTGAGGTTTCCCGATCGGAAGCCTTCCAGGTCGAGCGTCACGTAGCGGTAGCCCTGGCCGCGCACGGCACCGACCACGGCATCGCGCCGGGCCAGCACGGCGGGCAGGTCGTCGAGCGGGAACTCGAGTCGGGCGGTGTCGTCGTAGTGACGGACGCGGACCTGGCGGAAACCGAGCCGGCGCAGTGCGGCCTCAGCACGATCGAGCTGGGTCAGCAGACCGACCGACACCTCGGTGCCGTAGGGGATGCGACTGGCCAGGCAGGCCATCGCCGGCTTGTCCCACGTCCGCAGTCCGAGCGCTCGGGACGCGGCGCGGATGTCGTCCTTGGTGAACCCTGCTGCGACGAGGGGGAACTCGGCCCCCGCCTCGGCGGCCGCCTTCTGTCCGGGTCTGTGCTCACCGAGGTCGTCGAGATTCACCCCGAGAACGACCGTGGCGGACTCGGCGACAGCGATGGGGCCGACGACGTCCATCAGCTCCGCCTTGCAGTGGAAGCAGCGATCAGTGTCGTTCAGGCGGTACGCGGCCCGCTCCATCTCGTGAGTGACGACCGGCGTCCAGCGCAGACCCCATTCGGCGGCGAGCGCTCCGCAGTCGACCATCTCGTCGCCGGCCAGCGATGGTGACACGGCGGTGACCGCGTGAGCGGCGGCCCCGAGCGAACGGTGCGCCATCGCCGCCAGAAACGCGCTGTCGGCGCCACCGCTGAACGCGACGACGACACGCTCGAGCCGTCGCAGTTCGGTGTCGAGCACGTCGAGTTTCGTCTGCACTGCTGCGTCGACCATCACCCCAGCGAGGCTACCGATCCCGGACATGACACGATGGGTGGTGATGAACGATGAGCCCGCATCGAACGAGGGTCCCCGAGTCCTCGTCGTCGAGGACGACCAGGTGCAGGCGTTTCTCGTCCGCGAAGCCCTCGCCGGAAGCGGATTCGCCGAAATCCGAATCGCGTCGACGGCACAGGCGGCCAACGAGCAACTCGGCGGCTGGTCGCCCGACCTGATCATCCTGGATCTCGGGCTGCCCGACGGCGACGGACTCGCCATCCTCGAGTTCCTTCGACGACAGGGTGCATCGTCGGTGCCGGTCCTGGTCGTCACGGCGGAGGTCAACCCCGAGCGACGCGTCCGGGCCCTCGAGTTGGGTGCCGACGACCTGGTGACGAAGCCGTTCAACCTGCTCGAACTCGGTGTGCGCGCCCAGCGGACCCTGCGCGCGCACGACCACTTGCTCGCCGCCGACGTCCTCGCTCGAAGTCTGGCGCTCGAGTTGGCGGAGCTGAGCGAGGAGCTCGAGTTGAATCACGCGATGGCGGTCGACGTGCTGTCGTCCGCGCTGTCGCTGCGCGCTCCTGCCCTGGGCGCGCGTGCCCGCAGGGTGTCGCGCTCGGTACATCAGTTGGCCGTCGCCGTGCACCTCGACGACGTCGCCGAACACCTCGGGCACGCTGCGTCGTGCCACGAGATCGGTGCGCTGTCGCTGAACGACCACGATCTCGAGGCGCTCCTGCGCGACGAACCCACCGCCGCAGCCCGGTGCGCGATCGCGTCCGAGATGATCCTCGCCGACCGCCACGTTCTCGCTGCAGCAGCCGCACAGTTTCGTGCCCCAGCGGCGTCGTTCGACCGGCAGATCCAGCGTCTGGCCGCACAGCTGACCGCCGTCTGCCACACGTTCCATGCCGCAGCGCAGCGCGCCGAGTTCGATCCCGACGCGGGCGTCGAGGCCGTTCGGGCCGCAGCCGATCACCTCGATGCCGATCTTGCTGCAGCGTTTCTGGCCGTGTGCGTGCCTGCGACGCTGCCACTCGACTGACCTGCTCACCCGCGTGGCGGCCGGACACTCGACCGGGGATCGATCACCGGACGACCGGGCACCATCGTGCGAGAGTCCTACGACCTCAAACCGAGGGCTTTTCCAGCTTCCGCATTTCGGCGCTCTGGGGCGAGGGCTATTGTGGCGGCATGGAGACCACAGAGACTCGCACCATCGGGAGACAGATCGCCGACGCCCGGCAGCTGCACTCGTGGACGCAGCGTCAGCTCGGCGAGCAGATCGGCATCGGTGCGTCGCTGGTCGCGAAGTGGGAGCAGGGGTCGCGTGTGCCGCCGTACGAATGGTTGGTGGAACTGGACAGGGTGCTCGGCACCGACATGTCCACCACCACGGCCCCCACGCCTCGCCGCCGTGGCCCACGTCCAGCGGTCGCCCGCGGTGCCACCCCGCGGGGCACGTCGTTCTCGGCCAACCAGCCCGTCCTGGTCGAGATCAGCGACGACGGCGTCAAGGTGTTCCAGGGCGACCATGAGGTCGATGCGATCGTCATCGACCTTCGCGAGTTCATGGAGGCACCTGCCAGCGAGCGCGTCAAGCGCACCAGCGAGCTGCTGCTGCGCACACTCGAGTTGCCGCGGCCGTTGGCCGACCGCGTCGTGCGGCGTATCGCCGACCTCCCCTGACACACCGGACACCCCCACACCGGACACCCCCACACCGGACATCTCGGTATCGTCGCCGGCATGAGTGTCGAGCACGCGCCTGAGATCGTCGTCTACTGGCGACCCGGTTGTCCGTACTGCACGATGCTGGAACGAGATCTCCTGCAGTCCGGACTCGCCTACGCACGGCGCAACATCTGGGACGATCCCGACGCCGCGGCCTTCGTCCGCTCCGTCGCACGGGGCAACGAAACGGTGCCGACCGTCAGCGTGGGCGGCACGTCGCTGGTGAATCCGCGACTCGCCGAGATCGTGGCTCTGGTGGCGGCCGCTCAGAGCGGCCAGACACGGAACGAGTAGCGACCCTCGATGTCGTCGAGGGGCACCGGCCCGTAGC
>JANMFL010000395.1:0-8039 GCA_031377945.1 Acidimicrobiaceae bacterium | reverse complement strand
GGGGGCCGAGTGTGGCTCGGCGACGGCCCCGGCGGCGACATCAACCTCTGGTTCCCTCCGAAGGAGCACTCATGACACCCACGCCCGATCCCACCGAGCACCCAAGCATGCCTACGCGAACCACCCCCACATCGATGGCGGCGGTCGCAGGGCTTGTCTCGGGCGCGCTCGCGGTTGCCGTGGGCATGCTGGTCGCGGCGATCACCGATGTGGTCTCCCCCATCGACGCGGTCGGCAGCGAGGTGATCGACCGCACCCCGTTGTGGCTGAAGGAGCGGGCCATCGAGTGGTTCGGCACCAACGACAAGTTGGCGCTGCGCATCGGCATCATCGTCATCCTCGCCGGCGCTGCAGCACTCATCGGCATCGCCTCGGTGCGGCGCCCGTGGCTGGGCTTGGTCGGTTTCATGGTGTTCGGTTTCGTCGGCGCGCTGGCCGCGGGTCACCGCCCCGGACAGTCTCCGGGGGCCGTCGTGCCGAGCATCATCGGCGCCACGGTCGGTGCGATCGTGCTGCGAGTCGCGCTCCGCCCACGCACGATCCAGGTGCCCGGGCCGTCGAAGGCCCCGCTCGGTTGGGACCGTCGCCGATTCCTTTTCACCGGCGGCGCCGCCGCGGTGGCGGCTGCGGCGGCCACCGGCGTGGCGCGTTCACTGGAGAGCGGCCGGGTCGACGACCTCCGCGAGGTCACGAAGGGATCGTTGCCGCCCACGGGCGAGCCCGGACTCACCGATTCGATCCCCGCCGGCGCGACCGTCAGCCCGGTCACCCCGTTCGTCACGCCGGCCGACGAGTTCTACCGCATCGACACCGCCCTGTCCTTCCCACGCGCCGACCGGGCGAAGTGGGCCGTCGAGGTGAAGGGCATGGTGGACACCCCGCTCCGACTCACCTACGACGACCTGCTCGCCCTACCCCAGGTCGAGCGGATCGTCACCCTGTGTTGCGTGAGCAACGAGGTCGGCGACGAGTACGTCGGCAACGCCGTCTGGCGCGGCGTGATGCTGAAGGACGTGCTCGATCGCGCCGGGTTGCAACCGGGCGCGGAGCAGGTGTTCAGCACCAGTCTCGACGGCTGGACATGCGGCTTTCCCGTCGATCTCGCCATCGACGGACGCGATGCGATGATCGCGCTGGGCATGAACGGCGCAGCGCTTCCGCTCGAACACGGATGGCCGGCGCGTCTGGTGGTGCCCGGTCTGTACGGCTACGTCAGCGCCACGAAGTGGTTGAGCAGCATCGAACTGACCACGTGGGACCAACAGGGGTACTGGGTTCCCCGAGGCTGGTCGCGGCTCGGACCCATCAAGACACAGTCACGAATCGACGTACCGCGTGGCGGCTCGACCGTCGCCGCGGGCCCGCAGAAGATCGCGGGCATTGCGTTCGCGCAACACACCGGCATCGCCAAGGTGGAGGTGCGGGTCGACGAGGGCGACTGGCAGGAGGCACGTCTGGGCACCGACGTCACCGACGATGCCTGGCGGCAGTGGGTGCTCGATTGGCAAGCACCTCGAGGTGAGCACACCGTGCAGGTGCGAGCGACCGACAAGAGCGGCTACACCCAGACCGCCGAGCGAGCACCCGTCGCCCCCGACGGCGCCACCGGGCATCACACGATCAGGTTCACCGCAAACTGACCACGATCTTGCCGGCGTTGGCGTTGGCCTCCATGTGGAGGTGTGCGTCAGCGATCTGCTCGAACCGGTAGTGACTGTCGATCACGGGCCTCAGCGCACCGGAGTCGAACAGCGGGAGCATCTCGGTGGCGAACTGCCGGGTCACCGCCACCTTCTCCTCGATCGGTCTCGTGCGCAGCGTGGTGCCCACCCAGTGAGCGCGCTTGGCCAGCAGGAGTCCCACGTTCACCGCGGTTCGACCCCCGCCCATCAGACCGACCTGCACGATGGTGCCGCGCAGGGCCACGGCCTGGAGGTTGCGGTCGACCTCGTCACCTCCGATGACGTCGAGCACGACGTCGAATCCGCCCGGAACGGCCGCCGCCGCATCGGCGAGCCAGTCGTGCGGCGATCGCTCGAGCACCACGTCGGCGCCGAGGTCCCGGCACAACGGTGCCTTGCCCGCCGAGCAGGTGACGGCGATGCGGGCGCCGATGGCCTTCGCGATCTGGATGGCCGCAGTGCCCACCCCGCTGGCACCGGCGTGGACCAACGCCCACCGTCCGCTGGTGAGGCCGCCCTGCAACACGAGCGCATCCCACGCCGTGAGGAACACTTCGGGAATGGCGGCCGCATCGACGAGGTCGATGCCGGCCGGAACGGCGAGCAGTTGGCGCTCGTGCGTCGCGATGCGCTCGGCGTACGCGCCGCCTGCTTCGATGCCCATCACCCTGTCACCCACCTTCCACATCGTGGCCCGCTCTCCCCGGGCAACGACCGTGCCTGCGAACTCGAGGCCGGGAATCTCAGGGGTACGGCCTCGCGGGTCGGGATACAGCCCCATGCGCTGCAGCAGGTCGGCCCGGTTCAGCGCCGTCGCGGCGATGTCGACGAGCACCTCGTCGGGACCCGCGACGGGATCGTCGGTGTCGACGATCGTGAGCACTTCGGGACCACCATGTGACTGCAGGACGACGGCGCGCATGACGTGCAGTCAATCACGGCACGCTCAGAGGTGCAGCACGTAGGCGATCCCGACGATGCCGTCCCAGTCCTCGTCGCGTTCAGGGTCGCGGACGAAGCCGAGATGCTGGTACAACCGTTGCGCTCCGTGCATGGTGGACAGGGTGTGGATGCGCAGCCGCTCGAGACCATCGGCACGGGCGCGGTCCGCGCACCATCGCACCATCGCCGAGCCGACCCCGCTGCCCTGCGTGTCGGGACGCACTCCGAAGTAACGAAACGTCGCCGCACCGGGGTCGCCGTGTTCGGCGTGCAGATTGTCGACGTCGGGCACGTAGGTGAGGCACCCGACGAGGTCCCCGTGGAGGAATCCGAGCAGGACGACGGTGTCGACGAGACGGGCCTCGACCTGGCCGAGTTGGTGGTCGTACTCGGCATCGTGGGGATGATCGGGCAACGAGAGATAGGACCGCTGCACGATGCGACCGGCTTCGGCGAGGTCGTCGTCGGAGCGAGCGACCCGCACCTCGATCGTCATGTCGGCCAGGCCTCGCGCAGCTTCCGGGCGGAGAACGACAGCGGCTCGGGAAGGGTGCGCGCCTCGGCCACGGCGGTCATGAAGTTGCCGTCGCCGGTCCAGCGAGGGACGACGTGCACGTGCAGGTGTTCACTGATGCTGCCGCCTGCCGCGCGCCCCATGTTGATGCCCACGTTCACCCCACCGGGCCGATACGCGGCCTTCACGGCTCGCACTGCATCGGTGACGGTCGGCCACAACTCGGTCGTCTCCTCCGCGTCGAGATCCTCGAGGTCGCCGATCTCCCGAAACGGGAGCACCATCAGGTGACCGGAGGTGTACGGGAACGCGTTCAGGATCGCGAACACGCGCTGGCCGCGGAACACGATGTGTGCGTCCTCGTCGCTCATGCCGGTCTCGAGAATCTGCGTGAACACGCTGCCAGTGGCGCGCGGCTCGGCGTCGCCGATGCCGTTCACGTACTGGGCCCGCCAGCCGTTCCAGATGCGATCGAGCCCGGTCACGAGTCGAACCTAGCGGGTCGCACCGCGAGTCAGACGGCGGCTGGCAGGGTCAGCACGAGCCTCACGAGTTCGGGACTCCCCGGTACGTCGCGCAGTTCCACGGCGACGTACAGCGCCTTCGCCATGCTGCGCGCGACGGCCATTCCGAGTCCGGTGCCAGGAATGGTGTGGCTGGTGACGAACGGCCGCCACAGCGCGTCGGAGACCGGCGACGCCGTGTCGGTGACGAATTGCACGCCGGCTCGGGTGCCGCGCACGAACGGCGCGACGACGATGCCATGGTCTCCTGCCGCGCCGACGGACGCCTCGGCCAGCAGCACCGCTGCAGTGACGAACCGCGATCGGTCGGTGTGCACCATTGCGGCGGCGGACGACTCGTGCTCGCCGACGACGAGGGCCCCGTCGCTCCACCATGCCTCGCGCTGAGCGGCGTGGACGACCGCCGCAGCCAACTCGGACACGTCGATGGGTTGCTCATCCATACGGAGCAGACCCTGGTCCAGTTGGCCCAGCAACAGCAGGTCGTCGACGATCTGCACCATCCGGCCCACGCCGCGCTCGATGTGACCGACGTGACTGTTGCCCGGTTCCGGAAGATGCAGGCGACCGAGCAGCTGGGTGTAACCGTGAATGACGTTCAGTGGCGAGCGCATCTCGTGGCTGACGCGCGAGAGGAAGGCTCGCTGTGCCTCGGAGGTGGCGGTGACCATGGCGAGTTGCGTGCGTGCACCCAGCTCTTCGGTTCGCTCGACGAACTCGAGCACGAAGCGGTCGCCGGCGAGCACCAGTGTGAACTCGACGCTGCGTTCCTCGCCGTCGGCAGCGAGGACCGGCACCCAGCCGGAACGCGTCATCTGATCGGCCTGCATCATCGCCTGCGCCATACTCAGCAAATCGCTCCCCGACAGCACCGTGGTGGGGTCGAGTGGCGGGCGGTGCCCGGCACCGTGGCCGTGACCAGCAGCGGACCACAGCAGGGCAAGCTCGACGAGATGCCGCCCCTCGAACTGCGGCTCGTAGACCGCAATGGTGCCGAACGCGCCAGCGCCGATCGCTCGCAACACGCGGTCGCTGCGCTCGAGTTCGGCACGGGCGGCCTCGCGCGACGTCAGCTCGCGCACGGTCATCATCATTTGACCGTCGCCCATGTCGGTCAAGGTCGCTTCGAGCGACACCCTTCGCGCGAGCACCTCGCGCTGCAGATAGCGACGAACGGGGGTGACGTCGCGCAGCTCCTCGGCTGCGTCGCGGACGACGTCGGCGACGCTCGCCGGCAACGGCGCCCCGATCCGCATGGCCGGTTCGGCGATGAGCGCGCGAGGGTTCGCGTACGACAGGAGGTACTCGCTGCCGTCGTCACTGAGCTCCAGCAGCATCAAACCGTCGATGCTGGCCTCGGCCATCAGCCGAAAGCGGTTGTCGGCGTGCGCCAACTGTTCGACGATGGTTCGGTCGACGGAGACCTGCACGATGTGGTCGCCGGCGCGCATGGTGGCGACCTCGTAGCGAACCGTCATCGGTCGTCCGTCGTGGATCCCGCGACGCTCGATGCGATACGGCTCCGGACGGCCGCCGTTCCAGACCTCGTTCGCTGCATCGAGCGCCGCATCGAGATCGACGAACACCTCGGACACGCGGACGCCTTCGAGGATGTGTTCGGACAGCAGCACGTGCCGAGCCGCTTCGTTGACGGTGACGATCTCGAGGTCGACGATCTCCCCGGTTCCCTGTGCGAACACTGGCGCGAACAGATACACCGCTTGGTGCATCGACTCGCTGTCGATGAGCAACCGGGTGCCCGACCGGCCCGACACGACGATCGCTGACTCCGGCAACCCGCCGACCGTTGCGGCGCTGGACGGCTCGGCGGCTGCGGAGTTCATGACGGTCCACAGGATATCCAAGGGCGGCATCGCTAGAGTGACGCCGATGACGGCCGCCGGCAGTCCAGCGCAGCAAGGGCCCGGCTTTCACCTGGGTCTGGACGTACTCGACACCCTCCACGTGGGCGTGTGGTCGGTGGACGGCGATGGCGTCACCACGTGGGTGAACCGGTTCATGTGTGATCTGCTCGGACGCCCCGTGAACGAGATCGTCGGTCGTCCCCTGCTCGAGTTCTGGTACCCGGACGACCTCGACATCATCCAGGTGCACCTCCGGCGCCGTCGCGAGGGCGAGAGCGACCGCTACGACGCTCGCCTGCACCGCCCGGACGGCAGCCCGGTCCCCGTTCGGGTGCAGGCCAGTCCGCTGCACGAGCACGGTGTGTTCGCAGGCGCGGTTGCGTTCGTCACCGATCTGAGCGACATCGTCGTCGCTGCGGCCGCCCGCGACGCCGCCCTGCTCGATGCGCAGGAGGCCACCGTGGCCACGTCGCGCCTGCTCTCGTGGGTGAGCCACGAGTTGCGCACGCCGCTGAACACCATCTCCGGCTTCGCCCAGCTGCTCCAAGAGTCGGTCCCCGAGCCCGCTCAGCGCTCGATGGCGTCCGGCATCGTGACCGCGTCGGCTCACGTGAACGATCTGGTCCAGGATCTGTTGGACTACTCGAAGGCCGAGGCGAACGTGCTCGAGCCGGTGCTCGTTGCCGTACGCCTGCGGTCCGCGGTCGACGACGCGCTCGCCCTCGTCGCCGGATTGGCCCGCGACCTGAGGGTGACGATCGACGTCCAGGTGGCCGACGAGTGGATCGTCGCGAACCCCCGACACCTCGTCCAGACGTTGGTCAACCTGCTGTCGAATGCGGTGAAGTACGGCGGACAGGGCGCAACCGTGTTCGTCACCGCCGACAGTGACGACGAGCTCGTGCGCTGTTCGATCACCGACCAGGGGCCCGGCATCGCCCCCGAACTGCAGCAACGGGTGTTCCGGCCGTTCGAGCGATTGGGCAACGCCGAGATGGTGGATGGCGTCGGTCTGGGACTGTCCATCGCGGACTCGTTCGTGCGGACGATGAACGGACGGCTGAGCCTGGTGAGCCCGCCCGGCGCCGGCGCCACCTTCACCATCGAACTGCCCATCGAACTGCCCATCGGCGCCGGACGCGCCGTCGACAACCGGCCCGGCGACGCGCCGGCGTCGCCGGTGAATCAACTCGTCGTGTACGTGGAGGACGAACCGCTGAACGCCTCGCTGGTCGAGAGCATCATCGCGCTCCTCCCGGGTCGCACGGTGCACGTCGAACCCACGGTCGCGGGTGGCATTGCCGCGGTCCATCGACTCCGGCCGGCGCTGATCCTGCTCGATCTGAACCTGCCGGACGGTTCGGGCTTCGACGTCCTCGCCTCGGTCCGCGCGAATCCGGAGACCGCCACTGCTCCCGTGTTCATCCTCAGCGCCGACGCCACCGAGCAGACATCGGTTCGGGCGATGGAATTGGGCGCCGATCGGTTCATCAGCAAGCCCTTCAATCTGAAGGAGTTCGTCGCGCTCGTCGAGCACGCGACTCAGCACGAGTGAGCCACGCGCTCGAACGCGTGAACTGTCAGCCGACGGCGAGCTGCCCCGCGACTTCGGCCTCGAGCCGGGACACGAACTCGTCGAGCCCAACACCGCGCTGCACATCGCCACCGCGCGGGTTCACCCCGAGCGTGCCCGCAGCGACGTCGTCGTCGCCGACCACCAGGACGTAGGGAAGCTTCTCGAGCTTTGCCGTGCGGATGCGCTTGCCGAGTTGATCGCCGGCATCGACGAGATCGGTCCGGAAGCCTGCCGCCTGGAGACGTTCGACCACCTGCGCGGCGTACGCCTGGTGCGCGTCGGCGACGGGCAGCACGCGTGCCTGGACCGGAGCCATCCACGTGGGGAACGCTCCGGCGTAGTGCTCGACGAGCACTCCGAAGAAACGCTCGACGGAGCCGAACAGGGCGCGGTGCAGCATGATCGGACGGTGGCGGGCGTTGTCGGCGCCGACGTACTCGAGCTCGAACCGCTCGGGCAGGTTGAAGTCGCACTGGATGGTGCTGAGCTGCCAGGTACGGCCGATGGCGTCCTTCACGTCGATGTCGATCTTCGGTCCGTAGAACGCCGCGTCGCCCTCCTTGATCGTGTACGCCAGGTCGTACTTCTCGAGCGACATGCGCAGCGCCTCGGTGGCGCGATCCCAGTTGTCGTCGGTACCGACGTACTTCTCGGGGTCCTTCGTACTGAGGTTGGCCGTGAAGTCGGTGAAACCGAACGCGCGCAGCACGCTCATCACGAAGTCGAGCAGCGAGATGATCTCGTCCTGCAACTGGTCTTCGGTGCAGTAGATGTGGCTGTCGTCCTGCGTGAAGCCGCGGATGCGCATGAGACCGTGCAACGTGCCGGCACGCTCGTACCGGTACACCGTGCCCAGTTCGAACAGGCGCAAGGGCAACTCGCGGTAGCTGCGCTGACGTCCGCGGAAGATGAGGCAGTGCATGGGACAGTTCATCG
>JANMFL010000367.1:0-19318 GCA_031377945.1 Acidimicrobiaceae bacterium | reverse complement strand
GTGGAATGACACATCGACGCAACGGTACCGCACCCCACGATCCGAAGGTCAGCTGGACTCGGCGGTGGGCTGAGCGCGACGCCCGATCTTGTCGGTGACGGTTCTCACCGATTCAGGCAGGGCGTGTGCGTAGACCTTCATGAGCATGTCGGGACTGTGGCCGAGCAGATCGGCTGCGGCACGGATCTCGCCGATGTCGTCGGCATGGCGCACCATGTGCGTGGCCGCGGTGTGCCGGAGCCCGTGGGAGGTGAGCCGGGGCACGCCGGCTGCGGCCACGAGCCGCTCGAGTGTCTGGTCGAAGTTGCCGGGCGAGATGGGATTGCCGTGCTTGGTGGCTACGACCAGACCGTTGTCGTTCCATGCCGCTCCGGCGGCGAGGTGTTCCTCGGCCTGGAGTCGGCGGTGGACGGTGAGCGCCTTGACCATCGTCGGATCGATCGGGATGGTCCGTCGGGACCGGGCGTTCTTCCCGTCGCTCCACTCGGGGCGGCCGTGCACTTCGACGAGCGCGCGCTCGATGCGCACCGTGCCCTTCTTGAGGTCGACTGCCGACCAGCCCAGCCCGAGCAGCTCGCTGCGGCGCAGGCCGTACATGACCGCCAGCCGGAACGGTCCCTCCCACCGGTGGCCCTCGATCGTCGCCAGGAACTTCGCGAGCGCGGCGTCGTCCCACGCGTCGACCTCGCGCTCGAGGTCGGGCTTCACCACGACACGAGGCATGGCCACTCTGCTGGCGGGGCTCCGGCGGAGCTCGCCGGTGTCGACAGCGTCGGCGAGCGCGGCACGCAGCACCATCCGGAAGATGGCAATGCTGCGCCGGCCCATCTTGCCGCCGGCGGCCAGCTCGTCGAGCCACTGCGCGACGTCGCTTCGGTCGAGGCGGTCGACACGGATGGGACCCAGCCCCGAGCGGATGTGCTTGGCCGCCCACTCGTACTGCATCTTGGTCTTCGAGGCGATATCCGTTCGCGAGGCCACCCATTGATCGACCAGGAACCCCACCGAGTTCCGGTCGTTGCCGGTGTCGCCGGCGGCGGCGAACTCGGTGGCGGCCACCTGGGCAGCGCGTCGCGACTTGTACGTACCGAGCTGGCGCGGTCGCGGCTTGCCGGTCTCGGTGTCGAGTCCGTCGACCCGCACGACCCACTTGTCGCGTTGCTGGCGCACCATCGGTCGGCCAGTTGGCTTCCATGCCATGGCGACCTCCTTTGATACATCTTTGATACATGGAGCGAAAAATGCTCGAGGGCCCCGCTCGAAAGCAGGGCCCTCTCAGAGTAACAGACCAGCTCAACCGCCAGATCCGTTCAGCGCGCTCGAAGGGACTCGAACCCCTAACCTTCTGATCCGTAGTCAGATGCTCTATCCATTGAGCTACGAGCGCTTGCGATGCACGAGTCTAGGGGCGCCGGGCTCGCTTCGGCTACTGGGATCGCTCAGAGCGACCAGGGCCCCCACCCGCCGGACCGCAGGTACATCACGTAGGCGGCGTAGGCGTTGGTCTTCGGATCGTAGAGCTGTTCGGCGCTGGTGATGCCCAGGTTCGACAGCCAGCCCTTGTGGACCTTGTAGTAGATCTGGAACAGCCCGTAGCAGCAGTAGTTGCGCACGGCCGGGGTGAGGTTGCTCTCGCGGGTGGCGATCGCGATGGCCTTGTCTTCCAGGCTGTCCGGCCAGATGTCGCGGATGATCTGCGCCACCTGCGCCTTGGTGTACGTCCGAGTCGGCTTGGGGGCAGCGGTCGTGGTGGTGGGCTTTGGTGCCGTGGTGCTGGGCGCCTTGGCGGCCGGCTTCGTGGTCGTGCTCGGGGCCCTCGGCGTGGTGGCACCGACCGGTAGGCAGATGCTGCGCCCCGGGTACAGCGCGGTGGACGAACTCGCGTTGTTGACGGCGAGCAGCGACTTCAGCGAGACCTCGGCCCGCTTGGCGATGAGGATCCAGGCGTCGCCACTGGCAACGGTGTACTGCTTGCCGCAGGCGTTGGTCGTGGTGGTCTTCGCCTCGGCAGTGGCCATCTTCGGGACGGCGACGGCCGCAGACGTGCTGGCAGCGACCGTGGCGTCGGCCTGCCGATCACCGACCGTGGACGCGACCTGGGTGGCGGCCGTGGTGGGATCGGGGTTCACGGGGACGGCCGGCGGCAGTGCGTCGACGTCGATGTTCGCCCACGGACTGGCGGACTGGGCGAGCTCGGTGGCGCTGGCAGCAGTCGTTCCGGCGTCGAGGCCGCTGGCTGCGGCTGCGGCGTCGGCGGTGGCGGGGGAGGTGGTGTCGCCGCTCGACGAGCGCAGGGCCAGGGCCACGGGGACGAGCAGTGCGACGACGATGGCGATGACGCCGACACGGCGCAGCAATGGGTCGACATGGCCGAGCGCCGGACGAGCCGTCGCCTCGACGGGAGCCTCGATGACGGGGATCGAGCCGGTGTGATCGCCGTGGGATCGGGTGCCAGCTGGCCGGACGGCCGGTCGCGCGGCACGTCGAGACGTGGTCGGACGACGCGGGTGGGACGCGCGGAAGCGGTCGAGACGACCGTCGGGCACGTTGCTCCAGAACTCGTTCTCCACGCTGTCGCCTTCGATCATGTCTCACCTCCGCCGGTGCGTCGCAGGACCCGTCCGGGTCCTCGATGTTGCAAAAGGTCTACACGGGCTGTCATCAAATTGCAACAGTGTGTCAACCGTGTGACGGAGCGTGACCCAGCGTGGTGGTCGTCGCGGTGCGGCGTGAACAGGCGCGACGCGGGAGAACGGCAAAGGCCCGGTGACGTGTGCCACCGGGCCTTTGTGTCACGCGGAGAGGGTGGGATTTGAACCCACGGACCACTTTGAGGTGGTCCCCGCATTAGCAGTGCGGTCCGATCGACCAGACTCCGGCACCTCTCCAGGCGGGCGAAAGACTAGCGCGGCAGGTGCCCGGGTCCCACCGTGGAGACGTGTCGAATCGATGGCGTCGCGTCAGACGTCGCCCTCGGGGCCCAAGTCGCCGGCCCACGGTGGGGTGCAGCTGTACGGCGGGGTCCACGGTCCGCGGGCGCAATACACCCACAGGTCGCTGGCCGCGTCGGCGCACTGTTGCATGCTCGCCTTCACGTTCTCCTTGTTCCAGCCGCGTCGGCCCAGTTCGCCGCTGGGCTCGAACATGCCCGACAGCGCGTTCAGTTGGAAGGTGCAGTGCGAGTCGTCCTTGGTGGCCGGGTTGATGTTCACGGCCGTGAAGTTGCAGTTGCCTTCGCGCGAGGCGATGTAGATGAAGAACTGCTGGGTGCTGACGTCGGCGCCGTCCTTGGCGAACTCGAGGGCGATCGTGTCGGCGTCGGCCTTCGTGCACGGCTTGCGGTTGCCGTAGACCGGCACGCCGCTGGACACCCGCCAGTTCGGCTCGGCCTGGAACGGAGCCGGCCACCAGGCGGTGTCGAGCGGACCCGCGGCCTCGGTGTTGAACCCGCTCCAGACCCCGAGCGCGGCGAGGGTGCTGGAGTCGGCGACGCCGTTCGTGGCGAGCGGCGGGTTGGCGAACTGGAACGCCTTCACCGCATCGCGGGTGTCGTTGCCGTAGCTGCCATCGACCGTGCCGTTGAACAGCCCCTGCTTCTGGAGCGTCTGCTGCACGCACTCGGCCGACGGGCCACGATCGCCGGGCTGCACGGGGGCGTCGGCTGCGCAGGCCGGCGCAGGTGCGTTGTCGACGCCCGAGTAGTTGTTCATCGCGATCAGCGTCTGCGCCGTCGCGTTGCCGTTCACGTTCAGCGGCGGGTTGTCGATCTGAAAGGCGATGACCGCATCGGCCGTGCCCTGGTCGTAGTTGCCCGAGACGATGCCCTTGAAGTAGCCCAGCCACAGCAGGGCCCACTGCACGCAGATGACGCTGCCGCCGCTGGACCCGATGCGCAGCTCGGCGTCGGCCCGGCAGTCGCCCAGTTCGGGCACCTCGGCGCGGGCGGTCGACACCGCCACGATGTTGCCCGCCATGGCCAACGCCACGACGGCGGTCACCCGCATGAACCTTCGCACGCGACCATTCTGCCCCCGCCGGTGCCGGTTTTCTTGCCGACCTGTCGAGGTGGGTGTGCCCAGTGAGGCGTGCGGCACGATCGATTCGGGACTTTTGGCCCTGCACGGAACGCAGCGAACTGCCTACCGTCAGTAGTCAACGGGAGAGTGATGGCGATGAACGCTGTCGACGCGATGCGGGTCGCGCCGGCCGGATCGGTCGCCACGGTGGACCGAGTCAGGACTGCGTGGGACCACGCATCGTCCGTCGTCCGCCGGGCGTCGGTGCTGGCGGCAATCACGAGTGTGGTGGTGAGCGCAGTGGCGCCACTGCCGTTCGCCGTGCAGGTGAGCACGGCGGCGGTGGGGACGCTGCTGGTGGCCGCAGCGCTCGTCGACGTGCACCAACGCCGGCTGCCGAACCGTCTGCTCGGCGCTGGCACCCTGGCGATGCTGGCATCGACGCCGTGGGTCGACGCAGCCGTTCTGGTGTCCATGATCGCCGGTGGTCTGCTGGCAGGGGGACTGCTGATCGCTGTTCACCTGCTGCGTGGCATCGGAATGGGCGACATCAAGGCGGCGGCGGTGGTCGGCGTGTCGGTGGGTGTCGTGTCGGCCCAGGCTGCGGTGTTCGCCGTGGCGGTGGCCGCGGCGGTTGGTGGCCTGTTCGGCATCGCCGCTCGGCGGCGCACACTCCCGCTCGGACCGGCGTTGTGGCTCGGATGGGCCGCGGCGCTGTTAGCGACCTCGATGGGGTGGTGGACATGACGACGACGAATCGTCTGCGCAGCAGTGTGCACACGCAGTGGATGGCATTGGGCGGTGCGCTGGTGGTGTTGGCCGGTGTGCTGGTCGCGTGGGCGCTCTCTCGCGCGGCCGACCGGGTGCAGGTGGTGCAGGTCGCGCAGCAGGTGCAGGCCGGTCAGGTGATCACCGCAGACGACCTCACGGTGACGGGCATCGCCTACGACACGCAACTCCAGGGCCTGGTGCCGGCGGTGTCGCTCGGCGAGTTGGAGGGTCGGGTCGCCGCGATCGATCTGCAGCCCGGAGCGCTGCTCCAGGTGGGCATGTGGCGTGGCGAACCGGTGATGGCCCCAGGTGAGCAGCGAGTCGGTGTGGTGCTGTCCGCCGGCCGCCTCCCGGAAGGGCTGGCGCAGGGCGACACGGCATGGGCGGCGGCGATGGATCCCGCGGACCCGACGTCGCCCGTCGCCGTGCGCGTGCTCACTGCGGCGATCACGTCCGAGGGCGCCAACGCCCTCACGCTGGCGGTGGCGAGCGACTCGAGCGTGGTGGTCGCTCGGCTCGCTGCGGCAGAGCAGTTGGTCCTCGTCGGTGATCCGCCCGCGACCTCCACGGAGGTGGCGTCGTGATCATCACCGTCACCTCCTGGCGCGGCGTCGGCTGCACCACCACGGCCCTGCTGCTCGCCACCGCGTTGGCGGAGGAAGGCTCGGCATGGCTGGTCGAGGCCGATCCCGCTGGAGGCGTACTGGCCGGCCGCATCCACTTCGATGCGCACGAGCTGGGAGGACTGGAACGTATCGCCTTCCCGAATGAGCGTCTCACCGGCGTGGAGGCGTTCGATGCCGTCGCGCATCTGGCGGGATCACTGCACATCGTCGCTGCGCCGGCCGCGCCGTTCCGGGCGCACGCGTGTCATGCGCCGCGCCTGCCTTGGACGCCGGTACTGCATGAGCTGGAGGGACCGGTGGTGGTGGACGCCGGACGTCTGCGCGCAGGCTCCCCATCGGCCGCGCTGCTGGCATTGGCCGACGTCGTGGTCATGGTCACGGCGCCCGAGGTGACCGCCGCCGTGGCCACCACCGAGTGGTTGCATGCGGCTGGGAGGGTGTCGTCCGACGACGTCGCGCTCGACGAGACGAACACGATGGTGGTGATCGTCGACCAGCCCGGAGGCATCGCCTTCGGTCGTGCTGCGATCGCGGCCGAACTGGGCGACGCCTACGCAGGTTGGTTGCCCTGGGAGCCCGTCGCCGTGGACCTGGTGCACCGCGGCGCCGACCTCGCTGATCGCCGCCTGCGGCGGAGCGGTCTGGTGTCTGCGATCCGTGCGGTGCGTGCTGCCGTGCGCCGCCCGGTGGAGGTGGTCCGATGATCGACGACACGCTCGATCCTGTGGTGGCCGACCTGCGGCGCCAATGGGGTGATCGTCTGCCGGTCCCGGGGCGGGACGAGTCGCCGAGCGAACGGGACCAGCGCGAGCGCCTGACTCGCGAGGTGCTCGAGCGTTCCGTGCTGCCCGAGCTCGAACAGCAACGAATGGCGGCGCGAGTGGCGCCGTTGAGTTCCGAGGAGCGCGCCGCGGTCGTCGACCTGGTGGTGTCCGAGATGTTCGGGTTGCCTCGCCTGTTGACGGTGCTACGCGACCCGCACGTCACCGATGTGTTGGTGTTCGGGTCGGACCCCGTGCGAGTCGAACGGAGTGATGGATCGCAGCAGTTGTTGCCGCCGTTGGTGCGCCGCGACCGCGACCTCGAGCGGATCATCTACGACACCGCTGCGTCACGGCGGCGTCCGTTCAACCGAGAGAACCCGTTCGTCGACCTCGAACTCGAGCCCGGTGTGCGGTTCCACGGCGAGGGTTTCGACGTCGTGCAACGTCCGCTCGTGACGGTTCGTCGCGCCGCCGTGTTCGGCATGACGCTCGACGACCTCGCCGACCGCGGCGTGGTCGACGACGCCGGTGTTGCGTTGCTCCGTGCTGCGGTGGCATCGGACATGAACATCGTCGTCTGCGGGAGGATGGGCTCTGGTAAGACGACCATGCTCCGCGCGTTGCTCGCCGAGGTGGACGAGGACGACGTGATCGTCACCGTCGAGACCGACTTCGAACTGAACGTCGCGTCCATGGGTGTGCACCGTTCTGTGCACGCCTATCAGTCGAGAGTGCCGAGCACCTCCGACGGCGTGGGCATCTCGTGCCACGACATGATGGTGCCGGCCGTCCGGACGCGCGCCGACTGGATCGTCGTCGGCGAGATCCGTGGTCCCGAGGGCGGAGCGCTCGTCCAGGCGATGTCGATCGGTCAAGGGGCCATGGCGACCGTGCACGGTGGGTCGGCGAAGGACGGCATCGAACGACTTGCCGAGCTCATCGCGTACCACTCCGGCATCGACCTGCGAATGGCCCGTTGGCAGGTCTATCGGAGCGTCGACCTGGTCGTGCACGTCACCGGCGACAACCGTCATGGTCGACACGTCACCGAGATCGTCGCGCCGTCCGTGGAGGAGGACGGAGCGCGCTTCATCGTTCATCGCCTCCTCGCGCCGCGTCAGGGCGCACCCGACCCGCGCGCTCGCCCGGCATCGGAGCCGCAGCGTTGGATGCTCGACCGGTTGTGCGCGGCCGACCCCGGCTTCAGCGCGCAGTGGTGGCACACCGGAACCGAGACGTATCGACCGCTTCGTCATGGGGTGGCGCTTGCGGAGGTGTCGGCATGAGCGCCAACGCGACCGGTCGGATCGG
Organism: Acidimicrobiaceae bacterium; assembly: GCA_031377945.1. Lineage (GTDB taxonomy): Bacteria > Actinomycetota > Acidimicrobiia > Acidimicrobiales > Ilumatobacteraceae > UBA668. The sequence goes on along the minus strand of JANMFL010000367.1, from coordinate 11,830 downwards.
CCGCCCTCGTGTCGTCGCCGCGACGTTGGTCGGGTTCGCGGTCCTCCTGGGAACCGGCTGGTTCCTGCTCGCGTTGGTCGCTGGCGCAATGGTGGCGTGGTGGGGCCGTCTGCTGCACGACGAGAGTGCAGACGAGGAACGCCGCCGCGTCGAAGGCATCGCGAAGTGGTTGGAAGACCTTCGCGACACCCTCCGTGGATCGTCGGTGGGCGCCGAGGAGGCGCTCGAACAGGTCGCCGGTCGTCCACCGGATGCGATCGCGCAACCACTCCGCAACTTCGTCCACCGTCGTCGCCAGGGCTTCCGCACCGACGACGCGTTGCAGGACTTGGCCGACGATCTGGCTCACCCGATCTCCGATGCTGCCCTCGCCGCGATCCGTCTGGTGGTCGGCGGCGCTGCCGGAGCCGGTCGGCTGTACGGCACGGCACACGCACTCGCGGCAGCGGCACGCGACGAAGTGACAGCCCGTGAACGCATCGATCGAACACGGGCCGTCTATCGACACTCCATGCAACGTCTGGTGGTGATCGGGTCGTTGCTGGTGGCCTATCTGCGCGTCGCGGGCGGCGACCTGCTGCAGCCCTACGGCACCCCGGTCGGTCAGGTGGTCCTGGCTCTTCCGCTGGCGATGTGGATCGGCTGTGTGTGGTGGTTGCGTTCGCTGTGCCGCTACGAGCCACCTCGCCGTCAGCGGTTCGGGCTCGACGAGCCGGTGGTGACCTCGTGAACCCGTTGCAGGTGGCCGCGATGGTGGTGCTGATGCTCGGCGCGGGAGGGTGGAGCATTGTTCGTTCACTGCACCGCGCGCCGGTCTCCGTGGCCGTGGCGAGATCGATGATGAGTCACGGCTCGGGGCCGACGGGATCGCTGCGCGATCGGCTCGCTGAAGGAACGTTGGCCGATCACGCTGGCCGCCACTTCGGCTCCGGGCTCGACGTCATCGAGTGGACGCCGGCCGATGTCGTCACCCGCGTGTTCACCGCGGCCGCAATCCTCACTGTCTCGGTGGGCGTGGCCGTGGCGACCCTCACCTCGATGGGTTTGGTGCCGCTCGACGTGCCCTGGTTGGTCCTACCGCTGGTCGCCGGCGCACTCGCTGGTTGGGTGACCTTCCGCGATGTGGGTTCGAAGATCGAACGTCGACGCAAGGAACTGCGGCGGGCGGCCAACGATTTCGTGCAGTTGGTGGCAGTCGGGCTGACCACTGACCAGAGCGTGGAGGAGGCCGTGCGGTTCGCCGTGGACGTCGGTTCGAGCGACGCATTCCAAGCGTTGCGAACGCAGGTGCTGGCGGCGCCCCAACGTGGGGTGCGGGTGTGGGACGCGATCGACGAGTTCGGTCGTCGCTACGACGTACGCGAATTGTGCGAGTTCGCCGGATCGGTCGAGCGGCAGGGGCTGCAGGGCGTGTCGATCAGCGAGACCGTCACGGCGCTCGCGACCGCGATGCGGGCCGCGTCGCTCGACGAGCTGGAACGGGAGGCCGACAGGGCCAACGCAAACCTGTCCGGCCCGACCATCGGGTTCGTCGTCGCCACGGTGGTGTTCTTGGCCTACCCGTTGGCGCAGCGAATCAGCGACGCCTTCGGCGGGTGAGCCGGACAGGGCACCCCTGCTGCGGTGCGAACGGACCCGGGGCCACGAACGCCCCGACGAGAGAGGAGAACGAGATGGACGAGCGGTTGCTACCCCTTGCGGTGTGGGTGCAGGTCGCCTTCGGCACGGTGCGGACCCGGGCCGTCGATGCCTGGCAGCACCGCGCCGACGAGGACGGTGTCGACGAGGCGGTCACGAAGATGATCTGGCTCGCAGTAGGCATCGTCATCGCGCTCGCGGCGACAGCGTTCTTCACCTCGAAGTTCAACCAGGCCAAGGGCAACGTGCCGGACCCGGTGACGCCCTGACATGCGAGCTCACCCAGACCGAGGTGCCGTGGACGTGTCGGTGCAGATGCTCTTCGGCACGATGGCGCTGTTGTTCACATTGCTGCTGTTGTTCGAGAGCACTGCGTACTGGCATGCGCGCAACGTGTTCGACGATGCCGCAGCCGAAGGTGCTCGCGTCGCTGCCGCCTACGACGGCACGTGTCGAGACGGTGTCGGCGCGGCACGAACGATGGTGGCGCTCCACGCAAAGTCGTGGGGGAGCGGCCTGCGGGTCACCTGTGTCGACGGTGCGACCGTGACGGTCACCATCGAAGGTCGGACGCCCGGCGTTCTCGGTTCCGGGCTGGGCATCCGCGCTCGAGTCAGCGAATCCGCACCGAAGGAGGGATGACGGTGAGAACGACACGCCTGCACGACGACACCGGCGTGGCCACGCCGGTCGAGACCATGTACCTCCTCGTGTTCTGTCTGCTGTCCGTCGCGTTTCTCGGCTTCCTCGGCCGACTCCACGCGACGGGCGTGCAGGTCACGAATGCGGCGCAGTCTGCTGCTCGGGCCGCGTCGCAGGCTGCGACCCCTGCGTCGGCTCGCGTCGCAGCCACTGGCAGCGTGTCGCGTTCACCACTGAAGCGCCGGTGCGTGGGTTCGCCTCGCACCGTCACCACCTGGGCGCCTTCCGTCACCGGGGCATGGCAGGGTGGCTCGGTCACCGTGGTCGTCTCCTGCCGCGTTCGCAACCAGGCACTGGCCGGTGTCTGGGCGCCCGGGACCCGCGTGGTCACCATGCGTGACACCCAACCCGTCGATCGGTACCGACGATGACCGTACGTCGAGATCGCGGTGCCATCTCGATGGCCTTGCTCCTGTTGCTCGCCGTCGTGTTCGCCGGCGCAGGGCTGGTGGTCGACGGAGGGCGAACGATGGCGGCGCGCCGCCACGCCTCGAACACGGCCGAGGCCGCTGCCCGAGCAGCAGTCGCGACCGCGACGCCGGTGTCGTCGTTCGACCCGGTCGTTGCTCGGCGCGCCGCCATCGCTTCGGCCCAGCGCTCTGGCGTTCGGGCCTCCGACGTCGTCGTGGTCGTGCGGCCGGATTCGGTTCGAGTCACGGTCACCGAACGCCGCTCGACGGTCTTCCTGGTGTTGGGCGGAAGATCCACCCTCACCGTCAGGGCGACCGGCGTCGCCCGCATTGTGTACTCCGACTGATTGCTCACGAAAGGAGATGCACGTGCGCGTGCTCGTCCACCACCTTCTCCGTCTCCTCACTCTCCTCGTCCTCGTGACATTGCTCGTCGGTGTTCCCGCGGCAGTCGTGTTGGTGATGGGCGTGCCGCTGCCGTCGACCGCTCAGTGGCGCGACGTCTGGGAGACCCACCGACTCGACCTCGACGTGGTCGTGCAGGTCGGGACGATCCTGTTCGTCGTGTTGTGGGCGTGGTTCGCGGCCACCGCCGTGGCCGAATTGGTGAGGGTTCTTCCCCGCCGGCACGAACCCGGCTCGCTGAGCGCAACACGTGGAGGTGGACCTGCCGGGGTGGTGAGGGGACTGGTCCGCTTCATGGCGATCTCGTCGGTGGGCGCGGGACTGGTGGCGGGAGGCGGTGTGGGCTTCGCGGCCGCGCCGTCCTCGGTCGTGCACACCGTCGTTCCGGGCGACTCGTACTGGGAGATCGCCGAGGGGCACCTCGACCAGACCCTCGGCCGGCAGGCGACCGGGCACGAGATCCTGGTACTGACCGAGACCCTGATCGCCGACAATGCGCCGCGGCTGGGCCATCGCGACCCGACGTTGCTGCTCCCGGGCGAGACCGTCGTCGTGGGCGACGTGACACCAGCGTCGACCGCTGAACCGTCCCCTGGCCGCGCTGTCGAGGCACCCGTTCCGGTGAGCCAGCCGCCTGAGCCGGTGGTCCCCGACTCCGACCCTGTGGTCCAGGCTCCCATCTCGTCGAGGCCCCCGCCTGCCACGACGCTTCCGGCTGCTGCGGTGACGATCGCGAGTCCGGCTCCTGCGAGTCCGGCTCCTGCGGGTCCGATCGCTCGGTCCGTCGACGTTTCGGACGACTCGGCCTTCCCGATGTCGGGACTCGTCGGTGCTGCATTCCTGGCGACTGGTGCGATGGCGGTGCTCGAGGCACGTCGCCGCGCGCGGTTGCGCGCCTCGCTGCCGAACGATCGTTTCGCGGCGCCGACGTTCGCTCACGCTCGCACCGAACTGCGCTTGCGCGCGCTCGATGACGGCGAGCGGATTGCACGGATGGATCTCGCGGTCCGCGCCGCGAGCCGTGACGTGGCGATGCAGGGGGCGTCGATCATCGCCATCGCCCTGGCCGACTCGGGTGAGGTGTGCCTGTTCCTTCGCGGTGCTGCGGTCCCGTCGTCGTTGCACTGGCGTCTGGATGTGCAGCTCGGGACGTGGCGCCTTCCAGCATCGGTGGCGCTCGCCGAACTCGCTGGCTTGGCGCGAGACGGGGTGTTTCCATGCCCTGCTCTCGTGCAACTCGGGCGGCTCGATGACGACCACGACCTGTATGTCGACCTCGAGGCACTCGGCGCGCTGGCCGTGCCGAGCGAGATCGCTGGAGCGCTCGCCGCGTCACTCGCTCTGTCGCCGTTCCGTTCCCCGGCGATGTTGCAGTGCGTCGCCGTTCCTGGGGTCGATGGGTTGAGTGGCGTCGGTTCCCACGATGCGACCGATGCGGAGTTCGTCGTCGGCCGAGCCGTTGCGTCGGCCGAACTGACGGCGTTGCGCGCAACCGGCAGATCCACGTTCGCACTCCGTGCGCTCTCGGTCGATGGCGAGGCGTGGGAGCCCGAGATCGTCGTCATCGGCGCGCTTCCCGATGGAGTAGTGGTATCGCTGGACGGGGTGGCCGAAGGTGCCGGCATTGCGCTCGTGGTTCCCGAGAGCGCGAGCGCACCTGCATCGCTGCGTCACAACGGCGATGGCTTCGTGTTCGAGCCTCTGGGTCTGCCGGTCATCCCTGTGACGATCGACGTCGCTGCGTTCGAATCGGTCACGGACCTGCTCGAATCGATCGAGCCGTGTGCACCGGTGGTGGAAGTGCAGCGTGTTCCGACCGTCCACGTGCCGGTGGTCCGGGCGACGTTCGTCGAGCCCGACTGGGATCTCCTGGTCCGCATGATCGGCCAGGTGGAGGTGGTCTCGCCCGACGGCCGAACGGCACAGTTCGTCCGGTCGAAGTCGCTCGAGCTGATCGTGTGGATGGCGTTGCACCGCGAACGACCGACGCGCAGCGGCGCCCGCGCCGATCTGTGGGAGGTCGGTGTCCGTTCGGCGACGTTCGCCAACGTGGTGTCCGAGGCTCGACGTGCGCTCGCCGAACTGCAGATTCCGGCCGATGGTGAGGACTGGATCGGGCGGACGCTCACCGACGACCTGCCGTTGAACCGGCGCATCGTCACCGATGGTGACCTGTTGCGGGCCAGAGTCGAGGCCGCACGCGGCCTGCCTCACGCGGCCGCGATCGAGGTGCTTCGGCCCGGCCTCGAACTGGTGACGGGGCTGCCGTTCTCGAGCCCTTGCTTCGCCTGGGTCGACGCCCAGGGTCATACGTCGTCGTTGGTGTTGCTCGCCACCGGGGCCGCCACGGAGTTGGCGCAGCACCATCTCGCCCTCGGCGATGTGGATGGTGTCTTCTGGGCCACCGGTCGTGGGCTGACGGTGTTGGCCGGGCACGAGGAGTTGATCGCCTTGCGCATGAGGGCTCACGCGGCGCGCGGTGATCTGGCGGGCGTCCGTCTGGAGTGGGAGCAGTACGAACGCGCACTCGCCGCCGACACGTGGTCCGCCGGTGAACCGTCACCGAAACTGGTGTCGCTGCGGCACGATCTGGTGGTCTCGCCGATGGCAGCGATCGTCGGCGTGTGAACGGCGACGGCAGGGTCGCCGTGACGCGCCGCGGACGTCAGCTGTCGTCGCGCTGGTCGCGCAAGAAGCGCTCGAGCTCAGCCATCAGTTCGTCGCTGTTCACGGTCTCGGACTCGTCGGCCAGTTCGCCGCCAATGGGTTCGTCCTCGTCGTAGAAGTCGTCATCGCCGTAGTCGTCGTCGAGTTCGCCCGCGTCGGACATGCTCTCGAGTCGGGCGACGTACCCGACGAGGTCGCTGTCGTCGGCCACGAACGCAGCGACGCGGTCGTCGTAGTCGTCGGCCTCTTGGCGCAGCTGGGCCACTGGACCGGGCGTGCCGAGGATCTCGCACGTCCGCTCGACGAGCGCGAGCGTGGCTTTCGGCGACGGAACCTGCGAGGCGTACGCGGGCACCGCTGCCCACAGCGACGCCGACGGCAGGTCGCTGCGCGTGCACGCGTCGTGGAGCACACCGACGATGCCGGTAGGGCCTTCGTAGCGGCTGCGCTGAAGGTCGTACCGATCGATGATCTCCTGGTCGGTGGCGGTGCCGATCAGTTGCACCGGCCGCGAGTGTGGCACGTCGGCCAACAGCGCGCCGAGCGTGAGCACGAGCGACGCCTGGAACTCGTGAGCGATGCCGACCACCTGCTCGGTGAACAGCCGCCAGCGCAGCGCGGGCTCGGGGCCGAGCATGAGGATGACGTCGCCACCGGGCGCACTGGCACTCCACACGCCGACCGTGGGCCACACGATGGTGCGCGACCGGTCGGGGGTGAGGCGCACGTGCGGCCGCACCGTGGCGAAGTCGGTGAACTCCTCCGGATCGATCTCGGCGAGCGGCTGTGCCTGCCACGCCTCGACGAGATGACGCACGCTGTTGCTCGAGGCATCGCCGGCATCGTTCCATCCGGTGAACGCAGCGATGACCACGGGACGCCTGAGTGTGGGGCGGGCCAGCCAACGGACGTGTTCCATCGACCACAAACTACCGTCAGCGCGGTGCCTCAGGGGCGAGACGGGTTGGCCGTGGGCCTAGGACCGTCCGCTCCGAAAGGCACACGCGCGCGGGGACCATGGTCCCTGACCCCTGCCGAACGAGGGGCGCACGATGTGTGTATGAAGGTTGCGTCCACCCACACCTATGCGGCTTCGCCGGAGGTCGTGTTCGCGGCGATGACATCGCCCGAGGTCTTGGTGGAAAAGTACCGCGCGCTCGGCCATCTCGACGTCAAGATCATCGAGCACACCGAGCGGGCAGGCATCACGTCGATCCGATCTCGCCGTGGCGTCCCGATGGACGTCCCCGGTTTCGCCCGCCGGTTCTTCGACTCGGTCAACATCGTCGACGAGCACGTCGAGTGGGATCCACCGACCCCCGACGGGTCGCGATGGGGCATCTGGCAACTGGTCGCCCGCGGCGTGCCGGTGACGACCGGTGGTCAACTGAGGCTCGGTCCCACCGCCGACAGCAGGGGCACGATCGTCGAGATGACCGGCGACGTGACCTGTCCGATGCCCATCGTCGGCGGCCGAATCGCGTCGTTCGTCGGCGAGGACGTCGAGCGCACCCTGCACGCCGAAGAAGCCTTCCTCGACGGCTACCTGGCCGAGCGAGCCGGGCACTCTGACCGGCCGACGCACCACGTGTCGCACCGCCGGGCCAGTTGACTCACGGTGGCGCCTGATCAGGTGATCACGCGCAGCGCGTCCTCGACACCCCGGTGGAACGTCGGGTAGGCGTAGATCATCGTGCGCAGTTGGCTGAGCGGGATTCTGCTGTGGATGGCCAGGGTGAGCAGGCCCAGCACCTCGCCGCCGCTCGGCCCCATTGCCGTCGCGCCCACGAGGACCCCGCGTCCCCTGTCCGCAACGAGGGTGATGAAGCCCTCGTTGCCCGCCTTGTGCAGCCATCCGCGGGCGGTGGTCGGCACGCTCGTGCGGCCGATCACGACGTCGATGCCGGCAGCGCGTGCGGCCTCCTCGCTCATGCCGACCGACCCGACCTCCGGATCGGTGAACGTCACGCGCGGCAGCGCGGTGTAGTCGGCCGGCTCGTGTGGCCGGTCGAGGATGTCGGCGACCGCGATACCTGCCTGGTACATCGCCACGTGCGTGAAGGCGCCCTGCCCGGTCACATCGCCGACGGCCCACACGCCGCTGGCCACCCGCAGGTGCCCGTCGACCGGGAGGGCACGTGCCGTCTCATCGACGCCGAGCACCCCGGCGCGGATCGATACCAGATCGACCTTGCGACCGGTGGCGACGAGCAACCGCTCGGCCTGCAGCTGTCGTCCGTCGGCGAGACGCACGACGAATCCGGCGTTCGAGTGGCTCACCTCGGACGCGCCGACACCGGTGATGACGGTGATGCCCTCGTGCGCGAACACCTCGGCCAGCACGGCCCCCGCTTCGGGTTCTTCCAGTGGCAGCAGACGCGGCGCCGCCTCGACGACGGTGGTGTCGACCCCGAACCTCGCGTACACCTGCGTGAGCTCCGCTCCGATCGCGCCGCCCCCGAGGACGATGATCGATGCCGGGAGCGCTGTGGCCTCGATGGCGTCGTGGTTCGTCCAGAAGGGTGTGTCCACCAGCCCGTCGATCGGGGGCACCGCGGGTGCGCCGCCGGTGGCGATCACGACGGCTCGGGTCGCACGGAAACGTCGTTCGCCGACCTCGACCGTGTCCGTCTCGACGAGGTGCCCGTGACCACGAACGAAGTGGCCGCCCTTGCTCTCGAAGCGTTCGACGGCGACGGTGTCGTCCCAGTCGTCGGTCGCCTCGTCGCGAATGCGGGCGGCGACGGGAGCCCAGTCGGGGCGAACGACGACGTCGCCAGCCATACCAGGGATGCGTCGGGCCTCGGCCAGCAGGTGCGCGGCGCGGATCATCATCTTCGAAGGGATGCAACCCCAGTAGGGACACTCACCGCCGACCAGTGCCCTGTCGATGCCGATGACGGACAGCCCGGCTTCGGCGAGTCGACCGGCGACGTCCTCGCCTCCTGGGCCCATGCCCAGGACGATGACATCGGCGACCTGATCGTTCACGTGTTCCATATGAGTGATCCTTCCCTTGATCGGCGGCATCCAGACGAGGTGTGGGACCGCCTCACAGCCGCGGAATGACGGTGTAGGCCTGTCCGCCGCCGCTGGCGATGACATCGTCGAGCCAGTTGCCCTCGTACACGTCGTTCGGGCCCTGCACGAGGTCGTTGTCCTCCGCGCCCTCGGGCGTGGTGACGAGCGTCCAGGCCTGGCGCTTGTACGTCCAGTTGGCCGGGTACAGGCGGTGCGCCTCACGCCACCACGGCACCGCTGCCTCGGGGGCGACGGTGCGACGCAGATGCTCGCCCAGCTCGAAGTACGCGGCGGCGCGGGCTTCGTCGTCGCCGCGGGGCTGCGACCGAGCGACGACCTCGTCGGCCGAGAGCACGAACTGCGACTCGGCACCCTTGTGGGCCCAGTCGACGATCGCGGCGCGGTAGTCGTCGCTCACGTCGGGGATGGCCTTCACCTCGCGGAACATACGATCCATGCGCTCGGGGAGGCCCTCGGGGATGTCCATGTCGCGCATTCGGCTGCGTTCGATGGACGCGCCTTCAGGGGGTCGGACGATGGTGCCGGTCTCGTCGATCCACACAGCCATCGGGACGTTGATGACGCCGAACAGCTCGTCGGTGACGTGCATGGTGTCGATGAGCGACGGATGTGTCGGCACCGCTGCGTCGATCCACTTGTAGGTGTGTGCCGGCTCGACGTCGAGGGCGACGGTGACGACCGTCAGGCCCAGCGGCTCGAGTTCTGCGTGGAGCGCCTGCCAACCTGGCAGGCTTGTGCGGCAGCCTCAATAGCTGGCCCAGGCGACCAGCAGGACTTTGCGGCCGTGCAGCGCACTGAGCTTGAACGGATTGCCGTCGCGGGTGACCAGTTCCGGGTCGGCGGCTGCTGCGGTGGCCAGCGCCCGACCGCCCAGCGTCGCGGGGCCGACGGCCCAGGTGCCGTGGTCGGCGTCGTGCACGACCGGCATGCCCAGTCGCTGCGCCGCCGCGTCGACGTCGACCGTCCCGTCCGAGCGCAGGGAACCGGGAGCCGGCACGCAGATCTCGCCTCTGCACAGCCCTTCTGGCCTCGGCGCCCAGCCGGTGTGCTCGGCGAACTGATCGGAGGTGACGCCCTCGAGTGAGGTGAGGATCATGCGGGCACCGTACCGCTACCGGCGTGCCACTGCATCGGCCAGGTCGTGCGGACCCGACGCCGGGTAGCCCTTGGCATCGCGGATGGCCGCGCCCCACGGCACAAGGATGCCGAGCAGTTCGTCGAGTTCGTCGCCCAGCGCGACCATGGCCCGGTCCATCTGCCGATCGGTCTCGTTCTCCACGTTCTCGCGTACCTGGTGGCCGTGCGGGGTGAGACCCTTGTCGTCGACCAGGCCCTCGGCCTTCAGGCGTTCGTGCGCCAGGTCGAACTGCGCTTCGGTCCAGGCTCGGGTGCGGCTGTAGCTGCGCATGGGAAGTCCCCAGTACAACTCGCTGAGCAGTCCGATCTCGGTGGCGTCGATGCCGAGGCCGATCCAGGCTGCGGTGTGGCTGTCGCCGCGGAACTCGCGCAGCATGTCGCCGTAGCGGAAGACCGCACCGAGGTCGCTGTCGGGCATCGCTTGCGAGAGCACGCCGGCGTACAGCGGTCGGCCCTCGGGGCGCAGCGGTGCGCACGCTCGGGCCAGCAGCTCGCGGGCAGGGGCGGCGCCGGCCGGGGCGGCACCGAGGATGCGCACCAACTGGGCGATGGCGCCGTCGTCGCGTGCATGGCAGATGGTGGCGGCGTCGGTGAGGGTCCACCCGAACGTCACTGACGGCACGACGACCTCGGGGTTGAACACGGCGAACGCTGCGGCGACCAGTTCGCCCGGCACCTGCCCCATCAGCGAGCCGCGGCTGGTGAAATACGCGGGCCCGTCGGGGAGCGCCACTCCGTTGGCCTCGCCACGGCTGGGCGCGAAGCCGAGCGCGACGTAGTTGGCGTGGCACTCCGGCGAGAAGTACACCTGGCCGATGACGGGCTCGAGTGCTGCGGCGAGTGCGCGTGAGGGCTCCATGCGGGGTGACCCTATGCGGGTGTCGCGAGTGAGGTCGTGTCGTAGCGTGGTCGTCGTGAGTGTCGAGATCGAGATCGCATCCGAGGTGTCCGACGAGCTGGTGCAGGCGTTCGCGCGCCTCATCCCGCAGCTCTCGAAGAGCTCGCCGCCTCCGGATGCTGCACAGCTGGGCGAGATGATCGCCGGCGACGCCAGCGACGTGTTGGTCGCACGCCTCGACGGTGCCATCGTCGGCACGCTCACGTTGGTGACGTTCCGCATCCCCACAGGCGTGCGGGCGTGGATCGAGGACGTCGTGGTCGACGATTCGGCGCGTGGCCACGGCGTGGGCGATCTGCTCAACCGGTTCGCGCTCGACGTCGCCCGCCGCAAAGGCGCCAAGACCGTCGACCTCACCTCGCGCCCGTCGCGAGAGGCCGCCAATCGGTTGTACCAGCGCATCGGTTTCGAACCCCGCGACACGAACGTCTACCGGTACTCCCTCGAGGCCTGAGTCACCCCTACGGTGACGATGCGAGGCCAGCCACCCACCGCCATCAGCCAGCGCATATCTCCGCAGCGACGCCAAGCGGCACCCGAGCAGATCGCAGCTCTGAGCGCTACTCCGCTCGTTCATGTCGCGGCGAAACGACCGAAACGGTGGGCGTTGCGCGACATGAGCGAGGCGGCAGACGCGGCCTGCGGAACTGGGCAGGTCAGAACGACCGAAACGGTCGCTTCAGCATGCCCCTTTCGAGCTTCGCGGTGTGAGCCAAGCGCTCAGTGGGTCGGGCCAGGGCGAGTCGGATGGCGGGTCCTCGCCGGTCACACCGTCGACCGCCTCACGCAACAGGTCGGCATGGCCGGTGTGGCGGCCGTACTCCTCGATCAGATCGAACAGCAATCGACGCAGGCTGGCGTGCTCGCCGCCCCAGCCGAGGTGCGCGGCGTGGTCGAGCCCGCCGTCGGCGAGCGCTCGTTCGACATTGAT
>JANMFL010000091.1:0-6334 GCA_031377945.1 Acidimicrobiaceae bacterium | reverse complement strand
CCGCCGGTGACGACGTCCGCCTCCTTGGGCGGCTGCTCGGCAGGGTCGTTCGCGAGCAGGCAGGTGACGACGCGTTCGAGTTGATCGAACGCGTCCGGCTCGTGGCGGTGGGCGACCGTCGCGACCACGTGGCCCCGTTCGATGACCTCGTGGCCGTGCTGGCACCGGCGTCGCTGGCCGACCGGCTGCACGTCATCCGCGCGTTCGCCTGGCTCTCGTTGCTCGCCGACACGGCCGAGGACGTGCACGTGGAACGGCGCCGCAGGTTCCATCGCGCCCAGGGTTCGGCCGGTCATGCCGGCACCCTTCGCGGCACGTTCGAGCGATTGCGGGACGCAGGCGTGGGGGCCGACGTCGTGGCCGCCGTACTCCGTGACCTGAAGGTGGCCCCGGTGCTGACGGCACACCCGACCGAGGTGCGCCGCAAGACGGTGCTGGACCACGTCGCCCGGGTGGCCGAACTGCTCGACGAACGGGCTGGCGTGGCCGACTCGGCAGCGATCGACGCGATCGACGCGGCCCTCGAGTTGGAGGCGCTGCTGTTGTGGCAGACGGCGATTCTGCGTCTCACCAAACTGCGCGTGCGCGACGAGATCAACGAGTCGTTGCGGTACTACGAGACCAGCCTGTTCCGGGTTGCGCCAGCGCTGCGACGCGACGTCGCCGCCGAGTTCCAGCGCGCCTATGGCGAGGCAGCGCCGGACCCGGTGGTGCTCGGGCCCGTCGTGGGCATGGGTTCGTGGATCGGTGGGGATCGCGACGGCAACCCGTTCGTCACGGCCGGCACGCTGCGCTACGCCATCGGACGCCAGGCGCACGTCGCACTCGAGCACCACTTGGCCGAACTGCTGCGACTGTCGGTGAGCCTGTCGATGTCGTCGCGGCTCGTCACACCGACTCCGGCGCTGAGTGCGCTGGCCGAAGCATCGGGCGACGACTCGCCGTTCCGAGCCGACGAGCCCTACCGCAGGGCGCTGCGCGGCATGCACGCCCGGCTGCACGCACTTGCCGCCGCCATTCTGGGTGAGACGCCGCTGCCGCTGCCAGCCGTCGCGCTCGGGCCGTACGGTGGGCTCGACGAGTTGCTCGACGATCTCGACGTCGTGGCCGCTTCGCTGCGATCGCACGGTGGTGGCCGGGTGGCCGATGCCATGGTGGCGCCGGTGCGCGACGCGGTCGCGATGTTCGGTGCGCATGCCTGCGCACTGGACATGCGCCAGAACTCGGCGGTCCACGAGCGGGTGCTCGCCGACCTCTTCGTCGCTGCCGACGTGACACCGTCGTACCTGGACGCCGCCGAGGACGAGCGGGTGAGGCTGCTGCTCGCCGAGTTGCGCAGCCCGCGCCGCCTGCGCCACGAGTTCGCCTCGTACGCCGACGAGACCGTCGGCGAACTGGCGATCCTGGATCAGGCTGCTCTCGCCTCGCGCCTGCTCGGTCCGCGGGCCGTCCCGCACTACGTCATCTCCAAGTCCGAGTCAGTGAGCGACGTGCTCGAGGTGGCGGTCCTGCTGAAGGAGGCGGGCCTGCTGCGCCCGGGTCTGTCGCCCACGTCGGCGGTCGACGTCGTCCCGCTGTTCGAGACCATCGACGACCTGCATCGGGCCCCCGGCATCGTCGCTGCGCTGCTCGCCGAGCCCACGTACCGAGCGCTGGTCGAGCATCGCGACCGCCGCCAGGAGGTGATGATCGGCTACAGCGACTCGAGCAAGGACGGCGGCTACCTGACATCGACCTGGAACCTGTACCGAGCCCAGGTCGAGATCGCCGATGTCGCCCGCGCCGCAGGCGTCCGGTTGCGGTTCTTCCATGGTCGTGGTGGCACCGTCGGGCGCGGCGGTGGGCCCGCGTACGACGCGATCCTCGCCCAACCGAGTGGCACCGTGGACGCCGCACTGCGCATCACCGAGCAGGGTGAGATGGTCGCCGCCAAGTACTCACGGCCCGCTGCGGCCCGACGCAACCTGGAGACGCTGGTGGCTGCCACCATCGAGGCGTCGGCCATGCCTCGCGAAGCCGAGGGCGTCGACGCCCGCTTCCTGGCCGTGATGGACGAACTGTCGGCGTCGGCCATGGTCGCGTATCGCGCCTTCGTCTACGACGAGCCCGACTTCGTCACCTTCTTCCGCTCGGTCACCCCCATCGGCGAGATTGCCCGTCTGAACGTCGGCTCGCGCCCGGCCTCGCGCACCGCTTCGGACCGCATCGAGGACCTTCGCGCCATCCCGTGGGTGTTCGGCTGGTCGCAGTGCCGCATCTCGTTGCCGGGATGGTTCGGCGTGGGCACCGCGTTCGAGCACCTCGCCGCGACGCATCCCGATGCGCTGGACGTGTTGCGCGACATGCACGATCGGTGGCCGTTCTTTCGCTCGGCGATGTCGAACATGGGCATGGTGCTGGCGAAGAGCGACCTCGAGATCGGCCGCCGCTACGCGGAGCTGGCCGATCCGTCGTACGGCCCACGTCTGTTCGCCGGCATCGCCGCCGAGCACGATCGCTCGGTCGGGTGGCACGAACGCATCACCGGTTCGGCCGACTTGCTGGTCGGCAACCCGGCGTTGGCCCGCAGCATCGCCAATCGCTTCGCCTACCTCGACCCGTTGCACGTGCTGCAGGTGGACATGCTGCGCCGCTACCGGGCTGGCGACGACGACCCCGAGGTGGCCCGCGCCCTGGAGCTGACCATCAACGCCATCGCCACCGGTCTGCGCAACAGCGGCTGAGCCGGTCACGAGGGGCCGGTCACACGAGGCGAACGGTGACCCCGCAGAGACGCATCTCGTCACCCGCTCGGCGGCGGTCGGTGGCCACCAGTTCGATCTCGTCGAGGCCTTCGCCGCGCACACCGGCCGGCTGGAACGTCACGGCGTGTTCGACACCGGCCGCCCGCCATCGCGTTCGCATCGCCGCCGGGTCCTTCGCCCCGATGGTGACGCCGGCGATGCCGGTGACCACCGAGTTGTCCTGGTGGGCCACCCAATCCGGCCCGCCCCACCGCCAGGCGCCGTTGGGGACGGGTTGGTCGATGCTCACGATGGCCCCGCCCACGTCGGCCGGGTGGAGGTGTCGCCCGCGGATGTCGGGCATGTCGCCCGACCACACGATGCGGATGCCCTCGAGCTGCAGCGCGGCCTCACGGGCGTCGAGGTCGTCGACTTCGTAGATGGCCATGTAGCCGCCGTCGCCACCCCGCTTGTCGAGCAGCCGACCCGCCGTGGTGCCCTCCCGCGTGGGTGAGACGACTTCGAGGAATTGGTCGCCGATCATCATCAGCGCGTTGTGCAACCCGAACACGCCGACGCCCGGGTCGTGGGAGCAGACCGTCAGCCCGAGGCGATCGCAGAGCTCGCTGACCGCCGCATCGAGGTCTCGAGCCACCAACGCCACCTGCCGCAACCTGATCATGGAGAGAGCCTGCCACGGCAGGTGGGTATCGTGCGGACCATGCTGACGGCGATCGAAGGACGGGTGCTGGGCTGCCTCCTGGAGAAGGAGCGCACCACGCCCGACCTGTACCCACTCACCCTCAACGCGCTGGTGGCGGCCTGCAACCAGACCACGTCGCGCGAGCCGGTGATGCAGCTCGACGAGCACGAGGTGGATGCCGCCCTCGTGTCGTTGAAGTCGCAGGGTCTGTTGCGCTTCGTGCACCCGACATCGGGTCGCGGCGTGACGAAGTTCCGTCAGATCGCGTCCGAAGCGTGGGGCCTCGACCGCGATGCTGCTGCGGTCGTGGCAGCGCTGCTGCTGCGCGGCCCGCAGACCGCGGCCGAGCTACGGACTCGCACCGAGCGACTGCACGAGTTCGAGTCGGTCGACCAGGTCGACGCCGTGTTGCACGCGCTCGCGGCCGATGAGCGTGCGCAGCTGCTGGAGCGCCAGCACGGCCAGAAGGAAGCACGCTGGCAGCAGCGCTTCGCCGACGAGCCCGAGGTGGTGTGGGCGCCGTCGACCGCAGTGCCGGCCGACGCCGTGCGGGGGAGTGTCGCCGACCGTCTCGCCGAGCTCGAAGCCCGTGTCGCCCGCCTGGAGTCGGCGCTGTCCGACCTGTTGCCGCCCATCGACGACGCGCAGGCGCAGGCAGCGCCAACCCCGGAAGGCGACCCGTCGGCCGACTCGTAGGGTTCGATCTTCAGTTGTCAAAGAGCCGCCCGAGGCGGTGGGGCTCGGGCTCGGGGAAGCGGTCAGGCCGCCCACCGTCGCGTCGGACCGGTGGTCATCGTCCGTCCACCCGGTGTGGTCACCGTGAGTTTGCGGTTCGGCCCGAGGTGCAGCGTCCAGCCGGCGTCGTGCACCAGGTGGTGATGGCGCGAGCAGAGTGGCAGCAGATTGACCATGTCGGTGCACCCGCCGTGCCGCCACCAGTGCAGGTGGTGGATGGTGCACTGGTCGAAGGCGGCGTCGCACCCGGGTACCGCGCAACCGCGGTACAGCGCTCGAAGTGCCCGTCGTTGTGCCCGGTTGGCCAGTCGGGTGGTGCGTCCGAGGTCGAGTCGCCCGGGTGCGCGGAGCACGACACCGTTGCCGACGACGACCTCGTGGACCTTGGTGCCAGGTTACCCGAGCAGGTCGTCGAGGACGCGGGCCGGGATGTCGACAGGCCGACCCCAATCGATGTCGGGGGGACCGTCGGCGACGGTGTGGTCGACGACCACGATGATCTCGGCGCCGCCCGCGCCGTTCCCTTCGGCGTCGCCTCGCACGAGCGAGAGCAGCGCGTGTGCCCGCAGGAACGCCTGACGTTCGAGCGGATCGAAGGGACAGCCCTCGGGAACCGCGGTGTGGAAGAGCGTCTCGACCCGGCGGCTCAGCAGTTGGTCGAGTTCGACGGCACTGAGTGGGTCGGCAGCGAGCCGATAGACGACCATGCCGGTGTCGCGGTCGTTGTGTGATGACAGGCGCACGGCCGCCTGCTGTTGCGCCAACCGGTCACCGTCGCCTCGCCGTCGCAGCCGGGCCTCTTCGCGACGGAGCAGCCGCGCGAACTCGTTGGCGGTGCTGTTGGCCGCCTCGAGCAGCAGACGTGCCTCGTCGTGGAGCAGCGTGGCGCGGTCGGCAGGCTCGAGGCGGCGGAGCGTCTCACCCAGCCGGTCCACGTGGGCGGCGGCGATGGCGCCGTCCGCCAACGACTGGGCGAACGAGGGCGACGCAGCGAGGGTGTCGGCGCGTCGCTCCATGCGTGCGAGGTCGCCGGACGAAAGGTGGTTCGTGGTGCCGAGCACTTCGGACATCGAGCGCCCTTCCGTGCGGACCAACTGCACGGCCCTCGCCCGCTGCGCCTCGGCCCACGCGATGAGATAATCGGCTGCGGCGAGCACGACGAACGCATCGTCGGACGCTGCATCGTCGACCCACCGCTCGACGATGTCGGGTACGTTCGAGCCACGAACGATCGCCTGCACAGCACACCTCCCTTCGGACAACCGGCGACGCCGGAGCGTCGACACGAGACTTGGTTCGGACGGCCAAGGCCATCGAGTTCGCCGGGGAAGGCGAGACGAACACTAGTTCGATCAGGCAGAGAAGTCAACCCGAATCGGAGAGAAATTCTCCAGGGTCGAGCGAGGCGGTGAGGATGCTCAGCCGAGGTCGGGCCAGCGCCGCTGCTGGCGGCGGCGTTGGCCGGCCTTGCCCAGCTTGCGATGGTCGGCGAGCGCCCACTGGCGGCGCCAACTGTTGTACTCCGGCCCGGTGAGCTTCGGGTTCGTGCCCGAGGCTGCGTTGCGGCGCGCGGTCCAGAAGTCGGTGAGGGCCTCGTCGCCCAGCGCCGTGACTGCGGCTTCGATGCGGGCGTTGAACCGGCGCGTGCTCTCGCCGTCCTCGGCCCACATCGGTGCACCGAACACCACCTTGCTGTTGCCCGGCTTCGGACGCTTCATGCCCTTGCCGAAGATGCTGCCCGTGCCGTCGATGAACACCGGCACCACTGGCGCACCCGTGCGCCCGGCCAGATACGCGGCGCCACCCTTGAACTCCTGGCCCCAACCGTCGGGCGAGCGACCGCCCTCGGGGTAGATGACCAGGCTCCAGCCGGTGTCGACCAGGCGGCGCAGCTCGTCGCTGCTCTTGCGCGTGGTGACCTCGCGCTCGATGGGGAAGGCGTTCAGCGCGAGCGCGGCCAGGTTGCCCTTCATCCGCTTGTCGAAGAAGTAGTCGGCGGCGGCGGCGATGACCAGGTTCGATCGCCACGGCTCGGGCACGGCCACGTGCATCAATGGAGTGTCGACGTGGCTGTGGTGGTTGGGGGCGAAGATGACTGCGGGCGACTCGTCGAGCCGCTCCAGGTCTGAAAGGCGGTCCACGCCGACGATCTCCGGGCTCGCCATCGCCTTCA
>JANMFL010000299.1:0-7872 GCA_031377945.1 Acidimicrobiaceae bacterium | reverse complement strand
GCGGCGCCCATGTCGCCGCCGCGGGATCGAAGAACTCGGTGGCCTCGGCCGGTGAGAGCGATTCGCTGTGCCACGGTGCGGCCAGTGTGAACAGGATTGCCGGCACCGCACAGGCGAGCAGGATCGTGGCCGTTGCTGCTCGCCGATGGCTGTCGGCGTAGTGGGTGGACGCGACGAGCGCGACGAACGACAACAGCGGGATGGCGATGGCGACGACCAGTGCGCCGCCACGGACCAGGGAGTTCCCGAACCACACCACGATGGGGCCGAGGAGCACAAGCGTGACGCCACCGCCGACGACGGTGGATCGCCACCGACGTGGCGCGTCGAGGAGCGCTGCAGTACCGGCAGCCGCGAGGCCCGACACGGCGAGGTTGCCCATGATCAGGTAGCGCGGCCAGATGCGGAATCGATCGGCGAGTGGCACCGTGTCGAAGACGAGGGGGCCGAACCACGAGTTCTCACCGAGCGCGAGACCGATGGAGACCAGCAGCAGCACTGCGAGCGACACCACCCGTCGATCTCGGAACCGCGACACGATCGCCACGAGCGCGAGCAGCGCAGCGGCCATCCCGACGAAGTTGCCCAACTCGTGATAGGCGAAGTTGCCCCGGTAGTCCGCCGACATGCCCGGGAGGCGTTGGCCGCCGCCTTCGATGTGGGGGAACACGGCGGTCATCAGGTCGGAGAGGCGCGCCGAGTTGATCAGCGTCTGCGCCTTCGAGAGCGCCGGACGCTCGCTCGTCCGGCTGAACAGGAGCTGCGGAAGCAGTTGCACCGCGGCGATGCCGAGGCCGACAGCCGTCGCTCCCGTGTAGCGCAACCACGGCGCGAGGCCGCCGGCACGATGGCCACGTTCGATCAGGACGACGATGCCGGTGGTGATCAACGCGGCCCACAGGACCTGCGGGTGCCCGGCGAACGCGATCATCGTCAGTGGCACGATGTACGCGACCCACCGCCGCCAACCGCCGGTCTTCAACAACCCGTCGAGGCCGACGAGCAACCAAGGGAACCATGCCGCAGCCATCGTGAAGTTGACGTGCACGAGGTGCAGGATGATCTGTCCGTTGAGGCCGTAGGTGATGGCCGCGACGGCCGCGCCGGGGTACGAGCCCCAACGCCGCCAGGCCCAGACGAACGCGCCCGACGCGGCGAGCCAGAGGTGCAGCAGGGTCCACCATCGGAATGCTGCGACCTCATCCATGATCCCGAACAGCAGGTTCAGCGGGTAGTAGATGGCACCCTGGCCCATGCCGGCGACGTTGTGCCCGGCGAAATACCAGCCGGCCCAGGTCGGTGACTCGCCGTGCAGGATCGACCGGGTGACCCACGAGAAGATCGGGACGTGGACGAGGTAGTTGTCGCCCTGGATCGCCGTCTCTCGGCCCAGCAGCAGGCCGATGAACGGCACGGTGACCGTCGCGATCGAGGCGGCCCACCATCGCATCAGACGCGAGCGGGGTGGTGTCGCCGCAGGCGGCGATGCCGACGAGCGATCGGGTGCGGCGATCTGCATGAGGCGCCCAGCGTCGCCGTTGGCGACGCGCGGGTCAAGGACCCTCGCCGCGCCGCCGCGTACACTCGCCCCATGGCGGGCGATGTTTCGACGACGGACGCGCTGCCGACGCGAGAGATGATCCTCCTGGAAGCCTCCCGGCTGTTCGCCGTGCGTGGCTACCGCGGTACCTCGACGCACGACATCGCTGCTGCGGTGGGCATTCGCCAACCGTCGCTGTACAAGCACTTCGCCTCGAAGCAGTCCATCGCCGAAGAACTCCTGCACCGGGATCTCACCGCGGGCGTCGACGCACTGCAGCGCCTCGCCGACGAGGGTGGTGGGGCAGCGGTCGAGTTGTATCGATATCTGCTGTGGGAGGTGCGCTACGTGCGTGGCACGCCGTTCGACCTGCGTGCCCTCTATCTGGGTGAGATCCTGGAGATGCCGGAGTTCGTGGAAGGTCGGGCCCTGAACGATCGTTACTGGTCGCTCTTGCAGTCGATCATCGAGCGTGGCATCGCCGACGAGGAGTTCATCGACATCGACGTCGCCTTCGCCCGGCAGGTGGTCGACGCGATCGTGCTCGAGACCATTCGCAGCGTGGGCGACGCCGACGTCACGCGCGCCGTCGACGAGCCCGATCTCGCTGCGGGCTTCGTGCTGCGGGGTCTGTTGCGGCGGACGTCACGACTTCACTCGGTGCGCGCGGCGGCGCATCGCGCCGACGGCTGAACGTCACTCGGCGAGGATGCGCGCCCGTTGCGGGTCGTACAGCGGGCCGAGTTGCACCGTGGCCGGAAGCCGTCGGGTTGGGGTCTGCACCTCGAACTCGTTCGCCGCCAACCACGCGGCGGTCACGCCGTCGTCGCAGTGGACCTGCGCCAACGCGACGGGACCGCCCAGCGTGTGCCCGAACGCCGCCGCCCGGACATAGCCGTTCCATGCCCCGTCGAGCAGGAGTGGTTCGCCGCCGAACAGGTCGGCATCGGGATCGTCGACGAAGAGGCTGACCACTCGGTCGCGGGGCGCGCCGAGAGCACGCGCTGCCACCAGCGCGTCGCGGCCGATGAAACCGTTCGGTTTGTCCCACGCCACAGCAAACCCGAGGCCGGCCTCGAGCACGGTGTCGGTGTTGTCGATGTCGATGCCCATGTCGCGATACCCCTTCTCCATGCGCAGACCGGCCATCGCCGACAGGCCCACCGGCCGAAGGCCGAGGTCCGCGCCGGTGCTCATGAGCAGGTCGTACAGGCCAGCGGCGTGTTCTGTGGGAACGTGCAACTCGTAGCCGAGCTCGCCGAGGTAGGTGACTCGAGCGGCGAGCACCGGCGCGTACCCGACATGGATCTGCTGCCCGGTGAGGTACGCAAACGCCTCGTTCGAGAGGTCGGCGTCGGTGAGCCGAGTGAGGAGCGTGCGCGACGACGGTCCCTGCAAGGAGAGCAGGGTGGTGGCCGAGGTGACGTCGGTGCAGATCACCACCTCACCCGACCGACATTCGCGGCGCACCCACGCCTCGATCTGGCGATGGGTGATGTCGCTGGAGACGACGAGGAAGCGTTCCTCGCCGAGCCGTGAGACGGTGACATCGGCGATGATTCCGCCGCGCATGTCGAGCCACTGCGTGTAGACCAATCGTCCGACTTCTCGGTCGATGTCGTTCGCCGACAGACGGTTGAGGACGGCGACGGCGTGCGGGCCCTGCACCATCCACTTGGCCATCAGGCTCATGTCCATCACTCCGACCGCCTCGCGCACGGCGTGGTGCTCGCGGGCGACGATGGGGTGCGACTCCTGACGGATGAAGTCGAGGACGGTGTGCGGCTGCTCGCCCGGATCGGCGAACCACTCGGGGTACTCCCAACCGAACGACGATCCGAAGTGGGCGCCGGCAGCGACGTGACGGTCGTGCAACACCGATCGCCGCACGCCGCGAGCGGTCGAGGGCTTCCACTGGGGCCACACCGCGTCGCCGAACAACACACCGAGTTGCTCGGGTGTGCGATCGGCACGGAATCGCCTGCTCGTCTCGTGCGTGGCAACGCGCCCGACGGCGTAACCGGTGACGTCGAGCGGCGCGACCCCGTCCACGATCCACTGCGCCATCAGGTGGCCGACGCCACCGCCGAGCAGAATGCCGAGTGAGTTCATCCCGGCTGCGACCCAGTACCCGTCCAGCTCCGGCGCCGGACCGACGAGCGGTCGAACGTCGGACGTGAACGACTCCGGACCGCAGAAGAAGAGCCGAACACCACAGTCGGCGAGCGATGGAATGCGGTCCATGGCTGGGGCGAGGAACTCCGCCATTCGATCCCAGTCCGGGTCGATCGTGCCGAACGCGAAGTCGTGCGGCACGCCGTCCAGATGCCACGGCTTGCCGACCGGTTCGAACAGGCCGACGAGCATGCCGTCGCCCTCCGGGCGGTAGTAGCCGTAGCGATCGGGGTCCTCCACGACCGGCAGGTCGGGGTCCATGCCGGGGACCGCGCCGGTGATCAGGTAGTAGTGCTCGGCGGCCTGCAGCGGGACGTGGACGCCCGCCTGCCGGCCGAACTCGCCGGCCCACATGCCGGCGGCGTTGACGACGATCTCGGTCTCGATGCGGCCGGCATCGGTGAGGACGGCCGACACGCGTCCATGGCGCTGCTCGACGCCGGTGACCGAGACCCCCTCGACGACCTTCGCCCCCAGTTGGCGGGCACCCTTGGCCATCGCGACCGCGCAGCCGACGGGGTCGGCTCGACCTTCGTCGGGTACGTAGAAGCCGGCGAGCAGGTCGTCGGTGCGCAGCAGCGGCCACATGTCGGCGACTTCGCGTGGCGAGATCTCGGACTCCGGGACGCCGAAGCCGTGCTGCCATGCGCCAGCGCGACGCAGCACCTCGACCCGCTCGGGCGTGCTGGCGACGAGAATGTGGCCGACCTCGCGAAACCCGGTGGAGTGCCCGGTTTCAGCCTCGAGCCGTTTGTACAGGTCGCGTGAGTACCGAGTCATGAACAGCGAGGTCTCGTCGGCCATGCCTGCGGACGTGATCAGACCGGCGGCATGCCAGGTGGTACCGGCGGTGAGCGAGTGCCGTTCGAGCAACACGACGTCGGTCCACCCGAGGTGGGCGAGGTGGTACGCGATGCTGCAGCCGATGACGCCGCCACCGACGATGACGACTCGGGCGCGGTCGGGAACGGTGGTGGTGGAGCCCATGGCTATCGGATGATAGCCGTTCGGGTCGTGGCGATGAGCCGCTCGCTGGCCGCGGTCACGCGGCGCGTGCTCGTGGTGGTCCAGTGGTGGTGATGTGTCGAGCGAGCGGGTCGCCCGCTCTGACGCACGAGGTTGGGCGCGATTCGTCCCAGTAATGGGACCATTCGCACCCACGGGCGCGGAGTGACCCGGATTTGGGACGTTTCGCGCCCAGTGACGTCCTCAGCCAGCGGAGCGCCGAGTGCGCGCCCGGTGGTTCAGGCGTGGACGCTGGCGAAGAAGCCACGCAACGCGTTGCCCATTCGCTCGCGGTGTTCCTTGCCGGTGAGGACGACGTCGACCATGGCGATCGACGTGTGCATGTGGCCACGGGCCTGCACGTGCTCGACCGGAACCCCTGCCGCGGCGAGTGCTTCGGCGTAGGCGTTGCCCTGGTCGCGCAGCGGGTCGAACTCGGCCGTGATGACCATCGCGGGTGGCAGCCCGGTCAGATCGCCCAACAACGGTGATGCCTTGGGGTCGGCCCGCTCCTCCTGCGTGCAGTAGTGGTTCCAGAACCACTCCATCAGCGCCCGGGTGAGGAGATAGCCCTCGGCGTTCTCGGAGTACGAAGGCCGAGCGACGGTGCCGTCGGTGACCGGTGTCAGCAGCAACTGTCCGACGATCTCGGGGCCTCCGGCGTCGCGTGCGAGCTGGCAGGCCACCGCGGCGACGTTGGCGCCGGCGCTCCAGCCCGCCACCGCGAGCTGACCGGGGATGCCGCCGAGCTCGGTCGCGTGGTCGGCGATCCATTGCACTGCAGCGAGTCCGTCATCGGCGGCCGCCGGGAAGCGGTCCTCCGGCGCGTGGCGATAGTTCACCGACACGATGATGGCGTCGCTGCGCACACACAGGTCGCGGCACATGGGGTCGTCGGATGTGTGGCTTCCGATCACCCACCCCCCACCGTGGAAGTAGGCCACCACGGGGTGCGGGCCGGGCGTGGCCGGCCGGAAGAGGCGGTAGGCGATGGCGCTGCCATCGGCTGCCGGCAACGTACCGTCGCTGACCTCGCCGACCTCCGGTCCCGGCGGGCTCATCGCGCCAGATGCCTCCGAGAACATTCGGGCATCGGTCGGCGACATGCTGTCCATCGTGGGCAGCTGCATCTCGGCCATCATGTCGAGGACCATCTTCACGTCGGGCTGCAGGCGTCGGACGATGCCGTCGTTGCGCTGCGCACCGGTCGGGCCCTCGAGCGTGAAGCCCAGATACTCGGCGTTCACGACGTCCTCGCATGCAAGGCGATAGCCGTCGACACCGCCGATGTACGGCAGGAAGACTCGCGGCTTGCCGGGCACGTTGGCGCCGATGTACCAGCTGTTGGCGGTCGGGTGGAGGGTGAGCGACGCGCAGTCGTTCGCGTGCTGGACCCAACCGTCCTCGGCGGCCTGGGTGGGCTCGATGGTGTCGAACCCGTGCTCGCGCAGGTGGACGAGCGTGCCGCTCACCAGATCGACGTGCTGCTCGATGGAGACCATCATGTTCGACAGCACCGATGGACTGCCGGGACCGGTGATCGTGAAGAAGTTCGGGAAGCCGGTGGTCATCAGCCCGAGGTAGTTCACCGGGCCCGCGGCCCACTTGTCCTTCAGCGTCAGCCCCTCGCGACCCGCGATGTCCACGGAGACGATGGCACCCGTCATGGCATCGAAGCCGGTGGCGTAGACGATGGCGTCGAACTCGACCGACTCGCCGCCGAACTCGATGCCTGTCTCGGTGACCGTGGTGATCGGCGTCGTCCTCAGGTCGACGAGGCGCACGTGCGGCAGGTTGTAGGTGGCGTAGTAGTTCGTGTCGAGGCAGGGTCGCTTCGTGCCGAACGCATGGTCGCGAGGACTCAGCGTCTCGGCGGTCTCGGGGTCGACGACGATCTCGCGGATCTTCTCGCGGATCATCTCGGCCAGGATCTCGTTGGCCTCGGCGGAGATCGCCTGATCGGCGAACACCCCCAGGATCTCGAACAGCTCGCCCGCAGCCCACGCCTTCTCGAAACGCTCACGGCGCAGTTCGGGCGAGGCCGTGAGGGCCATGATCTCGTTCGGCTCGGCCGGGATGCCGCCACGTGAGTACTTCGCCGCATGTCGGTAGCCGTCGCGGTCGGCCTCGAGCGGGGCGCGCTTGTCGGGCCGTACCGCTCCGTTGAACGCCGGGACCGAGAAGTTCGGGGTGCGTTGGAACACGGTGACCTGCGACGCCTGCTGGGCGATCAGCGGAATGGACTGGATGCCGGAGGAGCCGGTGCCGATGACCGCGACCCGCTTGCCCGTGAAGTCGACACCCTCGTGCGGCCAACGTGCGGTGACGTACACGTCGCGGGTGTAGCGCTCCGCACCCGGCACGTCGGGCGTCTTCGGCAGCGACAGGCAACCCGTCGCCATGACGTAGTGGCGGCAGGTGATCGTCTCGTCACTGCCGGCCGGACCGGTGGCCGCGGTGTGCACCGTCCAACGCTTCGCGACGTCGCTCCATGCAGCCGAGACGACCTTGGTCTCGAACGTGATGTGCGGGCGCATGTCGTGCTTGTCGGCGACGAACTGCGCATAGCGGAGGATCTCGGGCTGGGTCGCGTACTTCTCGGACCACGTCCACTGGTCCTCCAGTTCGCGGTCCCACGAATAGGTGTAGTCCGTCGTGGGAATGTCGCAGCGCGCACCCGGGTATCGGTTCCAATACCAGGTACCACCCACGTCGTCGGCCGACTCGAGGACGCGGAACGTGAAGCCGAGTCGGCGCAGTTCGTGCAGCAGGTACAGGCCGGAGAAGCCGGCACCCACGACCACCACGTCGACGTCGTTGCTTGCGGTCATTCGTGAACCCCCCAGTTCTTCGTTGGCCCGATCCGCATTGAAGCAGAACACGAACGCCCGGTCGTTACTGAGTAGCCTGCGCCCATGGTGAGGTTGGGGTTGGTCACCGGGCGGGCGGTGCACGCGGAGCTCTGGTCCCGCGCTCTCTCGGCCGTCGAGGGTCTGCAGGTCGCGGTCTGCGCGACCTCGCTCGACGACCTCGATGTCGAAGGGGAGCGGCTCGACGTCGTGGTGCTCGACCTCGACAGTGGCCACGCCGCCGCACGCGATGCCGCCACGGTGACCACGCGGCATCCGACGGTCGCGGCAGTCGTGGTCGAA
>JANMFL010000265.1:0-2103 GCA_031377945.1 Acidimicrobiaceae bacterium | reverse complement strand
CGTCGCGCTCGGTGATGCGGGCGACTATCAGGCGTTGCTCGACACAGCACTCGACGCGGCAGTGGATGGGCAGCTCAGCGGCACCGATCGCGGTTTCGGCTGCTACTTGGACTCGCTGGCGGCCGAGGCACTCGTCCGCCTGGGTCGCTGGACCGAAGTCGCCGGCGTCCTGGCCCGCCAGCCCATTGCCGACACGCTTCCTGTCGGCCTCCTGCGACTGGCGCGGGTGACCGCACTGCTCGCCGCCCGCCGTGGCGAGACCGACCGCGCCCTTGCCGAGCTCGCCACCATCGACGCGCTGCCGCTCGACGGATGGCACGTGACCGTGCGAGACGCCACGACAGCCGACGTCCATCTCGCGCTCGGCAATTGGGCCGAGGCCGCACAGGCCGCGGAGCGCGGTTGGGCCGCAACGGGTACCACCTCCGTGTTGTGGGCAGCCAGGTTCGCGATGTTCGCAACGGTTGCCGAAGTGGAGCAGACGCTCGACCAGCGGGCGCGGCGTGAGCCAGTCGATGTCGACGCCGTGATCGCTCGTTCGCAGCAGCGGCTCGATGCCGTTCGCTCGTTCGCGAACGGTGTGTCCGGTGGCCCCCAACGCGACACGGCAGCACACCTCGCACAAGCCGGCGCCAGCATGAACCGTCTCACCGTGTCCGACGCGCTCGCATGGGCCGAAGCCGTGGCCCGCTGGAGCGAGCTCGGTGATCGTTGGGCGACGGCTGGTGCGCTGGTGCGCGAAGCCGAGGCCGCGGCGCTGGCAGGTGCAGCGGATCGGGCGGCGTCGTCGCTGCGAGCAGCGCACGCGATCGCCGCCGACCTCGGCGCCGGCCCGCTATTGGCGGAGATCGACGCCGTGTCCAGCCGGACCCGGATCAGTATCGACGCCCCGACCCGCATCGCGATCGACGAAACCTCCGCCGAACGGCTCGGCCTCACTCCACGCGAAGCGGAGGTGTTGGCGCTGGTGGCGGCCGGGCGCACCAACCGTCAGATCGGCGACGAGCTGTACGTGTCGGACAAGACGGCCAGCGTGCACGTGTCGAACATCCTGCGCAAGCTCGGTGTGAATAGCAGGGTCGACGCTGCCGCCGTTGCGCAACGCCTCGGTATGGCCTGAGGGGCCCCATCGTGATCTGAGGGGGTGCACCCGATGCGGCCCGGGCCGCCTTAGGCCGACGATGCTCCCATGCCCTCGCCGACCGATCCGACGAACCCACCGTCGATACACGATGAACTCGCCGTTCGCGGCGCGGTCCCGCTCGGGGTGTCCGGCCGTCTGGTGGGGATCGGTCGCGACGGCTTCGTCCACTCGCTGCACTTCAACGGGGGCCGGGTCTTCTACCTCGCTCGCAACATCGGCATGGGTGCAGCCGTCGAATGTCTGGTCACCTTCGACGGAACGATCCTCGCGTATGGCGACGACTCCTCGGTCCGCCAGCTGAGCCTCGATGCCGGCACGCCGCGTCGGGTCGATCTCGCCGGTCGCGGTCGCATGGTCGCCACGTGTCCCCAGCTCGATCCGGCCACCGGTGAGCTGCACTTCATCGCTCGCGACTCGGCTGGCGCGCAACTGCACCACGTGGTGCCGGCCGGGGCCCTCACTCGACGCAGCCGACTCATCGCCGATGCCCAGGTGCGCATCGAAGGACTCGCGGTCGGCAGCGATCACGTGGTCTTCGTTGCCGACGGTGTGGCTGGTGTAGCGCCCCGCGGCGGTGAGGTGCGCACCACCTGGATGCCGACCGATGTCCCCGCGCCGAGGCCCGTGCACACTCACCGCGCCGGCGACACAATCGTCCTGCTGGCACTCACGCCTTCGCTCGAGCGATGGATCCTCCACCCCGACCGGCTCATCGTCGAGCGCCAGGTGCTCGACCCGACGCCCCGGCGGTTCGCTCACCTCTGCGCCGGTGGCGCCGACGGCGCGCCGCGCCGGGTGTGGACAACGGGCGCCGAGACGATCGGCTGTCACGATCTCGTCGGATCCCGTCACTCGCACCACAGCCTCGTGCCGAAGGAGCCCGGCGACTTCGTCGTCGTCCCCGACGCGGCGCAACCCGACGACATCGACAGCGGCTGGTTCGTCGGGCTCGTCCACGA
>JANMFL010000261.1:0-2047 GCA_031377945.1 Acidimicrobiaceae bacterium | reverse complement strand
ATGGGCCGGTGCCCGGCATCGGCTGTTGCCCGAATGCTGCATTCCCCGGTTGGAAGCCGAAGAACCAGAGTTGGTCGTATCGGTTCAGGTCGAACCCCGCATCGTCGAAACGGAACGGTCGATACTCCGTCCAGTGACGGAGTCGACCGCCGTCCGACTCCGTACGCTCCACGGTCACCGATGCCCCGGCGATGCGGGTCGCATGATCGATCCGGTATCGAACGTACGGCCCGTGCGAGGTCGGTGCGTCCCACATCGCCCGCAACATGCCCCGCATCGTGAAGCCGGCGTCCACCTGGTCGTCGCGGCGTTCGTCCCAGAAGCCCACCGTGCCGTCAGTGACCACCAGGATCCGCAACGTGACCCGCAGGTCGTAGAGCCGCTCGAACCGGAAATCTCCCATGTTCACCACTCCTCGGTCGGAGCCGACGCAGCGCGGACCGCAGGCTGTCGTGAAGGTATGCCACCCAGCACGAGGCCGCCAGTCCTAGTGTGGTCGTACGACCGCTCTCCGTCCGAATCCGGGGCGCCGAGTGCGTTGCTAGTCCTGGGTGGCCTCGACGGACACGAGCTTGGTGCCGTCGGGGACGGCGTCGTCGACGAGCGATCGCACGAACGCGACAGCATCGGCCTCGTCGCTGACGCCGACGTGCTCGACCAGCGTGACGGACTTGGAGCCGTTGGCATGCTCGACCGCGCCGAACACGTGATTGAGCGAGTCCATCTCGTGCTCGTGCGGCACCTTCTTCATCTCGATCACCACGCGCACGGTGAACGACATTCGATCAGCCGCCCGTCGTGTTGACGATGAGCAGGTTGCACGGGCAGTGGTGCGAGATGCGGTTCGGCACGCTGCCGAGCATGAACCGCTTCACACCCGACATGCCGCGGTTGCCGACGACGATGAGGTCGGCACCCACCGTCTCGGCCACGGCGAGCAGCGCGTCAGCGGGGTCGCCGCTGGCGACGTGCGTTTCGGCGCGCACCCCGCCGGCCTCGGCATCGGCCAGTACCGCCGCGACCACGCTCGCGCCGTTCTCCTGCAGGCCGACGTTCAGCCGATCGAGGTCGACGGCTGGACCACCACTGCCGGCCGCCACCGCCGCCATGCCGAGCGACACGTTCTGATACGCGTGCACCACGTGCAGCACGCCGCCGCCGGCCTGCGCCAACGCCATCGCGTGTTGGACGGCGATCTTCGCCGTGTCCGATCCGTCAGTCCCGACCACGATGTTCCCGTACATGGTCGGGAATTGTGACACAGATCAACCGGTCTTCCGCCCGGAGGTGATGCCGCACACCACCTCGCGATGCAGGCACAGCCGCACCTCGCGAGCCAGCCGCTCCTGGTCCCACCCGTTCATGAAGTCGGCATGACCCGAGGTGAGGTCACCACTCGCCAGCTCGAGTCCCGCCACCGAGCCCGACACCGGGTACTCGACGCTGAACTGCAGCTGCGGTACGGGGACCGGGTAGCCGTCCGGGCACGCGCCCTTCGAGCTGTACGCGACGTGCGCATGGTGGTCGTCGCTGTCGAGTCCGGTGCCGTTCCAACAGTCCGGGAACGTGACCAGCAGGCGCAGGTTGCGCCCGGTTCCGCAGGTGGGCGGCAGCACATCGCGCTCGCTGCCGGTGCCACACGACCAGGCGACGATGGAGGTCGGCTGGTCCTTCGAGGCGCCCGCGTTCCCGGCCACCATGACCAATCCCTTCGGAAACGCCTGCACGGTGGTGGGGTCGACGTCGATGCCCGGCCGGTAGTACGCGGTGCTCTTCACGGGTGTGAGCATCTCGCCGTTGCGCAGCAGCGCAGGCGCCCAGTAGGCCGCCTTGTCGAGCTGCTGATCGCAGGTCGTGCCGTGCTGGGCGAGCGATTCGACCGCACTGGCCGCATCGACACCCTCGTTGCCGAAGAACACGTGCAGATGGCTCGCTCCCGGCTGACCGGGATACACGATGGGGTCGTCCATCGCGGCGTGGCTGTAGTCGCACTCGACCACGAACTGTGGCACCGCACCCTGAGGTCCGGCGATCGGATGATCGGGCT
>JANMFL010000082.1:0-12433 GCA_031377945.1 Acidimicrobiaceae bacterium | reverse complement strand
GGTGACGCCGAGGATCCAGCCTTCCTCACGCACGATGGCCTCACGCACGATGGCCTCACGCACGATGGCCTCGGCCAGGACGGTGGGCGAGTTGGCGGCGGGAGGAGCGAACACGTCGGCGGGTTGCTCGGCGAGCCACTGGGCGAGGGCGATCACCTGGCGGGCATCCTTCACGGGGTGCTGTACGTGGTCGAACCGGATCGCGCTCGGCCACACCTCGGCGACCACGATGCGGTCGTGGCCGGTCGGGAGACGCAGGCCGGTCTCGAACGGCCAGATTCGCACCCGGTCGCGGATGGATGGGTGGTGGCGGAGGCGTTCGACCACAGGGATGCCGGTGAGCGACTGGCTGCCCACACTGCCCGCGCCGAGCAGGTGCCACACCGAGAACGGGTACCGACCCTGGTCGCGCAGGTGCCGTTCGACGGTGCGGAACTCGGGGAGGTCGTCGGCACCACGCGCCGGTCGGGTGGTGGTGAGGTGCGCGCCAGCGAGACGCGGCGGGGCGGCCCAGAACTGGAGGTTGCCCAGTCGTCGGTTCATCTCGGCGGCGACCTCGAACCGGTTGTTGCAGTTCCGGGCGTCGTCGGTGATCAGGTCGGCCAACATCGCCCACGTCGCTGCCCAGGGCTCGCCGGCCAGGCCGAGCCGGGCTGCGAAACCGGCAGGGTGACCGAGTGGGAAGTCGAAGCCCAGCAGCACGCGCCCGGGAACTGCGGCGAGCGCGAGCACCGCCTCGAACGCGCGGTGACGGGTGCGGTGGTTCACGGCGATGGCCGTCCCGCCGCGATCCAGGTGCGCCACCCAGATCGAATCGGCACCGACCTTCGGCGTGTTGTTCGCACTCCAGTCGACGACGACGATCCGGTCGAACACGCCGCGACCGTATCCGCCGATCGGCCGTCCGTGCCACGATGGAGCACGTGGATCGGACCCGAAGCGAGTATCGCCTGGCGCACATCGACACCGCGTTGGCGTCGCCTCGAGGAGTCGATCCCGACGGACCGATGCAGGTGCGACCCGTGTCGCTCGACGACCGCGACGTGATGGCGCTGTTCCTGCTCGATGCATACCGCGGCACGATCGACGACGAAGGCGAGACCCTCGACGACTCGTTCGTCGCCGTCGACGTGTGGTTCGCCGCCATCCAGTGGCCCCATTCGTTCGTCCTCGAACGCGATGGCGAACTGATCGCCGCGTCGTTCGTCGTCGCGCACGAGGGGGCCCACTACATCGATCCTGTGCTCACCCGCGCCAGCGAGAAGGGCCACGGGCTCGGCACTGCGATGGTGATGGTGTCGCTGCGGTCCCTCGCCGCCGACGGTGTCACCGAAGTGGGGGCGACCATCACCGACGGGAACGTGCCCTCCGAGCGACTCTTCGCCCGCCTGGGGTTCGTGCGCACCGGAGCATGGACCTAGGGGCGGTGCAATGACACCGAGATGCCGCCGTCGGGTCGTGTGAGCGTGAGCCGCGAACCCTCCAGGCGGTGGCCGGTTGCGGCCTCGAGGGCCTGCAGCAGCGCGGTCTCCTGCTCCATGATCGTGGGGCCGCTTCCGGCGTCCTCGTCCTCGCAGAACATGCGGGTGCTCATCAGCGGGCCGGCGGTGAGGCCACCCTCTGCGACCACGAACGGACCGTTGAAACGATTGCAACCAGTGGTGCCACTGATGCGGTCGGCCTCGATGGTCAGGGTCAGTTCGCCGCGCACCGAGATGATCGCCTGGCGCCCGGGGTAGTGGATCCCATTCACCACCCAGTCGCCGGCCAGCCCCTCCGCGGTCTGCGCCGCGAACTCGAGCAGCACTGCGCCGGTGCGGTCCAGGCAGACCAACATGCCGTCGTGGTCCACCATCGCGGTGACCTCCGAGAGGCGACGCAGCACGTCGCGCTCGATCGCCATCGCCTCGTCGGAGCACGCCATCATCGTGCTGCCCAGCGTGCTGAACTCGACGATCTCGTCGTCGACCCGATAGGTGCCGCGGAACCGGTTGCAACCGGAGAAGCCGGTGACGGTGCCGTCGTCGAACGCAATGACCACGTCGACACCCTCGGGTACGCCGATCGGTCCGATCAGGGCCCAACTGGTGTCGTGGAGTGCGTCGGCCATGCCGCGCACCCTAGTCAGGTGAAATCCGCTGCCGCGCCGGAGAACTGGGCGTTGTAGAGCTGGAAGTACGCACCCTGCTGCAGGAGCAGTTCCTGATGCGAACCCTGCTCGACGATGCGACCCGCGTCCATGACGAGGATGGTGTCGGCGTCGCGGATGGTGGACAGGCGGTGAGCGATGACGAAGCTGGTTCGCCCACCGCGGAGCTTGGCCATGGCCCGCTGGATGAGGACCTCGGTGCGGGTGTCGACCGAACTGGTCGCCTCGTCGAGAATGAGGATGGCCGGGTTCGACAGGAACGCACGAGCGATGGTGAGCAACTGCTTCTCGCCGGCACTGACCGATGTGCCTTCGTCGTCGAGCACCGTGTCGTACCCGTCGGGCAGCGAGTGCACGAAGCGGTCGACGTAGCAGGCCTTGGCCGCGGCGAGGATCTGCTCCTCGGTGGCCGACGTGTTGCCGTAGGCGATGTTGTCGCGGATGGTGCCGCCGAACAGCCAGGTGTCCTGCAGCACCATGCCCATCTGGTCGCGCAGTTCGTCGCGGCGCATCTCGGCGATGTTGCGACCATCGAGGAGGATCTCGCCGCCGTTCAGCTCGTAGAACCGCATGATCAGGTTGACCAGGGTGGTCTTGCCGGCGCCCGTGGGGCCGACGATCGCGACGGTCTGGCCCGGCTCTGCCACGAGCGACAGGTGCTCGATGAGGGTCACGTCGGGCCGGTACCGGAACGACACGTCGCGGAACTCGACGCGGCCACGTGCCTCGGCGTGGGCGAGGTGCGCGTCGGGGTCGACATCTGGTTCGGCCGACTGCTCGGGTGCGTCGAGCAACTCGAACACGCGCTCGGCCGACGCGATGCCGGACTGCAGCACGTTGACCATCGATGCGGCCTGGGTGAGCGGTTGCGAGAACTGTCGCGAGTACTGGATGAACGCCTGCACGTCGCCGATTCCGAGCGACCCGTTCGCCACCTTCAGCCCGCCGAGCACGGCGATGGCGACGTAGTTGAGGTTGCCGATCATCACGGTCGCCGGCTGCACGCAGCCGCTGATGAACTGTGCGGCGAAGCTCGCGGTGTACAGCTTCTCGTTCGTCTCGTCGAAGCGAGCCTGCGCCTCTCGCTGGCGACCGAACGCCTTGACGACGGTGTGGCCGGTGAACGTCTCTTCCACGTGTGCGTTCAACGCTCCGGTGTGCGCCCACTGGGCGATGAAGCGTCCCTTGGACTTGGCCGTGATCTGCTTCAACACGAAGATCGACAGCGGGACCGACAGCACGGCGACGAGCGCGAGCTCCCACGAGATCCAGAGCATCATCGCGATGGTGCCGACGATGGTCAGCACGCTCGTCAGGAGCACGCTGATCGACTGCTGCAGGCTCTGCGCGACGTTGTCGATGTCGTTGGTGACACGGCTGAGCAGGTCGCCACGGGACTGCGAGTCGATGTGGCTGAGCGGCATCAGGTGCAGCTTCTGCTCGACCTCGCGGCGCAGGCGGAACATGGTGCGTTGCACGACACCGGCGAGTACCCAGGCTTGCAGGTACCCGAGCGCGTAGCTGACGAGGTACAGGCCGATGGCGAGTTCGAGCGTGCGATGGAGCGCTCCGAAGTCGATGCCGTTGTCGGGGCTGAGCACGCCTTCGAACACCAGGTTGGTGGCGTGCCCGAGCACCTTGGGGCCGCTGACGACCAGCACGACGCTGGCGACGGCCAGCACCATCACCAAGTACAGCTTCGGCTTCTCGGGCCCCATGCGATCCAGCAGTCGGCTGGTCGACCCGCGGAAGTCCTTCGACTTCTCGGTGGGCATGCCGACCGTGCTCCAGCGGCCGTTGCGCATCTCGGAGGCGGCATCGGGCCGCTTCGCGGCGCCGGCGTCGTCGATGCCGTTCTCGGCGGGTGCGGTGTCGTGGAGATCGCTCATGACACCATCCCGGCTTCCTCGGCGGTGAGCTGCGAGTTCACGATCTCGAGGTAGGTGGGGCAGGTGGCGAGCAACTGCTGATGGCTGCCGATGCCCACGGCCTCACCGTCGTCCAACACCAGGATCTGGTCGGCGTCCCTGATCGACGACACTCGCTGTGCGACCAGGATGACGGCCGCGTCGCGGGTGAACGGCTTCATCGCGGCGCGCAGGCGCGCATCGGTCGCCATGTCGAGCGCCGAGAACGAGTCGTCGAACAGATAGACGTTCGGGCGGCGCACGAAGGCACGGGCGATGGACAGGCGTTGTCGCTGGCCGCCGGACACGTTCGTGCCGCCCTGTGCGATGGCGGCCTCGAGCTGGCCGGGCATGGCTCGTACGAAGTCGGCGGCCTGGGCCACCTCGAGTGCTTCCCACAGCTCGTCGTCGGTCGCGTCGGGTCGACCGAAGAGCAGGTTCGAACGCACGGTGCCGCTGAACAGATATGGCCGCTGGGGCACCAGACCGATGCGGTCCCACAGCAGTTCCGGGGCCAACTCGCGCACGTCGACGCCGTTCACCAACACGGCGCCCTCGGTGACGTCGATCAACCTGGCGATGATGCTGACGAGCGTGGTCTTGCCGGCGCCCGTGCTGCCCACGACCGCCAAGGTGGAGCCGGCCTCGCACCGCATGTCGATGCCCGACAGCACCGAGTGAGCCGCACCGGGGTAGCGGAAACCTGCGTCACGCAGTTCGACCGAGGCCCGGTCGCGGTACTCGGTGATCGGCGCCTCGCTGCCGAGGATGCTGCTCGGGGTGTCGAGCACCTCCTTCACGCGGTCGGCGCTCACCGATGCACGTGGGATGAGGGCGGCCATCCAGGTGGCCATCATCACCGACATCAGGATCTGCATGATGTACTGCAGGAAGGCGATGAGCGAGCCGACCTGCATCTCGCCGCTGTTCACGCGGTTCGCGCCGAACCACACGACGGCGACGCTGGAGAGGTTCACCACCAGCAGCGCGGTGGGCAGCATCAGCCCCATCAGCCGCCCGCCGCGCAGGGCCACGCGGGTGAGTCGCTCGTTGCCGTCCTCGAACCGGGCCATCTCGTAGGGCTCGCGCACGAACGCACGCACGACGCGGATGCCGGTGATCTGTTCGCGCAGGATGCGGTTGATGTCGTCGATGCGCTCCTGCATCACCCGGAACGTGGGGACCATGCGGAAGATGACGTTGCCGATGCAGAACAGCAGTACTGGAATGGCCACGGCGAGGATCCACGTCAACTTGCGGTCGGCCTGCAACGCCATGATGGTGCCGCCGACGATGGTGATCGGGGTGGCGACCAGCATGGTGCAGGTCATCTGCACGAGGATCTGGATCTGGCTGACGTCGTTCGTGACGCGGGTGATCAGGCTGGGGGCACCGAAGTGGGCGACCTCGCGTGCCGAGAAGTCGGTCACCTGGTGGAAGAGCCCGGCGCGCACGTCGCGGCCGAAGCTCATGGCCGCCTTCGAACCGAAGTAGACGGCGATGGTGGCGAAGACCACCTGGAACAGGCTGAGCACCAGCATCAGGGCGCCGCGGCTCCAGATGTACGTGGTGTCGCCGCGCAGCACGCCCTTGTCGATGATGTCGGCGTTGATGTGCGGTAGGTACAGGGACGCAATGGCCTGCAGCCCTTGGAACAGGACCACCACCAGCAACAGGTTTCGATACGGGCGCAGGTACGTGCGCAGGAGGCGGAGCAACATCTCGGCCCACTATGCCGCCGTTCACCCGCCGATCACGACCTGGGCCCGAGACGGCGTCCCGGTCTGCGCCTCGGTAACGTCGCTGGGAACATGACCGAACCGCCCGCGGATCCGCTGCCCGATCGTGTCGACGTCGACGTCGTCGTCGTCGGCGCCGGACTGGCCGGCCTCGCCGCGGCCCGGGTGCTCTGCCGGGCGGGGCGGACCGTCGTCGTGCTCGAGGCGTCCGACGGCGTCGGCGGCAGGGTGCGCACCGATGTGGTCGACGGGTTCCGCCTCGACCGAGGCTTCCAGGTCCTGCTCACCGCGTACCCGGAGGTGCAGACGCAACTCGACGTGGAGGCGCTGCAGTTGCGCTCGTTCCTGCCCGGTTCGCTGGTGTGGACGGGTCAGCGGCCGTATGCGGTGGGCGACCCACTGCGCAAGCCGTCGCTGCTGCTGCCGAGTGCAGTCGCTCCGATCGGCACGATCGCCGACAAGTTGCGTCTCGCCGCCCTGCTGCGGCGGGTGAAGTCCGCCGACCCGAAGGCCCTGCTGCGCGGACCCGACATCACGACGCTCGAGGCGTTGCACGCGGCGGGGTTCGGTCCGCGCATCATCGACCGCTTCTTCCGACCGTTGCTCGGCGGCATCCAACTCGACCCCTCGCTCGGGGGCAGCGCACGAATGTCCGAGACGGTGCTGCACTGCCTGGCGGTCGGCGACTCGGCGGTCCCTGCCGCCGGTATGCACGCGATCCCGTTGCAGATGGCGGCCGCACTGCCCGCTGGCACGGTGCATCTGTCCTCTGCGGTCGCCTCGGTCGCCCCCGGTGAGGTTCGTCTGGTCGACGGTCGTGTCGTCATCGCGACCGCAGTGATCGTGGCCACGGAGGGTCCCGCTGCGAACGCGCTGTTGTCCGGGGCGCGGCTGGCATCGGTAGGGTCGCGCGACGTCGGCTGTGTGTGGTTCGACGCACCCGCGGCCCCGGTGCCACAGGCGCTCATCGTGCTCGATGGTGTGCGCAGCGGCCCGGCGCTGAACGTCGCGGTCATGAGCAACGTCGCCCCCGAGTACGTCACCGACGCAGCGCCGCCCGGGCATGCGCTCGTCGCGGCCGCGTGCCCGGCGACCGCCGACATCGCCGACCTGGCGGCCGAGGTGCGTCGCCAGTTGCGGTCGTGGTGGGGTCCGCAGGTGGATCAGTGGAAGGTGTTGCGTACCGACCGCATCGCCCACGGGCAACCCGATCGGCCTCCGCCGTTCGCACCGAAACGTCCGGTCGCGCTGGGGGAGGGGTTGTTCGTCTGTGGCGACCACCGCGACACCCCGTCCATCCAGGGTGCGATGTTCTCGGGGCGGCGCTGCGGCGAGGCTGCGCTCGCGATGTTGGGAGCGATGGGTCCAGCGGCCACGGAGTGATGCCAGCCGGCTCGGCTCGTCGGCATACTGATGGAATGAAGGCAACTCTTCTCGTCCGGAGCGCGCTCGCCGGTCTGCTGGTGCTGGGGGCCGTCGCCTGCGGCGACGACAGCCAGCCCGATGCCACCATCACCCCCACCCTCGAACTCGCGGGGAAGGCGTTCACGCTCGCTCAGGCGGCCGGCGTCGACGTGCCTGCCAGCAGCAGCCTGCAGTTGGCATTCGAACCCGTGCAGTTGGCCGTGACCGGTGGCTGCAACACCATGAGCGGTGGGTACTCGATCGTCAATGCCAAGCTCGTGGTGACGCAGTTCGCGATGACCGAGATGGCGTGCACCGACGACGCGCTGATGGCGTTCGACACCACGATCGCCGACTTCCTCGCCGCCTCGCCGAGCATCATCGTCGCCGGCGACGTGATGACGTTGGCCAACGACTCGATCACGATCACGCTGCGCGAGAACGCTCCCATCGTCGACAGCGCGCTCGAGGGCACGAAGTGGACCGTCACCGGCACCGTCCAGGGCGATGGCACGATGAGCCTCGACACCGAGCCGGCGACGCTGTTGCTGAACGACGGAACCGCCGAGGTCTTCGCCGGCTGCAACACCGGCACGGCCGCCTACACCATCGACGGCGAGCGCATCACGTTCGCCGAGCTGGCGCTGACGCGGATGGGTTGCGACGCGGCGGCCACCTCACTCGAGACCACCGTCACCCGTGTGCTGACCGGCACGCTCACCTACGACATCGAGGGCACGAAGCTCACCCTGTTCCAGGGCACCGACGGACTGACCCTGGCCGACCAGGGCTGAGCAGGGCCGACCACGGCTGCGCCGACGAGCTGCGGCGGCCGCTCAGGTCGTGGCGATGAAGTCGGTGATGACGGCCGCCAGTTCAGGACCCTTGTCCTCCTGCAGGAAGTGGCCGCCGCCCTCGATGGTCGTGTGCGGCTGACCGTCGCAGCCGGGGACGGAGCGCAGGAACACGCGCTCGCCGCCATTGGTCACCGGGTCCTTGTCGCTGAACGCGCACAGCCACGGACGGTCGAACGCGCCGATGACCTGCCATGCGGCCATCTGGTCGGCGTGCGCGGGGTCGGCGGTGCTGGTGGGGACGAGCGACGGGAAGATCCGTGCGCCGGCCGTGAAGGTGTCGTCGGGGAACGGCGCGTCGTACGCGGCAACGACGTCGGGCGCCAGGTCGGTCTGGCAGCCGCCGTTGATGATCATCCCGATGGGGAAGTGCTCGGCGGTCTGCGAGAACTTCTGCCAGGCGAGGAACGCGTCGTTCGGGGGGCGTTCGCCGGTGGGCAGGCCGGTGTTGCCGACCACCACGCGGGCGAATCGTTCGGGTGCGGCGGCCACGAGACGAAGGCCGACGAGGCCGCCCCAGTCCTGGCCGAAGAACGTGATGTCGCGCAGGTCGAGTTGGTCGAACAGGGCGGCCTGCATCCAGGCCACGTGGCGGGCGTAGGTGTAGTCCGACTGCTCGGTGGGCTTGTCGCTGCGACCGAAGCCGACGAGGTCGGGCGCGACGACGCGATGACCGGCCGCCACGAGCACGGGAATCATCGTGCGGTACAGGTAGCACCAGCTCGGCTCGCCGTGCATGAGCAGCACGGGCGGTGCGTCGGTCGGTCCTTCGTCGAGGTAGTGCACGCGCAGTTCGCCGGCCCCACCGCCATTCTCACCGGCACTCTCATGGGCACTCTCACCGGCGGCGATGGTGAGGTAGTGCGGCTCGAAGTCGAACCCGGGCAGGTTCACGAAGCGATCGTCGGGGGTGCGGAGGACCTTCATGTTCACGACTCCTGGGCGGTGACGGTGCGAGGGGCGCCGGTGTGCGACGCGTCGGTCTGGAACAACACGGTGAGCGCCTCGGACATGGTGGCCATGGCCTTCGGGCGGGTGAGGTGCTGGTCGTCGCGCAGCAGCCGCCACGCCTCGAACGAGGTGGCGATGTCCGCGGCAGCGAGGCGGGCGACCGCGACGGCCTCGGGCATCACGTCGAGCTCGGCGGAGAACAGCGTGGTCAGTTGGCCGCGCAGGAACGCTCGGCCCTGCGTGAGTCGGTCGGCGACGAGCAACTGGAAGGGCGCGCGCAGGCGCGACACCGTGGCGACGCTCTCGATGGCTTCGAACAGTTCGCCACGCTGGCGGACGAGCGCAGTGACCCGGTGGGCGAACGGCTGGTCCGGTGTGGCGTCGACCGGCAGCAACGCGCGGACATCGTCCTGCTGCTGCTGGATGGCCGCCTCGCACAGGTCGTCGACGTCGTCGAAGTACCGGAACAGCGACCGGGCGGAGACTCCCGAGCGGGCCGCGATCTCCTCCGTCGAGGGGTTCAGGTTGCCGTCGTTGTACAGCGACAACAGGGCACGCACGACGGCGTCGCGGTTGCGGTCGCGGCGAAGGCGTCGGCCGTCGGCGGGCGGTTCGACAGGTCGCGTGGCGGGCATGACGGAAACGGTAGCAGTCCGTCGCTGCTGTTGACAGTCATTGTGTCAATTGTTTGAACGGTGCCTGCTTGAATGGCCGGATGTCCGAACCCCGCCGCATCGCCCTCGTGGCCGACACCAGTTTCTATGTCGGCCCGCCCATCGCTCGCCTGCTCGCGCAGCGCGGCCACGATCTGGTCGTGGGGAACCCCGACCCGGCGTTGGTCGCAGAGCTCGAGGCGCTCGGCGCCGCGGTGGAAGCGGTGCCCGACACCCGCGACCTGTCCCTTCCCGAGACCTCCGCCAGGTTGGTCGACGCCGCCATGGCGCGCTTCGGCCGCATCGACACCGCAACGGCCTTCAGCGGTCGGGTCGTCACCGGCTCGTTCCTCGACTCGACACTCGACCAACTGCAGGCGGTGCAGCGCGGCTGCATCGAAGCGCCGTACCACTTCCTGCGCGTCGTCGTCCCGCAGATGGTCACCCAGGGTGGCGGCCAGGTCCTCGTCCTCACCAGTGCCGCCGGTGCCCGTCCCACGCCCGGCGCGCCGCTGTATTCGGCGGCGCGCGCCGGCGCCACCATGCTCGTCAAGAACGTCGCTGCGGAAGTGGCCCGCCATGGTGTGCAGGTGAACGCGCTCGGGACGAACTTCATGGACTTCCCCGAGTTCCGCCGTGCCTCCGGTGCCGACGACCCCGAGGTCCGCGCTCGTCTCGAGGCCGCGGTGCCGCTGCGCCGGCTGGGCACGGTCGACGAGTGTGCGGCGTTCTGCATGGCGTTCCTCGATGGCACGAGCGGCTTCACCACCGGTCAGTTCGTCGCCTACGCCGGTGGTTGGGTCTGAGTCGCGACGTTGATCTCGCGTTCGTCCCAGATTCTTCAAGCGATCGTCAGGTCCGACCGATACTGCTGCCGATGAGACAGGTCGGCCGATGATCGAAGGTGGCAATGCGGGCGGTAGTGCCCAGGTCCAGGCAGCCGAACGGAGGGCCAACGCCGAGCGGCTGCTGCACGAGGCCTCTCGTCTGGAGGTCGTCGCAGCCGACGAACAGGCGACGGCGACCCAACTCGCTGCCCTCCCGGCCACGCATGCGATCCTCCACGACCTGACGCTGCCCGACGGGCGCGGCCGGGTGGATCACGTCGTCGTCGGGCCGGGCGGGGCGTACCTGGTGCTCACCCGGCGGGTCGACCACGCGCTCGTGTTCGAGCAGGGTCGGCTGCTCGCGGGTTCTGCGCCGCTCGCTCCACTGTTCGCTGGCGCCCGGGTCGAGGCCCAGGCGCTCACCCAGGCGCTCGGTACCGCGGTGGTACCCGTCGTCGGCATCGTGGGCGCTCCCATCCCCACGGCCATCCCGCCCGCCATCGACGGAGTGCTGGTCTGCCAAGGCGATCAACTCGCCGCCGTCATCTCGCGGAGCGCGCACACCCGCCTCTCCGAGCAGCAGGTCACCGAGGTCGCCGACAAGGCGGTCCCTCTGCTCACCGTCGCCGGGACGCGGACGCGCCAGATCGCGATGCCGACCATCGCCCCGCCGCCGCCGCCCCCTCCTTCGCCGGTGCCCAGCGCGGCGCCCGTCGCTGCCGTCGCCCCCCGGTCGGGTGCACGGTCGGGTGCGCCCGACCGCCGGCCAGGACCGAACGCCCAGCACGGCCTGCACGGTCATCGGTCGCGCCGGTTCGTCGTCGCCGCCATCATCTCGGGCTGTCTGGTGGCGTTCGCCGCCGGCACCCTGCTGCGCGTGCTGTTCTCCGATGACCCGGCCGTCGATTCATCGGGCACCCTGGTCTCGGGTGTGCCGAGCACCACCATTCTCGTGCCGGGAACCGAGGCGGTCACGACGGCCGTCCCGGCGTCGGCGCCGGTCGCCGCCATTCCGGCGCCGAAGGTGTCGTTCCTGCCCGTGTGCCCCACGCCCGCAGCGGGTTGGGCGCTGGTACCGGCCTGGCCTGGCGACGTCGCCGGCCTGGCCCAGTACGACGTGGAAGTGTTGGGTGCCGACGGGAAATGGTCGGTCGTCAGCTCATTCGCTGCGGCCAATGCGGTCACGGCGTCGATCAGTGGGTTGGGGCCCAACCTGACCTCGACGCTGCGCATCGTCGCCGTGCTGGGTGACGGCAGCCGCAGCCCGGCGACCGCGACCCCGGTCATCACGCCCGCGACT
Organism: Acidimicrobiaceae bacterium; assembly: GCA_031377945.1. Classification (GTDB taxonomy): domain Bacteria; phylum Actinomycetota; class Acidimicrobiia; order Acidimicrobiales; family Ilumatobacteraceae; genus UBA668. Next base: position 649 of record JANMFL010000082.1, on the reverse strand, counting down.
GCCTGCTGATCAGGGCCTGGCGGCCCGCCGGGGTGGCGGACGGGCGTTCCGTTCGCGCAGGTGCCCGGTATCATTGTCAATTGTGCCTGTGGCCGACTGGCCGCTGCGCGCCCCCACGACGCACGAGCGAAGAGAGACGAAGAGATGGCCAAGCGCGAGTTCCCCCTTGAGCGCACCCGCAACATCGGCATCATGGCCCACATCGACGCGGGCAAGACCACGACGACGGAGCGCATCCTCTACTACACCGGCAAGAGCTACAAGATCGGTGAAGTGCACGACGGTGCCGCGACCATGGACCACATGGCGCAGGAGCAGGAGCGTGGCATCACCATCACGTCCGCAGCCACCACGTGCATCTGGAACAACCACCGCATCAACATCATCGACACCCCTGGCCACGTCGACTTCACGATCGAGGTCGAGCGGTCGTTGCGCGTCCTCGACGGCGCGGTCACCGTCTTCGACTCCGTCGCCGGCGTCGAGCCGCAGACCGAGACCGTGTGGCGTCAGGCCAACAAGTACAAAGTGCCGCGCATGTGCTTCGTCAACAAGATGGACCGCATCGGTGCCGACTTCTATCGCACCGTCGACATGGTGAAGACCCGTCTGCAAGCCGTGCCCGCTGTGCTGCACCTTCCGATTGGTT
>JANMFL010000193.1:0-2970 GCA_031377945.1 Acidimicrobiaceae bacterium | reverse complement strand
GAACGCCGCCACCATCAACACCGCCAGACTGCCGAACGTGAACACGACGTTGAGGGCGATCGGTCCCAGCTCGAACCCGTGCTCGCGGTGCCACTTGATACCGCAGGAACGGCACCGTTCGTACCGTCCGAGCCAGTGCTTGATGAAGGTCTTGCGTCGTCCACATCGAGGACAGGTGAGCACCGCCGCACGACGAAACATGGTGGCATTTCTGGGCGTCGACTGACTCATACCCCCCATGGTATAGAAGAATGGAATGTTTGCCGCCAGACTGTCGCCCGTGCGTCGAACACTCGCCGGCCTGCTGTTCGGCCTCGCCTATGCCTTTGCCAGCCTGACGCTGGCCGGCTTCCTCCTCGAGCGCACGGCGTTCGATCCCGACTACTCGGCGGAGCACGCCGATGTCATCCTCGACGACGCCGACATCAAGAACGAACTCATCACCGTCATCGCACGCGATCTGGCCGCCCAGGCGGCGACCATTGCGCCGGGCGACCCCAACCTCACCGAACAGGCACTGCGCGATCGCGTCGCACTCGTCGCCGACACCAAGCCCGGAGCCGAACTGCTCGCCGGGGTCATCCACGACGTCCACGCCCGGCTCATCGGCGAGAGCGACGATCCGGTGCTCATCTCGGCGCAGCAACTGGTCGATGCCACGCAGAACGAGGCCGTCGGCGTGGCGCAGCCGATCGAGGTGCCGGTTCCCACAGTGGGCGTGCTCGAGGTCACCGACGGGCTGCTCGGATGGCTGGTCCCCATCGCCGCCATCGCCACCCTTGCACTCCTCGTGATGGGCCTCGCCGCCCACCCAGAGCGCTCCGCACTGTTCCGCAGTCTCGGCCTGGGCCTGTTGCTCCTCGGACTCGTCGTCGCGCTGGTCGGCTACGTCGTGCCGAAGTTCCTCGTTCCGGCGCTCAGCGACAGTGCCTGGGCGAACCTGCCCGCGACACTCGCCGACGACTCGCTTCCGCTGCTCGTCGGCCTCGAACTACTGCTGGTGGGCGCAGCGCTCGCGCTGCTCGCCGGTACCGGCATGATGCGCCGCCGTAAGCGGTGGAGCACCCCGGTGAACACCTACCGGTATCAAGAGGAGCGGCGCTGGTCGAGCTGACCAGCACCGCGGCGACCTGCGGCGGCCGGAACCTCAGCGGACGAGTTCGTCGACGAACTCGGCGAACACCGCGGCGTATTGCATCGCCTCGTCGTCGCTGTGCATCATCGAGATCAGCCACTGTTCGTCGAGCCCCGGCGGCAAGAGAATGCCGCGGTTGATGCCGTGAATCCACTGCGCGAACGCCAGGTCGAAGTCGGTGGCCTTGTAGTCGCGGTAGTTCTTGATCGGCTCCGCCGCCCACGTGACGCAGCCCTTCGCACCGAACTGCACCGTGTGGGCCGGCAGACCACTGCGGTCGATGGTGTCCTGACATGCATTGACCAGCCGGGCGTTGAGTTCGTTGACCCGCTGGTGGGCGTCCGGCGTGCAGATGTCGACGAGGACAGCGCGAGCGGCCGCCATGCACAGCGGGTTGCCGTTGTACGTGCCGAGGTGCAGCACCTTGCCCGTGGTGATCTGGTCCATGCACTCCTGGGTGCCGCCGAACGCGCCGAGGGGCAGACCGCCACCGATGCTCTTGGCGAGGCAGACGAGGTCGGGCTGCACGCCCACGGCACCGGTACCGCCACCCCACCCGGCGGTGATGCCGGTCTTGACCTCGTCGAAGATCAGCATGGTGCCGTACTTGCGGGTGATCGCACGCACCTGCTGGAGGTATCCGGGCTGCGGCAGGCAGATGCCGATGTTCTCCATCACCGGCTCGACGATGAAGGCGGCGACGTCGCCGGCGGCGAGCACGCGCTCGAGCGCTGCCGCGTCGTTGTAGGGGATGATCCGGGTCTCGGCCATGACGCCGGGCGAGATCCCGGCAGTCGCGGCGACCGGCGTGGGGTTGTCGGCTGGACCCGCCAGGTCGAGCGGTGGCTTCATCGAGATCATCACTTCGTCGTGGTGACCGTGGTAGCCGCCCTCGACCTTGACGATCGCGTGGCGCCCGGTGATACCACGAGCGACGCGGATGGCGTCCATCGTGGCCTCGGTGCCCGAGTTCGTGAACCGCCACATCGGGAGGTGGTAGCGATCGCCGAGCAGCTCGGCGACTTCGGCGTTCATCTCGCACGGGGTGACGAACAACGTGCCATTGTCGAGCTGGCGCTCGACGGCGGCGCGCACCGCAGGATGGCAGTGGCCGGTGAACAACGCGCCATACCCCATGTCGTAGTCGACATAGCGGTTCCCGTCGACGTCCTCCATCCAGGCAGCTTGTGCGCGACTGACGACGATCGGGTGCGGATCGTACGCCTGGAAGCTCGACGGCACGCCGAGCGGGAGCACCTTGCGGGCTCGATCGGTGGCGGCCTGAGACCGCCTCGTCCGCTCGATGTACGTACGCAGCTCTCGCTGGGTGATGGTCCTCGCCCGTTCGGCGAGCTCACGCGTGGGAATGCTTTCCGTCGCGCTCATCCTGATCTCCTCCGGATTTCGTTCCCGTAAGACTAGCCCACCACGGAATCCGTTGTGAACGGGGTCCGACGCCACGGTGCCCCACCAGCGACGGGACTGCGAATGAAGTGTGGAATTCCGCCCCGCGTGTGGCACACTACGTGCCCTACATGGTGGCCGTAGCTCAGTTGGCAGAGCATCAGTTTGTGGTACTGAGGGTCGCGGGTTCGAAACCCGTCGGTCACCCCATGGCAGCAGGTAGGGAGCATCCACGGTGCCCCCTACACTGCTCGCCGCTGCGCCTCTAGCTCAACGGCAGAGCAACGGACTCTTAATCCGCAGGTTCTGGGTTCGAAACCCAGGGGGCGCACAGAGAAGGAGCAGGTCAGAGACATTTTCTGACCTGCTCCTTCGCTGTTCGGTCTTCCGTCGTACCGCGAATCTGCCGCGAAGGGATCGTGCCGGGCACG
>JANMFL010000190.1:0-4707 GCA_031377945.1 Acidimicrobiaceae bacterium | reverse complement strand
CGGACGACAGCACCACGTCCTCGGCCGGCACGGCCACGCCCGATCCTTCGGCCGACCCGTACGTCGTGTTCCCCACGCTCGACGCGCCGACAGGCGAGCCGATGGTGGTGGGCCTCGTCAACACCGAGGGTGTTCCGGGACTCGACTTCCCCGACATTCGTGAGGCGATGCAGGGAGCGGTCGACTACCTCGGACAGCACGGTGGCTTCGGGGATCGGCCGATCCAACTCGAGACCTGCATCACGAAGGCGTCGCCGGAGTCGTCGCAGCAGTGTGCGCAGGAACTCGTCGGCAAAGGCGTGGAACTGGTGTTGCTCGGGCTCGACGTCTTCCCCGACTACGCCACCTACACGGCTGCAGGTGTGCCGGTGATCGGCGTGCTGCCCATTCTGCCGGGTGACTACAGCGCCGACGCGCTGTTCCTCACCGGCGGCAACGCCGCGGTGATGGCCGCCGTGGCGCTCGCTGCCCAGCAGCACTTCGGCGCCATTTCGGTCGGCATCATCAGCGCTGACAACCCCCCATCGAACTCGTCGGAGGCGTCGCTCACTGCGGCGCTCGATCTGTTGAAGATCGCCCACACGACGGTGAAGGGCGGCGACAACGAGACCGATGCCGGGTTCTTGGGTCTCGTGGGCGAGGTCACCTCCGACGACCCCGACCTCCTCGTGTCGCTCTACGCCGACGCTGGCTGCATCGGAATGATGCGGGCTCGCGCATCGCTCGCCATCGACACTCCCGTGATCACCACAGGCATCTGCAGTGGCACCGAGGTGCTCGACCAGGTGGGCGACGACGCCGTCGGATGGAACTTCGTCGGGGTGTCGACCCGAGCCGATACCCCCGCCTCGCGACTGGTGCAGGAGATCATGGCGCCGGTACTCGACGTGGCGCCGGACGAGGTCGACCAGGCATCACTCGGGCTGGGTGCGCTCGGGCTCTACCTGGTGATGTCGCTCGCGGTGTACAGCAACGAGGTCGCAGCCGCCGGCGACGACGTGACGGGTGCCGCCATCCGCGAGCATCTCGCTACGGCCGACGACCTCAAGCTGTGGCCGGGTACCTCCCCGATCGCCTGCGGGGCCTCGCCCGGCTACCCGTCGATCTGCTCGTTCACGTTCCCCTTCGCCGAGTACGTCGCCGGCGGCGAGGTGCGCACCATCGAGGGACTCGAGGCGCTCTCCGTGCTCGACCATCTCCCGTGAGCCGATGACCGTTCTGGCGGCCCGATGAGCGACTACATCTTCTTCATGCTGCTCGGCCTCGGCGCGGGGGCCATCATCGCTGCGCTGGGCCTCGGTCTCGTGATCGCTCACGAGGGATCAGGGGTGGTCAATTTCGCGCAGGGGGCGATGGCCACCTGGGTCGCCTACGTCTACGCGGACCTCCGCCGGGGTGCGTATCCCTTCCCGATCCCCGGGCTGCCTGCCCGCTACCACTTCGGTGGTGCGTGGGCCGACGACGTGGGCCTCGGCTGGGCGATGGCCATCGCCCTACTGACCGCCGCGATCCTTGGTGCCGCCGTGTACCTGCTGGTGTTCCGCCCGCTGCGGCGTGCACCCACCCTCGCCAAGGTCGTGGCGAGCGTGGGTCTGGTGATCATGTTCCTGTCGCTGGTCGAGCGCCGGTTCGAGAGCGGCGCGTCGATCCGGGTCGCGCCCATCCTGCCGCGCGATCCCATTCGGTTCACCGACAACATCGTCGTGCCGCGCGACGGCCTGTGGCTCACGGTGGTGGTCGTGATGATCGGACTCGTGCTGTGGGCCGCATCGCGCTTCACGACACTCGGGCTGCTCACCCGTGCCGCAGCAGAGAACGAGAAGGGTGCGGTGCTGCTCGGCCGTTCGCCCGACCTGCCGGCCGGAGCGAGCTTCGTGCTCGCCTCGGTGATCTGCGGGCTGGTCGCCGTGCTGGCGGCCCCGATGCTGCAACTCGGCTCGGGCGTGTACACCTTCGGATTTCTTGTCCCGGCGCTCGGCGCGGCGCTCCTCGGTCGTTTCCGCAGCATCGGCGTCACCATCGCTGCCGGGCTCGCCATCGGCATGGTGCAGTCGGTGTTCGTCAAGCTCCAGAACGACCTGCCCTGGTTCCCTCAGTACGGCGCCCGGGAGGGGTTGCCGTTCCTGGTGATCATCGTCACGATGGCCCTGCGCGGCGAGCATCTTCCCGAGCGCGGTGCCGTCGACACGTGGCGTCTCCCCTCCGCTCCGGCGGTGCGGTTGGGAAGCGCGGGTGTCGTGCTGCCGCTGGTCGTTGCGGCAGGGTTGCTGTTCGCCGGGCCGTTGATGCGCGGTGCGCTGATGACGTCGATCATCGGCACGGTGATGGCGCTGTCGTTCGTGGTGCTGTCCGGCTTCGGTGGGCAGACCTCGCTCGCGCAAGCGGCCTTCGCCGGCGTGGCGGCCTTCGCGTTGTCGAAGCTCGCGATGGGCTGGGGGGTGCCGTTCCCGATCGCACCGATCCTGGCCGTGGCGATCGCCACCGTGTTCGGCGTCGCACTCGGGCTTCCCGCGTTGCGTCTGCGCGGCACCGACCTCGTCATCGTCACGCTCGCCGGCGGTGTGGCGATCACCGAGTTCGTGTTCAAGAACCCGACCTTCGTCGGCGACGCCTCCACGGGCGGCGCGAAAGTGCCCAACCCCGAGTTGTTCGGGTGGGACTTCGGCCTGGTGCTCGGCACGAAGTCGTCGCGGCCGGTGTTCGGGCTGTTTCTGCTCGTCGTGGCCGTGGTGCTGGTGGTGGTGGTCGCGAACATCCGGCACAGCGCCACGGGCCGACGCATCCTCGCCGTGCGCTCCAACGAGCGCGCCGCCGCGGCGGCGGGCATTCACGTCGCCGGTACGAAGCTCGTCGGGTTTGCGATGTCGGCGGCGCTCGCCGCCGTGGCCGGTTGCCTGGTGGCGTATCGGTTCGGCTCGGTCAGCGATGCGTCGTTCGGCGTGATGGCCTCGCTCACGGCACTCGCGTTCGCATACCTCGGAGGAGTCGGCACCGTGGGTGGCGCGGTGGCGGCGGGTCTGCTGGTGCCATCTGGCGTGGTGTTCTTCGTGCTGTCGCGCATGTCGGGGTCGGTCGGGCCGTGGGAGGCGTTCATCGGCGGTGTCCTGCTCGTGGCCATGGCGATCACTCAACCCGAGGGTGTGGCGGGCGCCTGGCGCGCTTGGCGTCACCGTCGTCTCGTGCGTCGCACGGCGGCGGTCGTGCCGTCAGCGATCGCGACGGGAGCGAAGGCGTGAGCGATCGGCTCCGTGTCGAAGGGCTGTCCGTCGCGTACGGCGGTGTGCGAGCCGTCGACGGCGTGCACCTGTCGGTCGCGGCCGGGGAGGTGGTCGGTCTCATCGGCCCGAACGGAGCGGGCAAGACCACGCTCATCGATGCCGTCACCGGGTTCGTGCCGTGTGAGGGCAGCGTGGTGCTCGACGGTCGCGACATCTCCGGCCTCGCGCCGCATCGCCGCGCCAGGCTCGGGATGGCCCGCACGTTCCAGTTGGTGGAACTGTTCGACGACCTGACCATCGCCGAGAACGTCGCTGCGTCGATCGAGCGCCCCTCGTGGCGCGGCGTCGCCCGCGATCTCGTCCGACCTCGCGGGGTCAGCGTCGACGGGGTCGTCGGTGACGCACTCGACCTTCTCGGCCTGTCGGGCGTTGGGGATCGCCTTCCCACCGACCTCAGCCACGGCCAACGACGGCTCGCCGCGTGCGCCCGAGCCGTGGTGGGGCACCCGTCGCTGATCTGCATGGACGAGCCTGCGGCCGGGCTCGACTCGAGCGAGTCGCACGTGTTGGGTGGACATCTTCGCTCGATCGTCGAGCACGGGTCGGCGATCCTGCTCGTCGAGCACGACATGGCGATGGTGCTCGAGGTGTGCGACCGGATCTACGTGCTCGAGTTCGGGAAGGTCATCGCCTCGGGCACACCGGACGAAGTGCGCCGGCACCCCGCGGTGGTGGCGGCCTACCTCGGCCGGACCGCAGGAGGGGAGCCCGCATGAGCGAGCGCCTGCTCGTGCTGCAGGGGCTGAGTGCCGGCTACCGCGGCGTGCCCGCCGTGCGGGGGCTCGACCTGTCGGTCGACGCCGGCGAGGTGGTCGCGCTGCTCGGTGCGAACGGCGCCGGCAAGACCACGACGTTGCTCGCGGTCTCCGGCCTGGTCGAGCGGCTCGCCGGCGAGATCACCGTGCTCGGTCGCTCCACGAACGGTATGCGGCCGGCCGCGATCGCCCGACTCGGGTTGGCGCACGTGCCGGAGGACCGGGCGCTCTTCTCGCGCCTCACGGTCGAAGAGAACCTGCGCATCGCAGCCCGACACTCGCGCTCCGGCACGAAGCTCGCGGTCGAGTACTTCCCAGAGCTCGGTCGGTTGCTCGATCGGCGGGCTGGTCTGCTCTCCGGTGGCGAGCAGCAGATGCTGGCGCTCAGCCGTGCGCTCGTCACCCATCCGAGATTGCTGGTGGTCGACGAGATGAGCCTCGGGTTGGCGCCCGTCCTGGTCGAGCGGCTGCTCCCTGTGGTGCGCCGCGTGGCCGACGAGCAGGGCGCCGGTGTGCTGTTGGTGGAACAGCACGTCGACCTCGCGTTGTCCATCGCCGACCGCGCCTATGTGCTGCGCCATGGCGAGCTCGCGGCCCACGCCGATGCCGCCGACCTCCTGGCGCATCCGGAGCTCCTCACGCGTAGCTACCTCGGTGGCGACGGCGCGGCGGGA
>JANMFL010000159.1:0-6232 GCA_031377945.1 Acidimicrobiaceae bacterium | reverse complement strand
GGCGGTTGGCTCGACGGCGCGCTCGGCGTGATGTCGGGCCTCGAACTCATCCGCGCGCTCGCGGCCGAGGGCACGCCGCCGATCACGGTGGCCGTGGTCGACTGGGCCGACGAAGAGGGAGCTCGGTTCAGCCGCAGCCTCTTCGGTTCTGCCGCGTGCATGGGTACGCTCGACATCGAGGTGTTGCGCGGCCTCACCGACAAAGAGGGCGGCAAGTTGCCGGAGATCCTCGCCGCGCACGGCGTCGACATCGACAACCTCGACGGAGCCCGCACCCGGATGGCCGATGTGAAGGCCTACGTCGAGGTGCACATCGAGCAGGGGCCCATCCTCGAGGAGAAGGGGTTGGGCATCGCCACCGTCACCGGAACGAAGGGCATCGAGCGCGAGCGCCTCGTGTTCCGCGGACAGGCTGCCCATGCGGGCACGATGCCCATGGCGATGCGTCGCGACAGCTTCCGAGCCGCGGCACGCTTCGCGCTGGCCATCGCCGAGATCGGTGAGCGGCACGACGGCGTGACCACAGTCGGGCAGGCTCAATGCTGGCCCGGAGTGGTCACCGCGGTCGCCGGCGAGACGCGCATCACGATGGACATGCGCCACATCGACGCTGGTTCGCTGCATGCCATGTTCGACGAAGCGCACCAGGCGGCTGCGGCAGCCGCCGAGGCCGAGGGCTGCACGATCGAATGGGAGCACATCTTCCACATCCCGCCCATGCCTTTCCACCCCGCGCTGCTCGAGGCGGCACACGACGCGGTGCACGCCGTCGAAGGGCACGACTTCGAGCTGCCCAGCGGAGCGCTGCACGACGCCAGCGAAGTGGCCCGCGAGGTACCGACCGTGATGATCTTCAGCAGCTCCACCGCCGGCCTCAGCCACACCAAGGAAGAAGACACACCCGACGCTCACCTGATGATGGCGGCGGACGCGTTCGATCGCACGTGCCGCCGCGCCATCGAACTGGTCGCTGCGGGAGAGCTGTAGGGCGCAGCCGAAGCGACGCGGCAGCCAGTCCGGGCCGGACCGGGACCATCGGTTCCCAGCAAGTTCCCAGGAACCACCCAGGCGCTCCCCAGGGGCGGTCGACATGATCGTCGACATGAGCCTCACCGACGAGCTGCGCACCGGCACCACGGTGGTCGACATCGTGATCCCGGTGTACGACGAGCAGCGGTCGCTGGCTGCCTGCGTGACCACCCTCGAGCGTCATCTCCGCGAAGAGTTCCCCTTCACATGGCGGATCACGATCGCCGACAACGCGTCGACGGACCGCACGTGGGACATCGCTTCCACACTGGCTGCGACGATGGACGGCGTGCGGGCGATCCATCTCGACCAGACGGGTCGGGGTCGGGCGTTGCGTACGGCATGGACGGACAATGACGCCACGATCGTCGCCTACATGGACGTCGATCTCTCCACCGACCTCGATGCCCTGCTGCCGCTGATCGCCCCTCTGCTCAGCGGTCACAGCGATCTGGCCGTCGGCTCGCGCCTCGCGGCGGGTTCGACGGTCGCCCGCGGGCCGCGGCGCGAATTCATCTCCCGCTCGTACAACCGCACCCTGCGCACCGTGTTCGGCAATGGCTTCCGCGATGCACAATGCGGCTTCAAGGCCGTGCGGCGGGACGTCGCCGACCGGCTGCTCCCTCTCGTCGAGGACAACGAGTGGTTCTTCGACACCGAGCTGCTGCTGCTGGCCGAACGCAACGGGCTGCGCGTCCACGAAGTGCCCGTCACCTGGATCGACGACCCCGACAGTCGGGTACGCGTCGCGTCGACGGTCAGGAAGGACCTCCAGGGCGTGGCACGACTCGCCCGATCGTTCGTGAAGGGCAACGGCACGGTGGACCTCGGTCCGGTCGCCCGGCCCACTCTGGTCGACGACTTCGGCCGACAGATCGTGCTCTTCGCGGAAATCGGAGTGGTCAGCACGATCATCTCACTCATGCTCTTCCTGACGCTGCGCGGCAGCGTCGGGGCGGTGTGGGCGAACATCATCGCGGTCGGAGCGACGGCGCTCGGGAACACCTGGGCCAACCGTCGGTACACCTTCGGCCTCCGCGACCGGGAACAGCGAGGTCGCCACTACATGGGTGGCGTGGCGATCTCGCTGGCCGGTCTCGCGCTCTCCAGCGTGGCCCTCGCCGGTGTGTCCGGCGAACTCGCGCAGGTACTGGTGTTGCTCTCCATGTGGTCGTTGGCGACGATCGCCAGGTTCGGCCTGCTGCGCAATTGGGTGTTCCGGCCCGAGGCCTGAGCCACAATGGCGTCGATGGGCAGCGCAGGGAACTCGAGCAAGCCACGCGTCCTCGTCGTCGACGACGAGGACAACATCTCGTTCCTCGTCGAGTCCGCGTTGCAGCTCGACGGCATCGACACCGCGAAAGCAGCCGACGGCCACGCTGCCCTCACCGCGATTCGCGCGTTCCGACCCCACGCGATCGTGCTCGACGTGAACATGCCCGGCATCGACGGGTTCGAGGTGCTGCGCCGACTCCGCGCCGACGGCGACGCCACGCCGGTCGTGTTCCTCACCGCACGAGATGGCCTCGACGACCGCGTCAAGGGCCTCACGGGTGGGGCCGACGACTACGTCGTCAAGCCGTTCGCCATCGCCGAGCTCGTGGCCCGCGTCCGAATCGCACTCCGCCATGCCGGCGCATCCACGGTCGCCACCGTGCTCTCGATCGCCGACCTCGAACTCGATCAGGTTGCCCACCGCGTCTCGCGCGCCGGACAGCCAGTGGCGCTCTCGCCCACCGAGTACAAGCTGCTGCGGTACCTGCTGCTCAACGCCGGCAGGGTGCTCAGCAGGGGCCAGATCCTGGAGCACGTGTGGGCGTACGACTTCGACGGCGACTCATCGGTCGTCGAGACGTACATGAGCTACTTGCGACGCAAGGTCGACCATGTCGAGCCGAAGCTGCTCCACACGGTGCGCGGCGTGGGCTACTGCCTGCGGGTCGAGCCGTGAAGTTGCGCCACCGGGTCGTCATCGGCCTCGGAGCGGTCGCCCTCGCGTTCGCCGTGACGGCGTTGCTCATCGTCAACACCCAGCGCCGCTACTCGGTCGAACAGCTCGACCGGCAGTTGCAGAACGCCATCCCGCTCGCGTTCAGTCAGTTCGGCCCACGTCCGCAGCCCCTCCCGCCCGACGGCATCGGGGCGTTCAGCGAACTGTTCGTCGGCCGACTGGCTGAGGACGGCACGATGACCGTGCTCGTGCAGGGTCCGCTGGTCTCGGGGACACCCGCCGTCACCCCGCAGATCGCCGCAGAGCACGCCGGTCGAGGCCCCAGCGGCGCGCCGTTCACGGTCGGCGGCATCGACACCGGCGACGACTTCCGTGTGATCGTGTCCCAGCGGCGCGACGTGGCCGGCTGGGACGTCGTCGCGCTGTCGATGGCCCAGGCCGATGCCGCACACACCCGGCTGCTCGTGGCGACAGGCATCGGGGCGCTGGTCGTCCTGGCCGTCGTGTCGCTCACCGGCGTGTGGGTGGTTCGGCTGGGCGTGCGGCCGATCAACGACGTCACCGATGCCGCCGATGCGATCAGCGCTGGCGACCGGGAACGGCGCCTCCCGTCGTATCCACCCGGCACCGAGGCCGCGCACCTCGCGTCGGCGTTCAACCAGATGCTCGATCAGAAGGAGGCCGCCGACGATCGCCTGCGACGGTTCGTCGCCGATGCCTCGCACGAGCTCCGCACTCCGCTCACGTCCATCCGCGGCTATGTCGAGCTGTATCACCGCGGCGGGCTCACCGATCAGGACCGACTCGACGATGCGATGCGCCGGGTCAGCGGCGAGGCCGAACGCATGGGTGCGCTGGTCGACGACCTCTTGCTGCTGTCGAAGCTGGACCGCGGCCTTTCGCTCGAGACCGCCACGGTCGACATCGCGTCGTTGCTCGACGACGCCGCCCTCGACGCGGCGGCGGTGCAACCCACGCGCACGATCACCGTGACCAGCGAACGGCCCCTCACCTGCGTGGCCGACCCGCTGCGCATCCAGCAGGTCGTCGCCGCCGTGGCGGCCAACGCATTGGTGTACACACCGGTCGAGGCGCCGATCGAGCTCGTCGGGTCGCGACGCGACGGTGCCGTGGTGATCGACGTCGTCGATCACGGCCCTGGCCTCGACGCCGAGACCGCGGCCCACGTGTTCGAGCGCTTCTACCGCGGCGACGACTCGCGGGCTCGCAGTACGGGCGGCAGCGGGTTGGGCCTGAGCATCGCCGCGTCGATCGTCGAGGCCCACGGCGGCCGCCTCGCCGTCCACCCCACCCCGGGTGGCGGCTGCACGTTCACGATCGCTCTCCCCGCCGGGTGACGATCCCGCAGCACCCGAGTGCTGCGGGACGAGCCGGTCAGGACTTCTTCTGGTTGAGGAGTTGGGTGACGATCTTGCCGTCGGCCTTGCCCTGTGTGGCCTTCATGACTGCTCCGACGATGGCGCCCATCGCCTTGCCGTCGCCGGCGCAGAACTTCGCCCACGCGTCGGGCTGTTCGGCGATGGCCTGGTCGACCACGGATTCGAGCGCCGAGGTGTCGAGCGCCTCGAACCCCTTCGCCGCAGCGATCGCCGCCGCATCGCCGCCGCCGTTGGCGATGATCTCGGCGAGGATGGCCTTGGCCTGTGTGGCGGTGACCGCACCCGAGACCTCGAGTTGCGTGAGGCCGGCGATGTCGATGGCCGGCACGACCGGGTCAGGACCGAGGTCGGAGAACGCCTCCTTCACGTACACGAGCGCGCGGGCGATGTCGCCACCGAGGTGCCCGACGGCGAGCACGTAGTGGTCCTGGCCGCGTTCGACGACGCTCATCACTGCTTCACTGTCGGCCGCCAGTCCGGTGGTGACCGCGAGATGTTCGCGGCGAGCCGCGGGCAACGGCGGCATGGCCGCGTGCACCCGCTGGATCCACTCGTGCGAGGGCGCCACGGGCACCAGATCGGGCTCGAGGAAGTAGCGGTAGTCGTCGGCGTCCTCCTTCACGCGAAGGGTGTGGGTGCGGCCGTCGGTCTCGTCCCAGTGACGGGTCTCCTGGCGCACCTTGTCGCCGCTCTCGAGCAGGTCGATCTGCCGGCGCGCCTCGTACTCGATGGCCCGGCCCATGGACCGGACACTGTTGACGTTCTTGATCTCGCAGCGGATACCGAGCGGTTCACCGGGCTTGCGCACGCTGACGTTGGCGTCGACACGCAACGAGCCCTCCTCCATCTTCGCGTCGCTCGCACCGATGGCGACGAGGATGGCACGCAGTTCGTTGACGTAGAGGCGGGCTTCTTCCGAAGTCCGGATGTCGGGGCGACCGACGATCTCGACCAGCGGAACACCGGCGCGGTTCAGGTCGAGCAGGGAGTAGTCGGCGCCGTGCACCCGACCGCCGGTGCCGCCGACGTGCGTGCTCTTGCCGGCGTCCTCCTCCATGTGGGCGCGCTCGATGCCGATGCGCCGACCGCCGGGCAGATCCAGGTGACCGTCGATGTTCAGCGGCTGGTCGTACTGGCTCACCTGATACGCCTTGGGCATGTCGGGGTAGAAGTAGTTCTTGCGGTGGAACGTGCACGGCTGGATGGTGCAGTTCAGCGCCAGCCCGATGCGCATGGCCAACTCGACGGCCTGCTCGTTCAGCACCGGCAGCGCGCCGGGCAGGCCGAGCGTGACGGGGTCGATGTTGGTGTTCGGCTCGTCCCCGAACCGGTTCGGGCTCGCCGAGAACATCTTCGTCTCGGTGGCGAGTTCGACGTGGACCTCGAGGCCCACCACGAGCTCCCAATCGCCGGGCAGTCCGTCGTGGGCGCTCATGCCGGGGTCCCTTCGGTGACGCTGGATTCGGTGATGCTGCGCTCGAGGGCGGCCGCCACTCGGAACATCGTCGGTTCCTGCAGGGTGCCGGCGAGCACCTGCACCCCGACCGGAAGTCCGAACTGGCCGGTGCCGTACGGCACGCTCATGCCCGGGTGTCCGGCGAGGTTCGTGGGGATGGTGTACGTGTCGCACAGGTACATCGCCAGCGGATTGTCGCCCTTGCTGCCGAACTGGAAGGCGACACTGGGCGACGCCGGGGTGAGCAGCACGTCGGCCTGCTGGTAGGCACGCTCGAAGTCGTCGTGGATGAGTCGGCGAACCTTCAGCGCCTTGCCGTAGTAGGCGTCGTAGTAGCCGGCGCTCAGCGCGTACGTGCCGAGCATGATGCGCCGTTTCACCTCGTCGCCGAAGCCG
>JANMFL010000150.1:0-10301 GCA_031377945.1 Acidimicrobiaceae bacterium | reverse complement strand
CGAGCTGGATGCGGGCGTGGAGCGCGTCGACTCCGGTGGCGGACAGGGAGGTCATCCTCCCTACAGTACGGGTCGCTGGCGAAAGGGTGCGAGATGGCCGACGTGAGGGTGCAACGAGTGGGGGAGGTCGACGTGGTCACGATCGATCGCCCCGACGTGCGCAACGCACTTCGGTTCCAGAGCTACGACGAGCTCGAAGCCGCCGTCCGGACCACGACCGCGCGGTGCCTCGTGATCACCGGAGCCGACCCTGCGTTCTGCTCGGGCGACGACGTGCGCGAGGTGATGGGGGGCGGCGACGCACCGAAGCCGACTGCGGTGGCCCCGCGCCTCACCCCTGCTGCCGACGCGCTGTTGCACACGAACGTTCCGGTGGTGGCTGCCGTCAACGGCGCGGCTGTCGGATGGGGAATGGAACTGGCACTCATGGCCGACCTGCGTGTCGCGTCGGAACGAGCCAAGTTCGGCGAACTGTTCGTGCTGCGCGGCCTGTGCAGCGACGTGGTCGGCATGGGCCGGCTCGCCCAGCTGGTCGGACGCGAGCGGGCCGCCGAGCTGCTGTTCACCGGCGACGTCATCGATGCCGCCACCGCCGAACGGTGGGGGCTCGTGTCGCGTGTCGTGGCGCACGACGAGCTGCTGCCGACGGCCATGGAGTTGGCCCACAAGATCGCCTCGCGGCCGCCCCTCGCCGTGCAACAACTGAAAGCCGGAATGCGCCAGGCACTCGACCCGGACTGGACCGAATTCGGCGTCTGGGTGAGCACCACCCTCGGCCGGCTGTTCCGCACCGATGACCATCGCGAAGGCGTGCGCTCGTTCCTCGAGAAGCGCCCGCCCGTGTTCCGCGGCCAGTGACCACCGTGCGACACGGGCGGCTTCACTGCAGCGGAGCGAACGGCGTCGGCCTGGTGGCCGACGCGTACGGCGACCGGAGCGACCCGCCGGTGCTGCTGTTGCACGGCGGCGGCCAGACCCGACATTCCTGGGGTGACACCGCGACGGCATTGGCGAACGAGGGCTTCTACGCGGTCAGTGCCGACCTTCGTGGCCATGGTGAGAGCGACTGGGACCCCACCGGTGACTACAGCATGTCGGTGCTCCGTACGGACACCGAGGCGTGGTGCGATCTGCTCGGCCACCCCGCCCTGGTCGGCGCGTCGATGGGTGGCATGGCCGGCATGTGGACCGAAGGCACGCGAGCCGAGGAGGGCCTCGCGCCCGCCTCGAAGGCGCTGGTCCTGGTCGACATCGCACACCGTGCGGAGGCGGCCGGGGTGCAGCGGATCATCTCGTTCATGACGGGAAGTCCCGAGGGCTTCGGGTCGCTCGAGGAGGTGGCCGACGCGGTTGCCGCGTACATGCCGCACCGGCCGCGACCGAAGAACTTCGACGGGCTCGTCCGCATTCTCCGCCAGGATGCTGCCGGCCGGTATCACTGGCACTGGGACCCTGCCTTCATGGAAACCGATCGGCGACCGCGTACCAGCGTGAACATCGACATCTTCACTGAGCACGCGCGTCGGCTCGCGCTGCCGGTCCTGCTCGTGCGCGGGCGCATGAGCGATGTCGTGAGCGAGGCCACGGTGCGCGAGTTCCTCGAACTGGTGCCGCATGCGCGATTCGTCGACGTGCAGGACGCCCACCACATGGTGACGGGCGATCGCAATGACGCGTTCACGCTGCCGGTCGTCGAGTTCCTTCGCAGCCTCTGACCTGACAGGCTGCACCGATGGACGTACGGGTGACCACTGACGCTGTCGCTGCCGCAGCGGAGGCGGCCGGGTGGATCGCGCACCAGTTGCGCGGTGCGGTGCGTCGCCGCGGTGAGGCGACGATCGCCGTCAGCGGCGGGAGCACCCCTGCGGTGATGTTCCGCGAACTGGCCGAACTCGACGTCCCGTGGCAGTCCGTCACGGTGTTCCAGGTCGACGAACGGGTCGCTCCCGACGGCGACTCGGCCCGCAATGCTGCCCTGCTCGACCTGTTCCCACCCGCCGCGCACGTCCGGCCGATGTCCGTCACCGCGAAGGACCTGCGCGCCGCAGCCCGGAGGTATGCAGCAGCACTTCCCGCGCGCCTCGACGTCGTGCACCTCGGCCTCGGCGACGACGGGCACACCGCATCGTGGCCGCCTGGCGACCGCGTCGCCGACGACGCCGCGCTCGTGGGGCTGAGCGGTGAGTATCGAGGGCACGTCCGGATGACCCTGACGCCGGTGACGGTGAATGCCGCACGGCATCGTCTCGTGCTGGCCGTTGGTGCGGACAAGGCCGTGCCGCTGGAGGGTTGGCTCCTCGGGAACGCCGCGCTCCCGGTGCACCTCTTGCGCAGCAACGACACGGTCGTCGTGGTCGATGTGCTCGCTGCGGCGCGGTTGCCGGGCGCGGCTCGCTAGCGTCGGCCGCGATGGACATCACCACTTCGCCCGAGTGGGCGGCTCTGCAGGCCCTGCCGCACCCTGCACCGTTGCGCTCGCTCTTCTCCACCGATCCTGGACGTGCCGAGCGGTACCTCACCACCGCCGCCGATCTGCGGGTCGACTGGTCGAAGCACCTCGTCGACGACGCCGTCGTTGCTGCGTTGCTCGCCGTCGCCCGGACCGCAGGGGTGGCCGAGCGACGCGACGCCATGTTCGCCGGCGAACAGATCAACACGACCGAGCGCCGAGCCGTGCTGCACACTGCGCTGCGCGCCCCCATGGGGACCGAGGTGTTCGTCGATGGCCGCGACGTGGTGCCCGATGTGCACGACGTGCTCGGCCGAATGGCGGCGTTCGCCGGCCGAGTCCGCAACGGTCTCTGGACCGGTGCCACCGGCCAACCGATTCGTAGCGTCGTCAACATCGGTATCGGCGGCAGCGACCTCGGCCCCGCGATGGCGTACCTCGCCACCGAGGCCTTCGGCCAGCGCGGCCTCACGTGCCGATTCGTGAGCAACGTCGATGGCGCCGACATTCACTCGAACCTGCGCGATCTCGATCCGGCGAGCACGCTCGTCGTGGTCAGTTCGAAGACGTTCACCACCATCGAGACCATCACGAACGCCACCGAGGCGCGTCGTTGGGTGACGTCCGCACTCGGCGACGATGCCGTCGCTCGACACTTCGTCGCGGTCAGCACCAACGCCGAGAAGGTGGCCGAGTTCGGTATCGACACCGAGAACATGTTCGGCTTCTGGGACTGGGTGGGTGGCCGCTACTCGGTCGACTCGGCCATCGGTCTGTCGCTCATGATCGCGGTCGGCGCAGATGCGTTCCACGACTTCCTCTCCGGATTCCGTGCCATCGACGAGCACTTCCTGCGCGAGCCGTTCGAGCGCAACGTGCCCGTGCTGTTGGGCATGCTCGGGGTCTGGTACCACAACGTGCTCGGTGCGGAGACCAAGGCCGTCCTGCCGTACGCGCAGGAACTGCGTCGCTTTCCCGCCTACCTGCAGCAGTTGGACATGGAGAGCAACGGCAAGCGGGTCCGCCTCGACGGCGGTGATGTCGCCACCACGACCGGACCCATCGTGTGGGGCGAGCCGGGCACGAACGGCCAACACGCGTTCTACCAACTGCTGCACCAAGGGACGAGGCTTGTGCCGGTGGACTTCATCGGCTTCGGCCGACCGAATCATCCGCTGCACGCTCAGCACGACCTGCTGATGGCCAACCTGTTCGCCCAAGGCGAGGCGCTGGCGTTCGGCAAGTCGCTCGACGAAGTGGTGGCCGAGGGCATCCCCGAGCACCAGCAGGCGCATCGAGTGTTCCCGGGGAATCGGCCGAGCACCACGATCCTCGCGCCGCGGCTGACGCCGAAGGTGTTGGGTGAGCTGATCGCCCTGTACGAACACATCGTGTTCGTGCAAGGCGCAGTGTGGGGAGTGAACAGCTTCGACCAGTGGGGCGTCGAACTGGGTAAGGCGCTCGCCAACCGCATCACGCCGGAGCTCACCACCGGCGACGAGCCGAAGCACGACAGCAGCACGAGTTCGCTCATCCGCTGGTACCGGGCCGAGCGAGCGCACTGATGCGTCAGGGGACGCGAGCGACGATCGCCTTCAGGTAGGCACCTTCGGCGAACGTGACCGGGTGGTCGATCGCGTGCCCTGTGCGGCGCAGTTCCTCGAGCGGACGATCGATGCGCGAGGCAGCCCGATGCACTGTCGCGTAGAACTGATCGGCAGTGACGCGACTGCTGCACGAGCACTGCACGAGCAGACCTCCGTGCTCGACGAGCCGGATTCCGATGTCGGTGAGCTTCGCGTACGCAGCCAGTGCTCGCTCGGTCTCGTGTTTGCGCTGCGCGAACGACGGTGGGTCGATGACGACGATGTCCCACTTGCGGCCCTGGCGGAGGAAGCGGTCCATCTCGCGGAACGCATCGCCGACGAGCGGCTTGAAGGTGCATGCCGCAACGGCGGGGAGATGAGCGTTGTGAGCCAGGTTGCGAGCAGCGACGGCGAGCGTCGGCTCGCTGAGATCGACGGCGGTGACCTCGGTGGCCCCGCCCGCGGCCGCATGAACCGTGAATCCGCCCGTGCTGGCGAAGAGGTCGAGCACGCGCGCCCCCTCGGCCCGCGAGCCGACGAACGCGCGGTTGTCGCGCTGGTCCAGGAAGTACCCGGTCTTCTGACCATGCACCACGTCCGCCTCGAACGTGAGTCCGCACTCCTGGAACAGCACCGGATCGGACGGCGACGAGCCGATGAGCGCATCGCCTTCCTCCAGACCGTGCAGCGCATCGGTCGGGATGTTGCGCGCCAGGCGCAGCACGAGCGCGTCGGGATGGAACAACTCGTCGAGGGCAGGAACGATGGCGGCGAGGTGCGGCAGCCACGCGGGTGAGTACAGCTTCATCACCAAGGTGCGCTCGTAGCGGTCGAGCACGAAGCCCGGCATGCCGTCGTTCTCGCCGTTCACACACCGATAGCCCGTGGTGTCGCCACGGTCGACGAGTGGCTGGCGGCGCTGCAGCGCTTCGGCGAACCGTTCGGTCCAGAAGGCGCGATCGATGTGCACCGGTCGCCCGCGGTGCAGCACCTTCAGGCGGATCGGGCTCGTGGGGTCCCAGAGGCCGATCGCGGCGAACTTGCGGTCCTGGTCGAACACAACGGCCAGATCGCCGGCCGCGCCGTCGTGGCTGACCGACTGGATGGAGTGGTCGTAGACCCACGGGTGGCCGGCGCGCACCTGGCGCAGCGCGTCGGCCGTGAGGCGCACGGCGAGCCGTTGGGCGCCGGGTCGGGGGAGTCGGTCGAGCGAAGTCACCCCTGCAGGGTATTGGGTGGAGCCGAAGTGTTTGCGGTCGGCGCGCGGTGCGGCAGACTGCGTCCCATGGCTGTCGACGCACTGGAACGCATCACCAACCTGGTGGCGTTGCTGCTCGAGGCCAGAGCGCCGCTGACGCTCGAGCAGATCACCAACGAACTGCGCGGCCAGTACCCGGTCGGGGAGTCGGCCCTGCGCGGTGCTTTCGAACGCGACAAGTCGCTGCTCCGCGAGATCGGTGTGCCCATCGACAGCGAGGTACTTGCAGGCTCCGACGCCGGGAAGACCGCATATCGCATCGATCGTCGACGGTACGAACTCGCCGATCTCGATCTGGCCCCCGACGAGACGCGTGCGCTGCAGATGGCGGTTGCCGCGGCACGATTGTCCGCGGGCGACTTCGGCCTGCTGAAGCTCGGTGCCGACGGACCGGTGTCGGGCAGCGTGGTGGTGAACCTCCCCGACGATCCGGCACTGCCGCCGCTTCGCGAGGCAGCGGCGCATCGAGCGCTCGCGGCGTTCACCTACCGGGGAACGGCGCGTGAGCTGCAGCCGTACACGGTGCTGTTGCGCGAAGGCGCCTGGTACGTGATGGGCCACGATCTCGGCCACGGCACGGTCCGTACCTACCGGGTCGACCGCATCGAAGGTCCGGTTCGCGTCGGACCACCCGACGCGTTCGAGCGTCCCGTCGGCTTCGACGCCAAGTCGGCATTCCCCGACGACCCGCGTCTGCTCGGCGACGAGCCGTCGCAGCGGGCGGTCGTGCGGGTCGACGCAGCCCGGGCGCGCTGGGTCGAGAGCGCCGTGGTGCGCCGACTCGACGACGGCGCCGTCGAGGTCGAGGTCCCATGCGCGAACCTCGACGCGTTCCGCTCGTGGCTCTTCGGCCTCGGGGTGCACGCCGAGGTCGTCTCACCTCCCGATGTCCGCACTGCGGTCGTCGAGTGGCTGCGCGCGATGGCAGGCGCATCGTGAGCGTGCGGCGAGGACCACGTTCCACCGCCGAACGGCTCCGTCACATGCTCGTGATGCTGCCGTGGCTGATGGAGCGCGGCGAAGTACCCGTCGCGGAGATGGCCGATCGATTCGGTCTCACCGAGGAACAACTGGTCAAGGACATCGAGCTCGTCTCGATGTGCGGACTTCCGCCATACCTCGACGAACTGATCGACGTCTGGATCGATGAGGGTGTGGTGTCCACCGGTGTGCCGCGGGTGTTCACCAAACCGCTGCGATTGTCGGCCCCCGAAGGCTTCGCCCTGCTCGCTGCTGCACGAGTTGCCATGCAGCTGCCCGGGGCCGAGGTGGACGGTCCGCTGGCGCGGGCACTCGAGAAGCTTGCGGCTGCGCTGGGCGACGTCGTCACCATCGATCAACCTCAGCCGCCCGCGACCGTCGCCATCGCGGCAGCGGTCGACACGTGCGAGCGCGTGCGCATCACCTACTGGTCGGCCTCGTCCGAGTCCAGCAGCGAGCGCATGATCACCCCTCGTCGGGTGTTCCTCGACCGTGGTCGCTGGTACGTCGTGGCCGACGACCATCGCAGTGGCGAGCAGCGCATCTTCCGCATCGATCGTGTCGAGGAATGCACTTCGACCGGTGTGTTCGACGAACCGCGCCAGGTCGAGGCACCCACGGGTGACGACTGGTTCGCCGATGCGGGGCTCCCCGTGGCGCAGCTGCTCCTGAACGACGCTGCCCGGTGGGTGGTCGAGCGCTATCCGACCCGGTCGGTCCAGGCTCACCCCGAAGGGGTCGTCGTCGAGCTCACCGTCACCGACCCGCGCTGGCTGCGGGAGTTGTTGCTGCGCCTCGGACCGTCGGCGACGGTGTTGCACCCCACGGAATGGCAGCAGTTGGGCGCCGACGCAGCTCGAACGTTGCTGGCCCGCTACGAGGCGGACGGCAGCGACGACAGCTGATCGACCGTGGTCACGCCGTGGGCCTGCAACAGGTGGGGGAGCACCGCAGCAGTGGCGTCGGCATCGGCCAGCGCGTCGTGCGGACGCACCAGGACCACCCCGTAGCGATCGCACACATCGGTGAGGCGATGCGACTGGCTTCGAAGTGGATCGAGCGCTCTCGACATTCGCAGTGTGCACAACGGGTCGTGGATGGGGAGTGGGACACCATGGAGCTCGCCCGCCTTGCGGAGGAACCCGATGTCGAACGGCGCATTGTGCGCAACGAAACGTGCCCCCTCGAGGCGCACGGCCAACGCACGCAGTACGTCGACCGCGGGTGGCGCAGCGCGCACGTCACGTCGTCGGATGCCGTGCAGTTCGGTGGGGCCGACGCGGAAGAACCAGCGTGAACGGGGCCGGAGGAGGCTGCTCCATCGGTCGAGCACGAGCCCGTCTCCGTCGACGAGGACCACACCTACCTGCAGTACGTGGTCGCGCCGCAACGACAGCCCCGATGTCTCGACGTCGACGACGGCGAAACGTTCGCCGCTCACCGGGCCGGACGGGTGCTGCTCCATGTCGGCAACCTTACGACAGGGGTGTGACGCGTCAGCCGAGCGCGGCCATCGCAGCGTGCACCCGCGGGTCAGACGGCGTGGTTGCGGGCGCGCACGCCGATCGGGGCCGACACCGTGAACCCTGCGAGGTGGCGGTCCTCTTCGCTCTCGCCGGCCCAGAAGCCGTACTCGTGATGCTCGCGGGCGAAACTGCGGCACGAATCGAGCACCGGGCACGCCTGGCACAGCCGCCGGGCGCGAGCTTCACGTCGTGCACGAGCCTGGGGGCGCTCGGCCTTGGGCGGGAAGAAGAGCGAGGTGTGGCCTTTGCAGTTGGCGTCGTCCATCCACTCGCCGTCGGGGTGAACGGGAGCGAACGAGAGCGTGTGCACAGCAGCCATGGTGGGTCCTCCGAGACGACGACGAATTTAATACTAAATGGCAAACCGCCGTTGTCAAGCAGTTCGTCGCCGTGGGTGCGTCGGATGGGGTGAACGGGGAAGTTCGTGTCAGAGCAGCTCGGCGGCGAGGCTGGCCACCGTGCCGCGCTCGCACGCCGTGAGCGTGATGTGACCGAAGCACGACTGCCCGCCGAAGGCCTGGATGAGCACGGCCAGTGCATTGTTGGACTCGCCGAGATACGGCGCGTCGATCTGGCTGGTGTCGCCGGTGAAGATGACCTTGGTGCCTTCGCCGATGCGGGTGAGCACCGTCTTCAACGTGGTCGGCTCGAGGTTCTGTGCTTCGTCGACGACGACGATCTGACGGTGCAGGCTGCGGCCGCGAAGGAACGTCACCGACTCGAGGGAGAGCTGATTGCGGCCCACCAACTCGTCGACCAGTCGGTGCGCGTCGTGCGCGCTGCGTTGGTCGGTGAGGGCAACGATCGCGTCGTGGATGGCCGACATCCACGGGTCGAGCTTCTCGTCGAGGCCGCCAGGGAGGAAGCCGACGTCGGCTCGGCCCACCGGCACGAGTGGGCGATACACGGCGAGACGTTCGTACTGACGCTGCTCGACCACCTGTTCCAGCCCCGCCGCGATCGCGAGCAACGTCTTGCCGGTGCCGGCTCTCCCGTCGAGTGCCACGACGCTGACGTCGGGGTCGAGGAGCAGCTCGAGCGCGAAGCGCTGTTCCTTGGATCGGGCGCGCAGGCCCCACGCCTCGGGCGCAGCGTGCGGCAGCAGGCGCAACTCGTCATCCACACGACGCACCAGCGCGGACTGCGACCCCGAGCGGAGGACGGCGAAGCCGTTCTCGTGCAGATCCTCGGTGTGCTCGAGCGCGTCGGCAGCGACGGCTCCGGCGGCGTACAGCGTGTCGATGGTCTCGTGGTCGGGCTCGAGCGTCATCCACCCGGCATTGCGGGTCGCGGCGCGACGACCCGCAGGGTGGTGCTCGGTGGCTTCGAGACCGAGGTGCGCCGCCTTGATGCGCAGGGCCGCGTCGTTCGAGACCATGCGCGTCGGCGCATGCATCGCCTGTCCGAGTGCTGCGCCGATGATGCGGTTGTCGGGGATGTTGGGGTCCAGGCCGTGCTCGATGAGCAGATGCTTCTGCACGCCGTTGATCTCGACCTGCAGCGTGCCGTCGTTGGCGGGGTCGCCGATGCGAAACGGTGTGGCGAGCGAACCGCCGGCGCGAACGCGATGCTCCTCGATGGTGCGGAGCGCGGTGCGAGCGGCTCGCCCGACATCGTCGGGACGTGTCTTCAGGCTGTCGAGCTCTTCGATGACGGTGAACGGGATGACCACGTCGCAACCGGCGAAGCTGTCGAGGCAACCAGGGTCGCCGACCAACACGGAGGTGTCGAGTACCACCCTTGTACGCACACCTCCCTCCACAGCATCGGCTTCGACACGGCTGGGCAAGAGGTCGGTCAATGCGACTCCAGAGGTGTGAGTGGGGTTCGCCGCTGGTGCGGTGACGCCAGTTGTAGCGCAGCACCGAACGGTGATGGTGGATGGCACGGAGTGTTCACACTTCGCCGGTGGAAGCGCGTCGCGGAGTGTCGCGCGGCACTCATTGCAAATGCAACAATGAGAATGCTTGTATTTGGCGCGCGAAACAGGTTCGATACGCGGACGTAACACACAGTTACTCATCCGAACCGATACCCGGAGGTATCAAGTCAAAATGACCAAAGCAGAGCTGATCGACGCAGTGGCAACTCAGGCCGGCGTCACCAAGGCGGATGCCGAGCGCACCATCGGCGCATTCTTCGATGTCGCCACCGCCAACGCGAAGAAGGGCGAGAAGGTTGCATGGCCGGGCTTCGGCTCGTTCAGCACCTCGAAGTCCGCCGCCCGCACGGGCCGCAACCCCCAGACCGGTGAGGCAGTGAAGATCGCCGCCTCCACCCGGATGAAGTTCACCTCCAGCAGCACGCTGAAGGACGCTCTCAACCCCAAGAAGAAGAAGTAACCACAACCACCCCAGAAAGGATGGCCACTCACATGGCTGCAACGAAGAAGGCCGCTCCGGCCAAGAAGGCTGCTCCGGCCAAGAAGGCTGCTCCGGCCAAGAAGGCTGCTCCGGCCAAGAAGGCTGCTCCGGCCAAGAAGGCTGCACCGGCCAAGAAGG
>JANMFL010000144.1:0-1648 GCA_031377945.1 Acidimicrobiaceae bacterium | reverse complement strand
GAGGCGGACGCGTTCGATCCTCTAGTACGCGTCGTCACCTGCCTGCTCGCGTTGGTCCCTGCCGTGCAGCCGCCCAAGGAGGCGGACGTCGTCTCCGGCGGTCGAGGCGTTCAGCCCGTGCAGCCTTCCTTGGCCGGGATGATGATCTTCACTCCGACGACGAAGTTGGTGTAGCCCTTCGTGTTGGCGTTCGCCTCGTCGAGTTGCGCCACGGTGATGTCGAACTTGGCGGCCACCTTGCCGGGCAGGTCCCCGGCTTGAATGGTGTAGCTACCCTGCGCACAGGTCGAGCCGCCACCGGCCAGCGTCGTGGTGGTCTCACCCGGGGTCGTGGCCACCGTGGTGGTCGTCTCGGTGGACTGGCTGGGGATGATCGCTCCCGCGGGGATCTTGATCTTCAAGTCCACGTAGAAGGCGCTGTAGCCCTGCGTGTCGGCATTGGCGAGACGAAGCGCGTCGAGGGTGATGCCGAACTTGTTGGCAACCGAGAACTCCACGTCGCCCTTCTGGATCTTGTACTCGGTGACCTCGGTGGTGACGGTCCCGGGGGCCGGTGCCGAGCCGTTGGCGAGGGTCGTTGTCGGCGGCGCGAGCGTGCTCTGTGTGGGCGGGATGGTGTGGTAATTCGTGCTGCCGATGGTCTGCACCGTCGACGTGGTGGCCGTGGCACCATCGCCACAGGCGCTCATGAGCAGGGCCGCGCCGACACCGACGGGGAGCCACCAGGACATCTTCATGTTGTCAAGACTACGACAGGTGGTTACTGAAGTGGGCGCGCGGTGGGTGGGATCGGTGCCGGGAGCTGGGTCTCGCCCATCAGCCAGCGGTCCACCCCGGCCGCGCACGAGCGGCCCTCGGCGATGGCCCACACGATCAGGCTCTGACCGCGGCCCATGTCGCCGGCCACGAACACGCCGGGCACGCTCGACATGTACTGGTCGTTGCGGGCGACGTTGCCACGCTCGTCGAAGCCGACGCCGAGCTGATCGAGCCACGACCCCTTCTCCGGACCCACGAAGCCCATCGCCAGGAACACGAAGTCGGCGGGCAGCTCGCGGTCGGTGCCCTCCACCTTCTGAAAGCGTCCGTCCACCCTCTGCACCTCGTGGATGCGCAGGGCGCGCAGGTTGCCCTGGCCGTCGTCGAGGAAGCGCTCGGTGTTCACGCTGTACAGGCGCTCGCCGCCCTCCTCGTGGGCCGACGTCACCTTGTAGACCATCGCGAACTGCGGCCACGGGTTCCCTGCGCCGTTTCGCGTCAGTGGCGGCTGCGGCATGATCTCGAGCTGCGTCACCGATGCCGCACCCTGGCGATGCGCGGTGCCCAAGCAATCGGCGCCGGTGTCGCCGCCACCGATGATGACGACGTGCTTGCCGGACGCGTCGATCGGCGAGCGATCGAGGTCGCCCTCCTGCACCCGGTTGGACGGGACGAGGTACTCCAACGCCAGGTGGATCCCGGCCAGCTCCCGGCCCTCGACGGGCAGGTCCCGCCCCAGGGTCGCCCCGCCCGAGAGCAGCACGTGACGCCGCGCCATCCCGGGGCGTGGATCGCCGGTGTCCTCGTTCCAGAAGCGATGACCCGGCGCGAGCTGCGCGTAGGCGCGAACGACGTCTCCGCGCGCGATCGAATCGAGCGCCCCGCCCCC